>NZ_BAAHNO010000053.1:0-530 GCF_054656615.1 Arthrobacter sp. AD-310 | reverse complement strand
GGTGGTGTTGTCAGGAGAATGCCCGTTGCACGGACGAATGTTTCGTGGCGGGTGCTCATGGGTGGAATATCAACAAATAGGTGCCTGGTGGCACGGACCGGCTTGTGAGTACGAACCTTTGTGGTTCTGGAAAGCGGCTGGATCGTTGTCCCGGGTGAATCGTTTGGCACACTGTTGGGTCCTGAGGCAACAGGACCGGGGTGGGTTCCTCTTTGTGGGGGCTGTTCCGGTGCTTTGTTTCTGGTTTCCCTGCCGTACCGATCATGCATGTTTGTGTGTGGGGTGTGTGGTGTGGGGTTGTTGTTTGAGAACTACATAGTGGACGCGAGCATCTTGTATAAGAAGCAATTTCCAAGATATTAGAACCTGGATCTGGCCGCGCGTGATGGTACTGCTCTTTGTGGGTGGTGTTGTTGGGTGTGGACGGTTTTTGTGGTTCTCTCGAGAAAATGTTTTTGATCTTTGTGGTCAAGTTTTTAAGAGCACACGGTGGATGCCTTGGCATTAGGAGCCGAAGAAGGACGTAGGAA
>NZ_BAAHNO010000052.1:0-1258 GCF_054656615.1 Arthrobacter sp. AD-310 | reverse complement strand
GGGCGGATTCAAGTGGTCGTTGCAACACGTTCTAGGCTGCTGATTCTTCCAGTATTTGCTGGAGGGCTTGTGCGGGTGTTTTCCAGCCGAGGGTTTTGCGTAGGCGTCCGTTGAGTCCTGCGGCGGCGTAGTCGAGGTCTGCGCGGGTGACGGTGGTGAGGTCCATGCCTTTAGGGAAGTACTGTCGCAGGAGTCCGTTGGTGTTCTCGTTCGTGCCGCGTTGCCAGGGCGAGTGAGGATCGCAGAAGTAGACCTCGGCGCCGGTGGCAATCTTCACGCGTTCGTGAATGCCGACCATCTCAGCGCCTTGGTCCCAGGTCAGGGACCGGCGCAACTGGGCCGGCAGGGTGGGAAGGGTTTCCTGGATGGCGGCCAGCACCTGCTCGCCGGTATGTCCGTTGGGTAGGTGCAGGAGCATCACGAAGCGGCTGCTGCGTTCCACGAGTGTTCCGATCGCACCGGTTCCGGGGGTTCCGATGATCAGGTCGCCTTCCCAGTGACTGGGCACGGCCCGGTCGTCGGCTTCCGCGGGGCGTTCACTGATCAACAACTCTTTCGGGACCCGGGGCCTTCGCATGCCCGCGCGCCGGTTTGGCTGCCGCACGGCCCGGCCGGTGCGCAGGGCAGCGGCGAGCTCGGCTCTCAGCCCGCCGCGGCCCTGGATGTAGATGCACTGATAGATCGTCTCGGGGCTGATGCGCATGCTTTCATCATCGGGGAAGTCGATCCGCAGCCGGGCACTGATCTGTTCCGGGGACAACCGTTCCCTGGCGGTCAGCATTCCGGCGACGTAGAGTGCCAGGGCCTCGTTGGAAGCCAGTTTCCGGGTCTTAGGCCTGCGCGCCAGCTTCTGCGCACGGTTCTGCGCCGAGGACGCCAGGTACGGACGGTTGCCCCCGTTCCGGATGTTCCGGCCCAGCTCCCTGCTGACAGTGGACGGGCTCCGGCCCAAACGCCGACCGATCTCCCGCACGCCGCACCCGGCGGCCCGCCAGACGGCAATCAACTCGCGCTCATCGAAGGACAGGAACCGCCCGCACGGGGGCTTCTTCGCAGGATCCACCCCACCATGCTGACGGACGATCAACCGGGCCGCAGACAGAGACATACCGGCCACCGCCGCCGCCACCTCATCAGATGCCCCAGAAGACCGCGCCTCCCAGAAAACCCGCACCACCGAATGCAACAGCTCAGGCCGACCAAAACCCACAACAACACCCCAATCACTCAGGTGTTGCAACGACCCCTTGAACCTGCC
>NZ_BAAHNO010000051.1:0-5343 GCF_054656615.1 Arthrobacter sp. AD-310 | reverse complement strand
AGCGCCGATGGTACTGCACCCGGGAGGGTGTGGGAGAGTAGGACACCGCCGGACAAAACATCAGGTCGAGGCCCCAACCACCACTGGTTGGGGCCTCCCGCATTTAACACCCAACAACCAGAAACCCCCCGGGAAATGAGCGGTCGCGAGGGAAAAGCCGCAGGAGATGACCCAGCGTCAGTGCGTGGTCATCTCCGGCATCAGCCCAAGCTGGGACAGGAACTCCACTTGGTCGAAGTAGAAGCGGTGGGAAGTGATCTCGCCGCCCTCCACCGTGGCCACGTCGCAGCTCCTGATCCGCAGCTGCTTGCCCGTGGCCGGCATTCTGTGTCCAGTAGCAAGCTCGAGCGGGCCGGTGTTGGTTCCCACCACAACGCCCTCGTCGATCGCCACGTCCCCCGCCTCATGACGTGCGGTGTGCTCATACCGGACGTCCGGCATAGCCTCCCACAGGCCGAAGAGATAGTTGCTGATGGCATCCCTGCCCCTGATTTCCCCCTGGTCGGGGGTGTAAGCGACGGCGTCGCCCGCGTAGCAGCGCGCCAACCCGTCCTTGTCCTTGGAATTCATGGCCGTCATCAGCCGATCCATGACCTCACGTGCCTGTCCCATGGTGGACCTCCAATATTCAGGCAGCCTGGGAAAGCGGCGGCCGCCTCGGTGGATGTGGCTTCCGCTGCTGCTGGAGCCACATTAATTCCACGGCGGAGGAGGGACGGCAGTCAACGGAGGGGTAGCCCCCTTCCTGCGCTCCGGCAGCAGACAGGGGAGGGCCAGCCGTTGTCGGCCCTTCCGTCCGGTGGTACACGACGGCGGCGGCACCCGGCCGGGTGCCGAGGCTGCGGGCCCCTTGTCCGCACCGGAACCGGCGTGGAAGAGTGCACCCATGGCATTCATGGAAGTATCCGCGTGAAGACGGGCGAGTTGCTGCTGGACGCCTTCGGCAGGATCCGGGAGACGGTGGAAGGCACTTTGGAAGGGCTCGACGGCGGGATGCTGGCTGAACGGCCGAACGGCACCGGCAACTCGATTGCCTGGCTGGTCTGGCACCTGGGCCGCGTGGAGGACGCACAGGTGGCCGCCGCTGCCGGCCTGGAACAGGTTGGGATATCGCAGGGGTTCAAAGACCGGTTCGGCCTGCCGTTGTCCGGGCGGGACACCGGGTACGGCCACACGACGGAGCAGGTGGACGCGGTGCAGGCGGACGCAGGGCTGCTGGTGGAGTACTACGACGCCGTGCACCGGCAGACCGCCGGTTTCCTCGAGACCCTCACCGACGCGGACCTCGACAGGATAGTGGACCGGCGCTGGGATCCGCCGGTCACCCTCGGCGTCCGGTTGGTCAGCACCCTCGCCGATTGCCTGCAGCACATCGGCCAGGCCGCCTACGCGAAGGGCTTGGCGGGTCGCTAGGCCGGTTGCGTTTTCAGTTCCGCGGCTGCGAAGGACAGGGTAAACCGGGCGCACCAGATGCTGACGGAGCTGTAGTCGGCCAGCACCGCGTCAACCGGAATCACGTAGTTCTGGTCGCCCTTGTTCGCTTTGAGCGCGCCCAGATCAAGGTACGCGCCGTCGTCGAACACATGCCAGCCGGCGAGTCCCTCGATGACCGGTGCGTCGGTGAGCCAGACCCGCAGGTCCGGACCGTCCGAGGTGTCGAGGCCCTCGAACCGGAGGATGCGGCTGCTGTCGGCGAGCTCAAGGATCCGCACGGTTCCCGAGCTGGCGTGTTCGTGGCTGATGAGTTGGCCTGTTGCGAGTTCCCTCGGCCCGGCGGGCGCGGGCGTGGTCGGTGGTCCCGTTGCCTCCGCTCCCGGGGACGTGACCGCGGATTCCGAGGGTGTCGCGGCGGGCCCCGCGGCGACGGGAACGTCCTCGGTGACAGTTGAGCTGGTGAAGATTCGCCATGGCTGGAACAGATATAGTCCGGCTGCCACCACGATCGCAGCCACGAGCACCAAAGCGGGCAAGGCAACGCGCCTGTTCATACAGGATCAACGTTTGGGCCCGGGCCTGCTGTTCCGGGGCCGGCGCGCCGGTCTGCTGGGGCAAAAAGGGCGTACGACGGCGGCACCCGGGCGGGTGCGCGAGCCGCCACGTCAGGTCGTCCGGCGGGCGGCGGCGGGGAGCTGCCGCTGCCCCGGCGGTGGACCAATTTATCGCCCGGCTGCACCTTCTCCAGACCGCCAACTGGCTATTTGGCGGTCAGTGCCACGGGTGCTGCTGCCGTGGAGCCCCGTGCCACAAGTGTCAACGGGAAGACGTGGTCAAAGTCCGGCGTGCGGTAGCCCTGCAGCTGCTCCCAAAGGGAAGTCGCCACTACGCTCGCCATTTCAGGCAACGGCTGCCTGATCGTTGTCAGGGACGGGCTGCTGTGGCTGGCCAGATATGAATCGTCGTAGCCGACCACCGAGACGTCCGCCGGAACGGACAGCCCGGCCTCCCGGACGGCGGCTACCGCACCGAGAGCCATCAGATCACTGCCGGTGATAATCGCAGTGGTCCCGGCGGAGAGGAGCTTCCGTGCAGCCGCATGGCCCCCCGACACCGAGTAAATGGTCTCGGTGTACAGGCGGTCGTCCACGCGGCCGAACCGGCGGCGCATGGCACGGCAATATCCTGCCAGCCGATTCTGGGAGGGGCGGAGGTACGCCTGCCCGCCGGCCAGCGCAATGCGTTCGTGGCCAAGCTCGGCGAGGTGGTCAACGGCGAGTTGGGCGCCTGCAGCTTCATCGGCGACAACGGTGGGTACCGCGAGGCCGGGGACCTGCCCGTTCACCAGCACCATCGGCATGCCCTGCCGGTGCAGCTCCCAGTAGATACTCTGGTCCGCCGACGGGTTCGCATGTTGTCCTGAAACCAGCACGAGGCCCTGGATGTTGCGGCGCATGAGTGTGGCGATGTAGTCCATCTCCGTGAGCCCCTCAAGGGTGGAGCTTCCTATCAGGGCTGTCACCCCGTATGCCGCCAGGCGTTTTTCGATCGCTGAGGCAAGGACGCCGAACGTAGGGTTCTCCAGTTCGGGGACGATGATCCCGACGAACGGCTCCGGGACGTTGCCGCCCTTGGGCAGCAGAAGACCCCTGTCGCCCACGGCGCGCAGCACGGTCTCACGGGTACCCTCGGCCACCCCGGCCTTGTTGTTCAGGACCCGGCTTACCGTAGCCGGGCTGACTCCGATCTCCTTGGCTATCTGCCGGACAGATTTCTGCAACGGCTTCCCCCCTTTCTTAGAAACATGTTTCAGAAACGTTGCGGCGCTTACTTCGGCGAAAGTAAACTCGATTCTGCCGCAAATCCTGCTACCCGGGCGTTGTACGGGCCTATCTCTTGGAACAATTATGAAACAGTTTGAAACAGTGGGCAACGCGCTGCCCCATCATGACGGTTCAGCACTATACGTGACCAATCCGCACCCGCAACTCGGTGAGAGCGTCACAGTCTACATTCGCACCGACGCCTCCGCCCCCATCGGTCGGGTGTTCGTGCGGACTACCCCCGACGGGGAACCCCATTACCGCGAAGCGGTGGTGGACCGGGTGACGCGGGACCAGGAAATTTGGTGGCGGGCAACCGTGGAAGTCCGCAACCCAGTCACCCGGTACCGCTTCCTCCTGCAGTCCGGCAGGGCACAGCAGTGGCTGACAGCGGCCGGTGTGGCAGGCCGGGAAGTCCCGGATGCCACCGACTTCGTCCTTACCACCCATGCTCCGCCGCCCACGTGGGGCGCCGACTCGATCGCCTATCAGATCTTTCCCGACCGCTTCCACAACTCCGGGCAGTCCCGCCACACCCCGCCCGGCTGGGCCCGGCCCGCCAGGTGGAGCGATCCCATTCCGCACGGCACCCCGGAGGCACTGACTCAGCTGTTCGGCGGCGACCTCTGGGGAGTCCGGGACAAGCTGGACCACATCGCCGCGCTCGGCGCCGACCTGATCTACCTCACCCCCTTCTTCCCCTCGCAGTCGAACCACCGCTATGACGCCACGACCTTCGACCACGTGGACCCGTTGCTGGGTGGCGATGAGGCACTCAGGGCCCTCACCGAGGAAGCGCACCGGCGGAACATGAAAGTCATCGGCGACATCACACTGAACCACTCCGGGGACGGACATGAGTGGTTCCAGCAGGGCCGGGACAACCCCGCAAGTCCCGAGGCGGGTTTCTACTACTTTGACCGCAGCGACGGATCGTACGCCACGTTCCTTGGCGCCAAGTCCCTTCCCAAGTTCGACCACCGCTCCGGCGAACTGCGCCGCCGGCTGTATGACGGGCCGGAATCCGTTATCGCCCGCTACATTCAGGAGTTCGGCCTGGACGGCTGGAGGGTGGACGTCGCCCAGTCTGCCGGCAGGTACGGGGGAGTGGAACTGAACCAGCTGGTGGCAAGCAGGACGCGGGCAACCATGGGCGCGGATAAACTGCTGATAGCCGAACACCAGTTCGACGCCTCCGAAACCTTGCTCGGCGACGGCTGGCACGGCACCATGTCCTATGCGGGCTTCACCCGGCCCGCCTGGTCCTGGCTCGCGCGCGAGCGGTTCGAGGAGTTCTGGGGCGTACCGGGTCCGATTCCGCAGTACGGCGGGGAGGACCTGGCCGAGGTGGTCCGCCACTTTTCGGCACGGATCCCGTGGCAGTCATTCCAGCACAATTTCACCCTCATCGACTCCCATGACACTGCACGCTTCCGCTCCGTGGCCGGAGCAGACAGGCAGCATCTGGCAGCGGCACTCATGATGACCCTGCCCGGCGTTCCCATGATCTTCGCAGGGGACGAAATCGGGCTGGAAGGGCTGAACATGGAAGCGGCCCGGATCCCCTTCCCTTGGGATCAGGCCAGGTGGGATCTAGGCACCTTGTCCATCTACAAGGACCTCGTCCGGCTGCGTCGGCAGTATCGGGCGCTGCGGCGCGGCGGGCTGCGCTGGCTGCACGCGGCCGAGGAAACGATCATCTTCGAGCGTGCCCTGCCAGAGGAGACGTTGCTGGTCCAGATCACCCGTGGAAACCATGAACCGGTTCAGTCGCTCTTTGCCGCAACCAGCCTGACCGGCGGGCCCGAGCTCGTGCCTGGCGGCCAGTTCCCCTCGGACGGCCCCGCATTCCACATCTGGAGCGTCCAGCCGTAAAACGCCGCGGCCGGGCACGCAGCCACTATCCACGCCACAAAACCTCAAATTCCAACCCCAGACGTATCAAAGGAGATGTCGTGAAAGACCACATCAGGAACCAAGGCCCCATCCTGCACAGGCGCAGCCTTATCGGGGCGCTAGGCGCGGCCTCGGTGCTCGCCGTCGCCGCGTGCGGCGCCCCCGCGCCGGCGCCGGAACAGAGCTCCGG
>NZ_BAAHNO010000050.1:0-21045 GCF_054656615.1 Arthrobacter sp. AD-310 | reverse complement strand
CAACAGGCCCCTCCGAAATCCGGAGCGCCGGCCCGGCGACGGAACTTAACCCTCTCTTGTAGCGGGTAACCCCCCGATGCGCGCTCACTCTTTTCAGGAAAGTGAGCGCGCATCGGGGTGCTTGATGCAGGGTACGACGGCGGGACGTCGCCTTTGCGCCTCAGCGCCCGCGCGGCACCTTCCGCACGGAAAGGGTGGTGGCGAGGAAGAACGTCAGGACCGAAGCGAGGATGACCAGCAGCGCCGGAGCCCAGGAGTCGGTGGCGTCGTGCACGAAGCCGACAAGCGGGGGCGCCACCGCGCCGAGCGCGTAGCCAAGGCCCTGCACGGTGGCGGACATCCGGCCCGCGGATGCCTGGTCCCGCGCCAGCTTGATGATGGCGATAAAAATGACCGTGATGCCGCCACCCTGGGCGATCCCGCCGGCAAGGGACCACAGCCACCAGAGTTGCGGCGCAAGGAGCAGCCCGGCCGGCACGGTGGTCCACAGAGCACCCAAGGTGACCGCCACCGCCGTCGTATTCCAATATTTGGCGGCGAACGGCACACCGAGGCCGCCCACAATGGCCAGGATCTGGAAGATCGAGGAAGCGGCGCCGGCCTCCGCGGCGCTCATTCCCAACTCGTCGTGCAAGTAGCTCGGCAGCCAGGCCGTTACCCCGTAGTAGGAGAACGCCTGCCCGCCGAAGCCTGCGGTCAGTCCCACGGTGATCCAGCCGGATCCGCTCACCGGCGGCAGCTTGACGCCCTGCCGGGTGTCCGCGGGGGCGGTGAGGAACGCGCTGCGGGGGCCCACTGCCAGGGTCCAAGCCACGATGGCCGCAACCGCGACGACGGCAACAGAACCAAGCGCAAACCTCCACCCGGTGAGGGCAGCGAGTGGCGCGGTGACCACCGAGGTCAGGAAGGAGCCGATGTTCAGGGCCGCGGTATAGATGCCCATCGCGGTCCCCTGCCGGGCAGGCGCGAAGTCGCGCCTGATGATCAGCGGGGCGGCAATGTTTCCCACCGTGATGGCGAGGCCGATGAGCACGGTTCCCGCCACCACCAGCGAGGGTCCGCCCGCCGAGCGGACCAGCACGCCTGCCAGCACGCCCAGGATGGTCAACGAGACGGCGAACTCGGCGCCAAATTTCCGCGCTGCAAGGGAAGCCAGCGGGGCCGCGAGCGAGAAGCAAAGGACGGGGATGCTGGTCAGCAGGCCCAGGACGACAGGGGAAAAGGCCAGCTCAGCCTGTATCGGGCCCACCACCGGGGCAACGGCCACGAACGGGCCCCGCAGGTTCAACGCCAGCAGGCCTATGCAGGCGAGCAGGATCCAGCTGTTGGGAAAACGGGAAAGGATCCGGCCGCTCATGCGGCGGACGGGGCAAGCAGCGGTTTCATCACTCCCATTGCTATCACGCCCCGCCACCGCGGAGGTTCCGGCACCCGGAGCGGCCGCCTGCCATACGATGAACATCACGCCACGAACTCCGGGACGAAGGACACCGCCATGCCGCACCGCCTTGCCATCCTCGACGACTACCAGGACGTTGCACACGGTTTCGCCGACTGGTCCGCGCTGGAAGCCGAGGGCGTCACCGTCACCACCTTCCGGAAGCCCTTCGCCACCCAGGACGCCCTGGTCTCCGCCCTGGCGGATGTGGACATCGTTATCGCCATGCGGGAGCGAACGGCGTTCCCCCGAGGCGTGTTCGAAAAACTGCCCGCCCTCCAACTGCTGGTGACCACCGGGATGGCCAACGCCTCCATCGACGTGGCAGCTGCCACAGAGCACGGGGTCACGGTGTGCGGCACGCCCGGCTCCCCCACAGCCGCGCCTGAACTGACCTGGGCGCTGCTGCTCGCCGCCGCACGGCACCTGCCGGCCGAAGAGAACTCGCTGCGCGCCGGTGAATGGCAGTCCACGGTCGGTTTTGAGCTGGCCGGGAAGACGCTGGGAATTGTGGGCCTCGGGAAGATCGGGCGCCGCATAGCCGGCTATGCCCAGGCGTTCGGCATGGACGTGGTGGCATGGAGCCAGAACCTTCCGGCCGAGGCGGCGGCGGAGGCCGGGGCACGGCTTGTGTCCAAGGATGAGCTGTTCCGGCTGGCGGACGTGGCCACCCTCCACCTCCGGCTGTCCGAACGCTCCAGGAACACCGTCGGGGAAGCGGAACTGCGCCTGCTCGGGCCCGAGGGCATCCTGGTCAACACGGCCCGCGGACCGCTGGTGGACCAGGACGCCCTGATCCGGGCGCTCACCCAGGGCTGGATCCGCGGCGCTGCCCTGGACGTGTTTGATGAGGAACCCCTGCCCGCCGGACACCCCCTGCTGGCCGCGCCGAACACTGTCCTGTCGCCGCATCTTGGGTATGTCACCCAAGAGAGCTACCGGCAGTTTTACGGCGGCGCCTTCGAGGATGTCACCGCCTGGCTGGCGGGGTCCCCCATCCGCACCCTCTCCTAGCGGAGTTCGACCTCCAGGGCCTGGAAGTCGTCGGCCGCGTGCCGGCCCACCAGGATCCGGAACGTGCCCGGCTCGAACTGCCAGCCGCCGTCGTAATGGGCGAAGGACCGTGCCGGGATCCGGATCTCGACGTTCCCCGTTCCCCCTGGTGCGAGGTGCGTTCCGGCATAGCCGGCCAGCCAGCGGACAGGGCGCTGCACCGCGGATTCCGCGCGTTCCAGGTAGACCTGCACCACTTCGCGTCCGGAGCGGCTGCCGGTGTTGCGGACCGGAACGTGGACCACCACGTCAGTGCCGGCCGGCACGGATTGCGGCGCATGGGGGGCGGACAGCTCGAAGCTGGTGTAGCCCAGGCCGTAACCGAACGGCAGGGCGGGGGCCGCGCCGCCTTCGGACTGTTGCTTGAGCCAGGCGCGGTAGCCCACGTGGATCCCCTCGGAGTAGACCACCTTGCCATCCACCGGCGTGGTGTCCAGGACGGGCACGTCCTCGAGCGCTGCCGGCCAGGTGGTGGGCAGGCGGCCGCCCGGCTCCTCGGCGCCGGTCAGGATGTCCGCGATGGCGCGGCCGAATTCCTGGCCGCCGAACCAGCCGAGCAGGACCGCTCCCACCTTGTCCAGCCAGGGCATGAGGACGGGCGAGCCGGAGTTCACCACCACAACGGTGCGCGGGTTGACGGCGGCAACGGCCTCCACCAGCTGGTTCTGGTATCCGGGCAGGTCGAGGTCCTTGCGGTCGAAGCCCTCGGATTCGATGGCCGCGTTGGTCCCGACCACCACGACGGCGACGTCGGCGGCCTTTGCGGCTTCCACGGCGGCGTCGATCTCCGCCTGCGGGTCCGCGACGACGGTCTCCTCGCCCAGGAGGATGGCGGTGAAGGGGATCACCTGCTGCTCGGGCAGCTGGTAGACGGCCTCGACCCGGACCGCTTCACCCGCGGCGGTTTCCACCGGGTGGACGGTCTTGGGCGGGTCGAAGAGGGCAGCTCCAAGCACGTCGGTGTCGTCCTCGATCCCGGCGTTGAACACCTCCTCGCCGTTAAAGGAAAGCCGGATGTGCCCCACGGTGCCCACGCCCAGGTGGTGGACGCCGGCGGTGGGCGCCGTCCAGTCAGCTTCCATGCGGATGGCGGCAGCGCCGTCCGGAATGCCGACGCCGAACCAGATCAGGTGCGACGCCAGCCGGTCCTCACCGGAAATTTCCGAGCCGTCCCCGGCCAGGAAGGTCACCCGGATGCCGGGAACGTTGGAGACCGGGTTATGCAGTGAGGTCCGCGGGAAGGCCTGCAGGCCTTCCGCGACTTTGGCGCCGCGGGCATAGGTCACAGTGACGTCCTCCGACAGCACCTCCCGCAGTCCCTGGAGCGGCGAAATGGTGTACTTGGGCATCACGGTGGCGCTGCCGCCGCCCTGGGTGCGGGCTTCCTCGGCGTTGTGTCCGCTGACCGCAACGCTGGTCAGGGACGCCGGGTCGAGCGGGAGCAGCCCGTCCCGGTTGCGAACCAGGACAGCACCCCGGACGGCCACTTCACGTGCGACGGCGGCGGCGTTGAGGGGAGCCGGAAGTTCCGTGACGGCGGGGGCAACAGAGTCCAGCGAACCGACGCGGGCAGCCAGGCGGAGGATCCGGATGACCTTTTCGAGGATGGCGGCCCGGCTGACCCGGCCATCATTAACGGCGGCGAGCAGCTTGGGGCCCCAGTGGCCTACCGGCCCCGGCATCTCCAGGTCCTGGTGCGCGTTTGCTGCGTCCACCGACCGAACGCCGGTCCAGTCCGAGACGACAACGCCGTCGAAGCCCCACTCGGTGGACAGCGGCGTTTTCAGCAGATCGTTTTCGCTGGCGGTGGTGCCGTTGATGGAGTTGTAGGAGCTCATCACCAGCCAGGCGCGCGCTTCGGTGACGGCGTCTTCGAACGCGGCGAGGTACAGTTCGCGCAGCGGGCGCTCGTCCACCACTGAGTCCGCGGTGAACCGGTCCGTCTCGGCCTCGTTGGCGAGGTAGTGCTTGGGAGTGGCACCGACGCCCACCGACTGCACGCCGGCCACGTAGCCCGCCGCAAGCGTGGCAGTGAGGCGGGGATCCTCGCTCATGCATTCGAAGTGCCGGCCGCCCAGCGGTGAGCGGTGCAGGTTGATGGTGGGGCCGAGGACCGCGTGGACACCCTTGCGCCGCGCCTCCTGGCCCAGGACCTGCCCATAGCGGTGCGCCACCTCCACGCTCCAGGTGGCAGAGAGGGCGGACGACGACGGCAGCGAGACCGAGTCGTGCCGCTCGTCGAAGTCTTCGCCCCGCACACCCGACGGACCGTCCGAGAGGACCACACGGGAGAGGCCGATGGAGGGCAGCGCATGGGTGGCCCAGACATCAGCGCCGGTCAGGAGCTGGATCTGCTGTTCCAGGGGAAGGCTCCCGGCAAGTTCCCGGATGCGCGCCTCGGCGTCCGGGGATCCGGCCGCGGGTGCCGTCACGGCGGGGGAAAGCGTGGGGTGCATCTATTTGACTCCTTTGATGCGGGCGACGAGGACGGCGCCGATGATGCCGACGACGGCCCCGCCGATGAAGAGGGCGGGATAGCCGCCGAGGGTGATGACGGGGAACGCCAGGGCGGGGACGAGGGACTGCGGCAACGCCTGGGCGATGTTGAAGACGCCGAAGGTCTTGGCGTTCTCGCTCTGGCTGCCGGGAAGAAGGTCGGTGATCAGGGCAACGTCCACTGCTCCGAAGCAGCCCAGTCCCAGGCCGGCGATTGCCTGGCCCACCAGGACCTGGTCCGTGGTGGTACTGGTGGCGATGACCACCAGGCCGGCCATCATGATGACGGCGGAGGCGATGACCATGGCCTTGCGCTTGCCGATCCGGTCGCTGATCCAGCCGCCGGCGAAGCTGGTAACCACCGTGCCGAGGGAGCTGACCAGTGTTGCCTGGAAGACAAGGGTGGCTACCTCGGTTTCCGCTACGCGCAGGTGGTCGGCGAAGAAGTAGGGCAGGTAGAGGAGGCCGGCGCAGTAGCCGATGTAGACGAGGAACTTGGTGAACCAGGCCCAGCCCAGCCCGGGGTAGGTTCGGGGGTTGAAATAGAAGGACCCGGCTACTTCCCTGAGGTTCAGCGGTACTGGTTTCTCGGTCAGCACCCGGTCCTTGAACGTGAAGGCGAAGGTAAGCGCGATCGCCGTTCCCAGGGCTCCGGGCACCACGGCCATCTGGAATGCATTGTCGAACAGCTGGGCAAAGTACGCTGCGGCAACCAGGCCGATCGGCAGCGTCATCCCGATGAGTCCGGACAAGCGGCCGCGCTCGGCGGGTGCGGCCTGGTCCGGGAGGGTGGCTACCAGCGCGGCGAGCGCTGCGTTGAAGCTGAGCTGGGCGATCACCCAGGCAGCCAGCACGCCTGCCACGTTGGTGGCCGCGCCAAGGATGACCAGTGACCCCATTCCCACCATGGAACCGCCCACGATCCAGGGTTTCCGCATGCCGAACCGGGACGTGGTGCGGTCGCTCAGCCGGCCGAAGAACGGGTTGGCGAGCAGTGCTGTCAGGGCTCCGACGCCGGCCACCAGGCTGAGTGCACCGGCGCGGGTTTCCGGCGTCGTGATTTCCGAGACCTTGATGGCCAGGACGACCAGGGCGGGTGCAAGGACGGCCATCCACAGGCCGGCGCTGGCAATCGGCATGCCGATGACATAGGCGCGGGGAGTTTTGGCGGGTGCGCCCGGCACGGGAGCGCCTGGGACGGGAATGCTGGAAGTTCTGCCTGCCGGTAGCGCAGCAGAATCCTCGGTGTTGGTCGTAACGGCCACGATGCCTCCTACAAAAAGTGACCCTCCGTTGGGTCCTGGAAAGATAGTAGCGGCAAAAACCGAGTGTGACTAGATTTTTAATTCCGACAGTGAAATACACTGGCCCAATGCCTTCTTCCAAACCGCGGGGCCAGTACGCAAAGGGCGCCGAACGCCGCGAACAAATCGTCCAGACAGCCACCGATGTCTTTGCCACGGAAGGCTTTGAGGGCACGGCCCTGAAGCGTGTTGCCGAGCGGGTGGGCGTGAAGGAAGCAACACTGTTCCACTATTTCCGCGGCAAGCAGGAACTGCTGACCGCCGTACTGGCCGAACGGGACCGCCGCAGCCTCGCGGCCATGGAGGAGGCAGGGGGACTGTCCCTGATGGTCCAGTCCGCCAAGCGGAACCGCAAGGAACCCGGCCTCACCACGCTGTATGCCGTGGCGTCCGCCACCGCCAACGATCCGGGGCACGATTCGCACGGGTACTTCAAGGACCGGTATTCGGAGGTCGTCGACGTCCTGACGGCCGACATCGAGAGCAGGCAGGCCGCGGGCGCGGCGCGCTCCGACCTGCCTGCACGGGACCTGGCCCGGCTGGTCGTCGCTGTGTCCGACGGCCTGCAGCTGCAATGGCTCTACGACAAGGATGTGGACGTGGCCGACGGCCTGACCCAATTCATTGACGTCCTCATGAAGCCATAGCCCTGAACGCCAAAAGGGCACGTTGCCCTTTGACGTTCGCTCCAAGTGCCTTAGCTTTGCAGTACACCGGACACACTTCGAACCTCCCAACGACGCCAGGAGAACAATGTCCTATTCATTGCAGCTGTACACCCTCCGCAACGCCATCGCGGAGGACCTGCCCGGCACCATCCGGAAGGTAGCGGACATCGGCTTCACCCAGGTGGAGCCCTACAACTTCGTGGCCACAGCCAAGGAACTTGGTGACGCACTGCGGGCGAACGGCCTCACGGCTCCTTCCGGCCATGCTCCGCTGCTGAGCCAGGACCAGGACGAAATCTTCGCCGCAGCGAAGGAACTCGGGATCACCACAGTCATCGAGCCGTACATTCCGGCCGGGCAGTGGAAGAATGCGGACGATATCAAGGCCACTGCCGCGAAACTCAACGCGGCCGCGAAAAAGGGCGCCGAGTACGGGATCCGGGTTGGCTACCACAACCACCAGTGGGAACTGGAGTCCAGCATCGAAGGCCGGACAGCCCTGGAGTACTTCACGGACCTGCTGGACCCGGAAGTGGTCCTGGAGGTGGACACGTACTGGGTGGCCGTCGGCGGCCAGGACCCGGTTGACCTCCTCACCAGGCTGGGCGGCCGGGTAAAGCTCATCCACATCAAGGACGGGCCCCTGACCACGGACACCAAGGCCCAGCAGCCGGCGGGCCAGGGCCAACTCCCCGTCATCGACGTGATCGCGGCAGCAGCATCATTGGAAACCGGAGTGGTGGAGTTCGACGACTACGCCGGGGACATCTTCGAGGGCATCAGCCAGAGCCTGTCCTTCCTGAACGCATCAGGTGATGGGATCAAGGCATGAGCACCCCCGCAACCGACCAGCCGGCGAAGACGGGCCCGGTCGGCGTCGGCGTCATCGGCGCCGGGGTCATCAGCAAGCAGTACCTGGACAACCTCACCACGTTCCCGGACCTGAATGTCCACGTCATCGCCGACCTCTTCGAGGAGGCCGCTGAGTCCCGCGCCAAGGAATACGGCATCGCCGAATGGGGTGCGCCGGAGCTGGCACTGAACCATCCCGACGTCGAGATCATCGTCAACCTGACCATCCCGGCAGCACACGTTGAAGTGGCAACGGCCGCCGTCAACGCCGGGAAGCACGTCTGGACCGAAAAGCCGATCAGCCTTGACCGGGAATCCGGCCACGCCCTGCTCAAGGCTGCCGACGCCGCCGGCATCCGACTGGGTACCGCCCCGGACACGTTTCTGGGTGCAGGCCTGCAGACAGCCCTCCGCATGATCCGGCGCGGGGAGATCGGCACCCCGCTCACGGCGATGACCACCTTCCAGACCCCCGGCCCGGAATCGTGGCACCCCAACCCGGCGTTCCTGTTCCAGCACGGCGCCGGACCACTCTTCGATATGGGCCCCTACTACCTCACTGCCCTCATCCAGGCGTTCGGCTCCATCCGCAAGGTGGCCGCCGTCGGCTCCAAGGCCAAGGAGGTGCGCGTCATCGGCTCCGGCCCCAGGGCCGGCGAGGAGTTCGCCGTCGAAGTCCCCACCCATGTCTCGGCCATGGCCCAGTTCGAGTCAGGGGCATCCTCGCACAGTGTCTTCTCCTTCGAGTCCCCGCGGGTGCGCATGGGGTTCGTGGAAATCACCGGCACCGAAGCCACCCTGTCCCTGCCCGACCCCAACTACTTCACCGGGGACATCAGGCTCTGGCGCACCGGGGACGAGGACTGGAACACCGTTGCCGCCACCGGACCCGCCAACGGACGCGGCATGGGCGTGCTGGACATGGCACGCTCCATCCGCGCCGGGGTACCCCACCGCGCCACCGGAGACCTCGGCTACCACGTGCTCGACAGCATGGTCGCCATCACCGAATCCATCCGCAACGGCACTTTCATCGACGTCACGAGCAGCACCCCTGCGTCCGCGCCCCTTCCGGAGGACTGGGCGCCGGAAACTGCAACACTCACATAAAGGAACATTTCCATGGGCCACACCATCCGCAAGGCAACAGCGGACGACGCCGGGGCGCTCGCTGAGCTGGCGGCCGTCACCTTCCCGCTCGCCTGCCCGCCGTCGTCGTCGCCCGGGGACATCGCAGCGCACCTGGCCAATACCCTCAGCGAAAGCCATTTCCAGCGGTACCTCGCCGACCAGGACACCACCGTCCTGGTTTTGGATTCCGGCGCCAGGCTGAACGGTTACAGCCTCCTGGTAAACAGGCCGCCCGCGGACCCGGACGTCGCCTCCGTGCTCACGCTGCTCCCGTCCGTGGAGATCAGCAAGTGCTACGTCCATCCTGAGCACCATGGGCTGGGCGCCGCGGCCGAGCTGATGCACGCCAGTCTGCAGGCGGCCGCCGCGGCGGGCGGGGCAGGAACATGGCTGGGCGTCAACAGCCAGAACGCCCGGGCCATCCGTTTTTACGAGAAGTCCGGGTTCGCCAAAGTGGGGACCAAGTCCTTCCAGTTGGGCAGCACCGTAGAGCACGACTTTGTCATGGAACGGGCTGTCCCCTGAACCCTCAGCCGCCTGGCTGGTTGAGCCCATGCGAGGCCAGGCTGCCCGGCGGATAAGCCAGCGGCGGCCGCGGTTCGGCCAGGAGCTTGAGCCCGGGCGGCAGCCCCTCTATACCGCCCTGGGTTCCCGAGGCGGTGATGGTCACGCGGGACGTATCCAGCAGGACGTTTTCCGCCCGGAACCTCCCGACAGCCTCAGGCAGGATCGGAGCCAGGTGCACCACCCCGCGGGTGAAGACGGGGTCGAAACGGAGCAGGATCCGGGCCAGCTGGACCGGCGCTGCAGCGGCCCACGCCTGCGGGGAACAGGCTGTGGGATACGGCACCGGGCCGGGGAACTCTCCGCGGTCGAAGCCGCAGAAGAGTTCCGGCAGGCGGTTGTCGAAATGCGCGGCGGCATCGAAGATTCCCAGGGCCACGCGCTTGGCCTCGTCCACGAATCCGTAGCGCATCAGCCCGGTGGCGACCATGGCGGTGTCATGCGGCCAAACTGAGCCGTTGTGGTAGCTCACCGGGTTGTAGGCGCCCATGTCCGAGGCGAGGGTGCGGATGCCCCAGCCCGTGAACATCTGCGGGGACATCAGGTGCTCCATCACGGACTCCGCTTTGTCCTTGTCCACGATGCCGGTGAAGAGGCAGTGGCCGATATTGGACGTCAGCGCGTCGACGGGACGCTTATCCTTGTCCAGCGCCACGGCAAAGTATCCCTTGTCCGGCAGCCAGAACCTCTTGTTGAACTCTTCCTTGAACGCCGCCGCCCGGTCGGCCCAGTGCTGTTCAAGGGCGGTGTCGCCGCTCCAGTGGGCCAGCAGCGACCGGCCCAGGTAGGCCGAATAAACGTAGGCCTGGACTTCGCACAGCGCGATCGGCGGCTCCGCAATTGTTCCGTCGGCAAAGTTGATGCCATCCCAGGAGTCCTTCCACCCCTGGTTGACCAGGCCGTGGTCGTTGGGCCGGAGGTATTCAACGAACCCGTCACCGTCCCGGTCCCCGTACTTTTCGATCCACTCCAGCGCCCGGTCGGCGTGCGGCAGCAGCGGCCGGATTACATCCTTGGACAGTCCCCAGCGGCTTAACTCACCAAGTATTGCCACGAAGAGCGGGGTCGCATCCGCCGTCCCGTAGTAGGCCGTGCCGCCAAGGGACAGGCCGGCTGTCACCCCAAGGCGTACCTCATGAGGGATGCGGCCCGGTTCTTCTTCGGAGTCAACATCCACCTTCTTCCCCTGGATGCCGGCCAGTGTCTGCAGGGTGCCCAGGGCCAGGTTCGGGTTGACCATGAGGCTCATGTAGGACGTAATCAGCGAATCCCGCCCGAAGAGGGCCATGAACCATGGTGCACCGGCGGCCACGGCAGCCCGGTCAGGATGGTGTGCGTCGAAGATGCGCAGGGCGCCGAGGTCGCTCTGGCTCCGGTTGAGCAGCTCCTGGAGGCCTACGTCCTCGATGCTGAGCCGCGGGACTCCTTCTTCCCAGTCAAGGTGCCTGCGCACCCCTTCCCGGCGGGCAGGCAGCTGGCCCTCCTGGAAGGGCTTTTCCGGTGGCCGGCCGTTGACCAGCGGCACCACGATGACGCTGGTGGCCCACTTTCCCCGGGCCGGTATGGTGACGTGGAACCTCAGCCCCTGTGTGGTAACTTCTGCGCCGCGGGCCCGGACGGCGGTCCCGCGCTGCTGTCCGTGCCGCTGGGCCTCGATCACCAGGGAGCCGTCCGCCACGGTGCGGGTGGTGTCGTCGGCGCCGCTGGTCCGGCCGCCCTTCACGTCGAAGAGGTCCGCCTGGTCGGCATCGACCAGCAGCTCGATATCGCATTCCACCGGCTCGGCCGCGAAGTTCTCCAGTGAGATGTCGTCCTGCATGCCCGGGCCGATGTGGCGCACCTGCCGGACCACCAGCGGGCTGTCGAACCTGCCGCCGGGCCAGGCGGCCCTGCCCACGAATGTCGCTTCGAACGGATGAAGCCGCTGGGCGGTCAAAGGTTCGCGCAGCGCGCCGTTGATGCGGAGCACCCAGCCGGAGACGATCCGGGTGTCCTGGAAGAACGCGCCGTTGGTGCCGCTGTCGGCGCTGATGTCACCGCTTCCGGACGAGATGCAAAATGAGGAACCTTCCAGGACCGTAACCGACCCCGAGTCGGATACGGATGCCTCGTTGTCTGCATTCCAGGCGGTCATCTAAGGGCTCCCTCCCCGAGCGGCAGGAGCTGCCGGTGTCGGATACCGGGCAGCCGTCCTTATAGATTCTGGTGCACGGCGGCGGCATCCGGAACCCCTCCGGGCGTTCTCCCTTCCACAAGTTCCCGGAACAGGAGGAGGTGGTCTTCCACCATCCGACGGGCACTGAACCGTTCCTCCACGGCCTGCCGGCAGGTTGCCCTGTCCAGGGCAGCAGCGGCCGGCACAAAGTCCGCGAGGTCGTCCACGGAACCGAGGAAACCCGTCCGGCCGTGCTCGATGATTTCGGGAGCCGAGCCGATGGATGTGCCGATGACCGGGGTTCCGGTGGCCAGGGCCTCGATCATGACGAGCCCGAACGGCTCGGACCACTGAATAGGGTTGAGGAAGGCCACGGCTTCACCCATCAGCTTGTATTTCATCGAGTCGTCGATCTCCCCCACGAACTCTTCATTGGATCCCAGCATGGGTTCGACGACGTCCCTGAAATAGCGAAGTTCGTCTTCTTCACGCATCTTGACGGCGATGCGCAGGGGCACGCCGGCCCGGCGGGCAATCATGATGGCTTCCGGAAGGCCCTTGTCGGGGCATGCCCGCCCCACGAAGCACAGGTATCCGCCGGTTCCCGTCCCGACCGGGACCGAGGAGATGTCCATGCCGTGGTGGATGACGCGCGTGACTGGCACGTCGGGTGCATGCGAGGCCTGGTCCCGGGAGATGGCGATGATCGCGCCGTGCCTCCCGATCGCGCGGTAGACGTCCCCAGCCTCCCGGCCGATGGGGCCGTGGATTGTGGTCACTGTCGGGACGCCGCTGGGGCGGTGCAGGTACAGCGGTCCGGACAGCGTGTGGTCGTGGATGATGTCCACGTCCTGGAGGCCTTCATAGGCGCGGACCACGTGGCTGGACTCGGAAAGGCTGATGTTGATGCCTCCGGGGTCGGCCGCCCGCATGCCGGGAACCCTCGGGACCGGGCAGGTACTGTCTGACGGCGCGGCGAGCAGGACCTCATGCCCCGCCGCTGCGAAGCCCCGCGCCAGCGTGTCCACCACCCTTTCTGTTCCCCCATAAGTCACGGGTGGAACAGGAATCCAGGGTCCTGCAACAAGTCCGATCCGCATTCTGGCCTCCAGAGAACGAGGCCGGGCTCCCCAGCCGCCAGGCACATACCGCGCAGGACATGCGTGTCCCGCCGGGATTCCGAGATTTTTGATGGCGTCTGCTTCACCTACTTCAGAACTATTGCCCACGATCGCCGTCGCCACAAGGGCCCGAATGTGCCGCATCTCATAACGCAGCCCGGAATGACCGCTTCGGCTCTCCGGTTATGCACGGCATGAAGGTTGAGATCTGGTCTGATGTTGCGTGCCCGTGGTGTTTCATCGGCAAGCGCCGCTTTGAGTCCGCCCTGGCTGAATTCCCGCACCGCGAGTCGGTTGAAGTGGCCTGGCGCAGCTACCAGCTGGATCCCACCCTGCCGGACCACTACGACGGCACCGAGCTGGAGTACCTGGGCACCCGCAAGGGCCTGCCTCCGGAGCAGGTGTCCCGGATGTTTGAGCACGTCGCCCTGCAGGCGAAAGGCGAAGCCCTGGACTACCGCTTCGACAAGGTGGTGGTGGCCAACAGCTTCACAGCCCACCGGCTGATCCACCTCGCGGCCGCGCACGGCAAACAGGATGCCGCCAAGGAACGGCTGCTCAGCGACCACTTCGAGCACGGCAGGGACATCGGCAGCCGTGAATACCTGACGGCCCTCGGCAAGGATCTGGGGATCGGCGCCGGCGAGGTGGAAGAACTCTTCACCACGGACAAGTACACCGACGACGTCCGCTCCGATTTCGCCGAAGCACGGTCCCTGGGCATCAGCGGTGTTCCGTTCTTCGTCATCGACCGGAAGTTCGGCCTGTCCGGAGCGCAGCCCGCGGAGACGTTCACTGCAGCCTTGAACCAGGCCTGGCAGGACGCCAACCCGCTGGTGATGGTCGGCGCCGGCGAGGGCGCCGATGCCTGCGGCCCCGACGGCTGCACGGTCTGACATCCCGCAGGCCATACCTCCGGTTTACTGACACATCGCGGTAAAGTGTCTGTATGCCACGGATATCAGCGGCCAGCAACGCCGAGCAACGCGCAGAGACGCAGCGCCGCATCCTTACGGCCTTCGGCGAACTCCTTTTCTCCCACGGGCTTCCCGGCCTCACCATGACGGACGTCGCCCGGCACGCCGGCGTCGGCCGTACCGCCGTGTACAACTATTACGCGGATATCGAAGAGCTGCTGATCGCATATGCGCTGGAGGAAACGGAGAAGTTCCTCGCCGAGCTGCGCGAATCCCTTGACCGCCTGGACAACCCGGTGGAACGGCTGGCCCTGTACGTGCGCGCCCAGGTGGTGGACCTCAGCCGCCGCCACCTGCCGCCGGGACCCGCGATGGGCGCGGTGCTCTCGCCGTCGTCATTTGCCAAGCTGGCCGACCATGTGGGCGAGCTCAGTGTCCTCCTGCAGGGGATCCTCCGCGACGGGATGGAGCAGGGCTACCTCCCGGCGGCGGACGTGGGCCAGCAGGCGCAGTTGATCCTGGGCACCCTCTCTTCCAGCGCCGCCAGGGGCAGCGACGAGCCCGCCGAACTGGAAGCCCGGGTGGCCCGGACCGTGCGGTTCATCCAACTGGGGGCGGGGGCAAGGTTCGACGACGCCGGCCGCCCCGTCCGGCTCGCCCCGCTTCCCGCCGTCGCCGGCTGACTTGCCCTGGCGCTTTTGGCCCCTGTCAGGCGGCTTCCGCAACCAGGACTGACAGGGCAACCGGGTCAGGAGGCGGGCGCCGCCGAAGGCATCACCGGCCACTTGTCGTCGTCGGCAACCCGCCGGCTTTCCCTGGGACAGCTGAGCTTGCCCGGCGTCTGGTCAACAAGGTCCGGCGGGACGAGGGCGCCGTAGTCCCGCGACAGGATCACATCCACGCTGCCGTCCGCCCGGCCGTCCTGGAAGTAATCCGATCCTGCGAGGTGCCGCTGCACCGTGAAGGCCGCGGACTGGCCCGCGGCACCGGAAATCACCGCGGCCACGCCCCGGTAGGTGGCGTCGATATTGGCCACATCGGCCACCACGAACTTCCGGGCCAGAAACTCGTCGGCAACAGAGCGCGCCAGTCCGGGCCGGCTGGTGGAGTTGAACACGTTCATGGTGACCTGCTCCGGCGGCAGGTAGTCGAACGTGCCGGCGGGGCACGCTGCCACCTTCTCCTCGGCGGGCTCCGCGGTGGGAAGGGTGAATCTTCCGTTGAAGATCGCCAGTGCGGTGACGATGCCGGCCGCGATCAGGCCCAGAAGGAGCACCAGGACGATGCCGTGAAGCACGCGGCGGCGCACCCGGGCGGTATCGTCCGCGGCGGCGGCGTCGAAGGTGGCACGGAGCTCCGGGCCGCTCACCACATGGTGTCCGTGCAGGACGCTGGCGTCCTGCACCTTCTTCCTAGCCATCAAGCTTCCTAGCCATCAAGGACCAGGACCCGGGCGTGGATCGCTGTGCGCTGGTGCAGGGCGGTCCGGACAGCGCGGTGCAAACCGTCCTCGAGATACAGCGTCCCCTGGTACTGCACCACGTGCGGGAAAAGGTCACCGAAAAAAGTTGAATCCTCGGCCAGCAGCGCTTCCAGGTCCAGGGTGCGTTTGGTGGTTACCAGTTCATCCAGCCGGACCGGCCGCGGCGGCAGCGAAGCCCAGTCCTTGGGCGTGCTGTAACCATGGTCGGGGTAAGGGCGGCCCTCGCCCACAGCTTTGAATATCACCCTGCAACACTAGGCATCCCGCGGAGGGGAGCGGAAGTGCCCGGCCGTGCCGCCTTCAGGTTGTAGCCAAACAGTGACCATGTCACAGGCGGTGATTTTCGGCCGCCGGTTTCCGGAGGTCCGGACCGCTGCTGACAGAATGGGGCCATGACAGCTTCCCATTCCCCCGCCGCCTCCACTCAGGTTGCGCGGCCGCAGTCCTCGCCGCCGCTGGCGCTCCTGCTCGACGTTGACGGGCCTGTGGCAAGCCCCCTGACACGCGACGTGAAACCGGAGATCATCGGCGACCTGGTGGCCCTGGCTGCTGCCGGAATTCCTGTCATCTTCAATACCGGCCGCTCGGACGCCTTCATCCGGGAGCAGGTGATGGACCCCATGATCGCGGCCGGAATGCCCGCCGGCACCCTCGTGCACGCGGTCTGCGAAAAGGGCGCCGTATGGTTCAGCTACACCTCCGCCGGCCCCGGCCCCGTCCACGTGGACCGGGACCTGGCCGTACCGGCGGCGTACGGCGACGACATCCGCCGGCTCGTGGCCGAGGACTACGCGGCGCACATGTTCTTTGACGAAACCAAGCGGGCCATGGTGTCCGTGGAGCAACACATCGACGTCCCCAACGACGACTACCTGGCCGAGCAGAAACTCTTCGACGCCGACGCCATGGAACTGATGGGCAGGCACGGGCTGGGCGTTGTGCGGCTGGACCACCACGCCCCGAATTCCGACGACGAGGTGGACTACCGCGTGGACCCCACCATCATTTCCACGGACATCGAGTCTGTGCGCCTGGGCAAGGACCTGGGCGCCAGCCGTGCCGTGGAGTTGCTCGCTGCGCAGGGCATCACACCGGAGGCGTGGCGGACGGTCGGTGACTCGCGCACCGACTACGCCATGGCGGACTGGCTCCACCACAACGACCACGCCGTCAAGCATGTGGATGTGCGGCCCGCCGACGGCGTTCCGGTTAAGCCCTACGAGGTCCTGACCGCCGCGGACCTTGGCCTTGGGGCAGCAGTGATCCACGACGACGCCGGCGGAGCCTTCCTGCGCAGCTGGCGGGAGGCGCTGGGCATCTAGGCCCTGGTTGGGGGTCGTGCGAAACTTGCTGTTTCCCCCACGCGGATATCATGCAGGTAGACATGCTTACTTCCAGCAGCACGGAGACAGCCATTACAGAAGCACCGGTACAGGATGAGGTTTACTTCGGCGGGCAGGCGTCGGTAGAGGAACAGTTCCACGAGGAAGCGACCTCTGCGGCGGCCGAGCGGCGCCTGAAGCACCGCCCCGACGTCATCTGGCATAAGGGCCGCTACGCCCTGATCAACTACAACAGGACGCACTACCAGGCGATGGTGGAGGACCTGTTGTTCCTGCGGAACGTCCTCGCGGAGGCCGGCCTGGCCTACCTCCTGGTGCGCGGCAACAACGACCGCCCCGTGATAGCCCTTGACTGGAAGGACCGGAAGAAGCTCCGGGCCGCCCTGGTGGAGGCCTGCCGCGACGAACCCTTCTACTCCATGACCGTGGATGCGAAGAAAAAGAGCGCCGTCCTGGTGGCCGATGGGGCGCTTGCCAACAGCAAGCAGACGCGAATTTTCCGCCTCTACCGGCCGCGGGTGGAGCCAGGTGGCGGTTTCGAGTTCGGCGCCTCGGCAGGTGTCCAGCTGGAGCTCTGGTCCTTCGAGGGCGAGGAAATCATCCTGCCGATCGAGAATTCGCTGACCCGCCGCACCATGCTCCGGCAGGACGCCGTCCGCGGCACCGTGGAACGGTACGGGCACACGTGGCCCACCATCGAGAACATGTTCGCGGACCACGCCAGCGACATCAGCTTCGACATCGACATCGTGTTCTCGTGGGTGGACGGCAGCTCCCCGGAGTACATCGCGGCCCGGCGCGCCCAGCAGAAGGGCCACGTCCTGGGCGAAGGCGACGAACACGAGGCGCGGTTCCGGCAGATCAACGAGCTGAAATACGCCCTGCGGTCCGTCTACATGTTTGCGCCGTGGATCCGGCATATCTACATCGCCACGGACTCCCCCGCCCCGTCCTGGCTGGCGGACCACCCGTCCGTCACCATCGTGCGCAGCGAAGAGTTCTTTTCCGATCCGTCCGTGCTGCCCACGCACAACTCCCAGGCCGTGGAATGCCAGCTCCACCACATCGAAGGACTCTCGGAGCACTTCCTGTACTCCAACGACGACATGTTCTTCGGCCGGCCCGTCAGCCCGGACCTGTTCTTCACCCCGGGCGGCATCACCAAGTTCATCGAGGCGGAAACCCGCATCGGCCTGGGCGAGAATGCCGCAGAGCGCAGCGGATTCGAGAACGCGGCACGGGTAAACCGGAAGCTGCTGTGGAACAGGTTCGGCCGGATCACCACCCGCCACCTGGAGCACACTGCCGCTCCGCTGCGCCGCAGCCTGGTGGCGCAGATGGAGGAGGAGTTTCCTGAGGAGTTCCGGAAGACGGCTGCCAGCCGTTTCCGCGCCGCGGACAACATCTCCGTCACCAACTCCTTCTACCACTACTACGCGCTGCTGACCGGCCGCGCGGTCACCCAGACCGCCGCGAAGGTCCGCTACGTGGACACGACATTGCGCAGCGGCCTGAAGTACCTGCCCAAGCTGCTGTCCAAGCGGAACATGGACTTCTTCTGCCTGAACGACGGCAGCTTCCCGGAGGTGGACGCGGACGAGCGCGCCGCAGTGGTGACTGACTTCCTGGAGAAGTACTTCCCCGTCAAGGCCCCCTGGGAGAAGTAGCAACCTGTCCCGGGCAGCACGGCCCCGCTAAACTTGACAGTGCCGGTCCCCGCATGGGACCGGCACTTCGTTTTGGCCTTGGCCTGGAAGACCCGCATGGTCAGCGGCCGGAGGAGACACCCATCCGGGCGCCGCTGCGCTCCTTGGTCTCGGGGATCCGGATACCTGCCGCCTCCAGGCGCCGCGCGGTTTCCTCGGGGGCCACGTACTCGCCCACGGTTCCCCAGGTGCCCATCGGGACCACCGAGTGCACGATGGTGTGCTCGTAGACGTGCACCAGGTTGAACGCCTGGCCGCCGTCCTGCCCGCGCGTGCCGCCGACGGGCACGTTGAGGTCCTGGGTGTAGCAGCTGGCCGAGGCCACGGACACCGGGATGCCGGCGAAGGAGGCTGTGGTGGAGTAATGCAGGTGGCCGGCCAGGATTGTCCGGACATCGGAGTTGCGCACCACCGCAGCCAGGCTGGCCTGGTCCCGCAGTTCCACGAGCACCGAGAGGTCCAGGACGGACGGTACGGGCGGATGGTGCAGGGCGAGGATGGTCCCGTCCGGGGCCGGGGTTTCCAGCTCGCGGGCAAGCCAGTCGAGTTGGCACTCGCTCAGTTCGCCGTGGTGGAAGCCGGGAACGGACGTGTCCAGGGTGATGACGCGCAGTCCGTTGATGAAGTAGCTGTTGTCCACGGGCGCGTCACTGCCGGGCTGGTCCAGCAGGCCCTGCCGGAAGTTGGCGCGGTTGTCGTGGTTGCCCATGGCCCAGATGACTTCCGCACCCAGGGCCTCGCAGGCGGGGTCCACGATGGCGCGCAGCTTCTTGTATGCGCCGGGTTCGCCCTTGTCGGCCAGGTCGCCGGTGAAAATGACAGCCTCAGGCCTGGCCCCGGACGCCCTGACTTCGTCAAAGAGCTGAATGAGGCGGGCTTCGCTGTCAACGACGCCGTAGAGGGGATCCGGACCTCCCAACAAGTGGGGATCGCTCAGGTGGAGTAGGAAGTGGCGTGGCCGGGGGTGCTCGGCCTCGATGTGCTCCATTGCTACCTCTGTGGTCGGTGGGAAGCGGCTCTTCCCTGGTACCCTTCAGTAATATTTATCCAATCAGACATTTGGCAAACTTTGGGCAAATCGCCGGAGCCAATGTGGAAAAAGATAAAAGAACTGCGCTTTTGCGCAGGGAATTCGGCGAAGCACGGGTTTTTTGCCAGGCACCCTTTGCCGGCGGGCACGGGCCAGTCATTCAGGCCGGGTCGAAGCCTCAACCTGGGCTGCATCGGTTCCATCCCTGGGTAGATCCCCACAGGGGGGATTCGTCGCCGCGCCCTCCCCGGATTGTCCCGCGGCTTCCAGCACCGGTCCGGTGATCGATTCCAGCAGGCACTTCGCCAGCGCATCGACGACGGCAGGCACCGTGGGATCCGCTTTGGTTCCCGCTGCCGGCACGGCAGGACCAGCGGGCAGAGCCGGCACGGCAGGACCAGCGGGCAGAGCCGGCACGGCAGGGTCTGTCGGCGGAACAGGAGCGGCAGGGGTAACGGGATCTGTAGCGGGCGTCGGCGCTTCGGGTGACGGCCCGGGTCCGGGCGAACCGGTTGACGGTTCTTCGGTAGCCGGTGGAGCGGGTTCTGTTGCAGGCCCGGCGGTGGGGGTTTCCGATGCCGGAGGGTCGGTAGCTTGCAGGGGCGGGTCCGTGGGCGCGGAGGTCGGAGCCGGGTCGGCGGGCAGTGCCGTCTCTTCGGACGGTCCGGGAGGCGTCGCCGCCGGTTCTCCGGTCCCCGCCGGGGCCGCCGGCTCCCCCGTGACAGCGCCTCCGGAATCCGACGGCGTCAGGGGCGGCGCCGCCGTCGGCATGGCTGTGTCCACCGCGGCAAGGCGCGGTGTGCTTCCCTGCCCGGCCGGGACTGGCGCTCCCGGAACGATCCAGTTGGGGGCGGCCGCGGGAGTGCCGTCGCCCGGCGCGTAGGAGAGCATCCCGGATTGCCCGTCCCCGGACAATGCTTGCAGGGGAATGAGCGTCCAGCCGAGGGGGCTGGTGTGCCGGCCGTTCAGGATCGTTTCGAAATGCAGGTGGCACCCCGTGGACCACCCGGTGCTGCCGACGCGCGCAATGGTTTGGCCCGCGTGGACCTGGTCGCCGCTGCGCACTGCGATGGAGTCCAGGTGGTTGTAGGTGGTGATGAGTCCGTTGCCGTGGTCGATCTCAACCCTGTTCCCGCCGCCCCACAGATGCCACCCCGCAGCCCGCACCACTCCGGCATCAGCGGCGTGGACAGTGGTTCCGCAGGCGGCTGCATAGTCCTGGCCAAGGTGGAAGTCCCCGGCTTTCCCCGACAGCGGGCTGATCCGGAAACCAAACGGCGAACTCGGGTACAGCGCAGCCAGGGGTGCCATCAGGTAGCCGGCACGGGGCCGGCCGAATCCGGTCGGCCCAATGGCGTGCACCGGGCTTTCCCCGGCGGCAGGGCCGGGGACACCACCGGTGCCGGCGGGGACACGGCTGCTGCTGACGAGCGCCCGCGGATAGGTTATCGCCGCGCGGGCATCGCAAAAGATGGCGGCCGGCAGCGCACCCGGAATGTACGACGGCGGCAGGCCGGGTCCTGCGGCAGCGGAACCGCCGGACATTCCCACAACGCCCAAAGCCGCACCGTGCCAGGGTTGGATTTCCGTTGTGGCGTCCGGGCCTGTTGCGCTGCCCGCTGCGGGGAGGGCGCAAATCACCGCAAAGGCTCCGGCAGCAGCCATGGCACGTCCCGCACGGACAGGACGCCCGCCGTCCTTGCGACTACCGCGATACGTGCCCACAATGAACCCCACGACGTATGCTCCGCCGTGTCATGACGGTATGACCTATGGGACCACAC
>NZ_BAAHNO010000049.1:0-27490 GCF_054656615.1 Arthrobacter sp. AD-310 | reverse complement strand
CCGAATGAACGGCGCGGCGCACTGGATGCGGTGCAGGATGCCCCGCAGTTCAGACGTTCGCGATCAGACGTTCGCGGATTCCTTTTCGCGCTCGGTCCGCTTGTAGGACTCCCAGAACGTGGCCCCGGTGATGTCCAGGGGCCGCGGGTCGAAGACCGGGTCCAGGCCGAGCTTGCGCTGCTGCTCGTAATCCTTCAGCACCTTCAGGGCGGGCTTCTGCAGGATCAGGATGCCGATGATGTTCAGCCAGGCCATGAGTCCCACGCCGATGTCGCCCATCACCCACGCGTTTTCCGCGGTGTTGACGCAGCCGTATGCGACGGCGATCAGGATCGTCACCTGCAGGGCCATGGTGGTGACCCGGCCAGCGCTGACCCGGACGCCCGGAACCAGCTTGTTCGAGGCGTTGCCCAGCAGGAAGCGCAGGTTGGTTTCCGCCATGTAGTAGTAGGCGATGATGGTGGTCAGGCAGAAGAAGAACAGGGTGACGGCGATGAACGCCGCGCCCACGCCGGGGAAGACGGAGTCGAAGCCGGTCTGGACGAACTGCGGCCCAACGGTAGCCGTGGCCGAGAGCAGGCCGCCCTCGACCAGGACCTCGCCGTCCTTGCTGCCGCCCGCGAAGACACGGTACGCGCCGGTGGAGAGGATCAGGAAGCCGGTGGCCGAGCAGACGAAAAGCGTGTCGACGTAGACCGCGAAGGCCTGGACGAGGCCCTGCTTGGCGGGGTGGGACACCTCTGCCGCGGCGGCAGCATGCGGTCCGGTTCCCTGGCCGGCCTCGTTGGAGTAGACGCCGCGCTTGACGCCCCACATCACGGCCAGGCCGATGATGGCGCCCAGGGCGGAATCCATGCCGACGGCGCTGCGGAAGATCAGCGCGAGGATTTCCGGCAGCTGGCCGGCGTTGAGGATGACGACGATCAGGGCAAGGATGATGTAGCCGAGCGCCATGAACGGCACGACGAACGAGGCGACGCTCGCGATGCGCTTGACGCCGCCGATGATGACGAAGGCCAGGACGATGACAGTGCCGACCGAGACAATCCACGGTTCGACGGTCCAGGCGCCGCCGATGGCGGTGGCCATCGAGTTGGCCTGGACGCCCGGCATCAGGACACCGCAGGCCAGGACGGTGACGGCGGCAAAGACGTAGCCGTAGACCTTGAAAAAGCCTGCACCCTTGGTGTGCCGGAACGCGCGGGAGAAGTAGTAGGCGGGGCCGCCGCGGTACTCGCCGGTCAGCGGGTCGCGGGTCTTGTACACCTGGCCAAGGGCGGACTCGATGAAGGACGTGGACGCGCCCAGGAAGGCGACGGTCCACATCCAGAACAGGGCGCCCGGGCCGCCGAAGGCGATGGCGGTGGCGACACCGGCGACGTTGCCGGTGCCCACGCGGCCGGACAGGGACATGGCCAGGGCCTGGAACGACGAGACGCCGGAGGCGGACTTCTCACCGTGGACCATCTGCTCCAGCATTCCCTTGACGTGCCGGACTTGCAGGAAGCGGGTGCGGACGGAGAAGTAGACGCCGGTGGCGAGGCACAGGTAAACGAGCCAGTCGCTCCAGATCACGTCGTTGATAGCTGACAAAACACCGCTCATAAGTGTGGGTTCCCTCCATGAAGAGCGTGGGTGATGCGATCGGCGCTGCGCGGCGTCGATGGACGCAGTGGCGCACAGCACACAAAACCTGTGAAGCATCTCACATCCATGCAGTGCTCGTCCAAACGGCCCGGGCCCCGCCCTGTTGAAGCCGTGCCGGGTAGGCCGTGGGGAGCGCCGGTGAATGTCTAGTCGCCGAAGGGGTGAATGCCGGGGCTTTGTGCCCTACTTCCTTCTCCAGCGCCAGCCCTAGCCTGAGGGTAGGGCCGGCGTGCCCGATGACCGCACGGGTCAACGGCACGGCTCCAACCCAAAAATCAGCTCCGACCCAAGAACCAGCTTCGGCCCAACAATCATCAGGAGGCACACGGTGACATCGGCGAACGCAAGCATAATCGGGGGCATCGTCCTCATGACGCTGGGGGTGATGTGGCTGCTCGACCGGCTCGACGTCGTCGAAAGCGCCGCCTTCATGGGCCCGCTGATCTTCGCGGCCGCCTCCGCCTTGTTCCTGGCCCTGTTCGTCCGCAGCCGGGACAACTGGTGGGCGGCCATCCCCGGCTCGGTATTCCTGGGCCTCGCCGCGGTCACCACCGTCTCGCAGTTCACGGACAGCGGCGCGGGCGCGCCATTCCTGTTCCTCTTTATGGGCGGCGGCTTCTCGGCCGTGTACCTGCGTGAGCGGGCCAACTGGTGGGCACTGATCCCGGCCGGGGTCATGTTCACGCTGGCCGTCATCGTGGCACTTCCGCCGGGGTTCGAGGGCACCGGCGTCGCCGCCATCCTGTTCCTGGGGCTCGCAGCCACGTTCGGGCTGCTTTCCCTGGTCCCGGTCACCATGTCCGGCCGGACCAGTCGGATGATGTGGCCGCTGATCCCCGCCTCGGTCCTGGTTGTCCTGGGCGTGATTTTCGCGCTCCAGTCCGTGGCGCAGTTCATCCCCGTGGATTTCGCCGTGCCGGCGGTCATGATCCTGGCCGGGGTGGGCCTGATCGTTTACGCCTTCATCGCCCGCCAGGGCCGGCAGCACAAGGCACACCGCCCCAGCGCCGTACACCGTCCCAGCGCCGGCTGAGGAGCATTAACGTACGACGGCGGCACGCGCCGCGGGTGCGGCGGCGCACTTGTCCCGGGCTGGCATTTTCCCGCCACGGTGCAATACTGAGCCATGGCTTCTTCCGGGGTGTCAATCGGTGCGCGCTGACCGTGCAGCGCTGTCCGGCCAGAGCGGCCCGCACTGGCGCCGGGTGATGGCCGCGCTCGCAAGCGACGACGCTCGGACCGCGTACGCCCAGGTAGTCCTCGGCGCCACCAACCCGGCCGACCTGCTGCCAGGTGTGAAGGAGCAACGCCGTACCAAGGCCGTCGCCGTCCTGCTGGAGGCGGGACTTGTGGAACAGACCGGCGCCGGACTGCAGGCGACCGGCACGGTCTTCCGGGACCTCCTCTCGCAGCAGCCACGGCAGCCCAAGACGGGCGTGGCCCGGTTCCTGCGCCTGGGCCGGATCGACAGGTACCCGGCCAGCAGGACGGAACGCCGCGAACTCCTGGCCTGGGTGGCCAGCGACGCCATCCGCCAGGGTGAGGACCTCAGCGAACGCCAGGTCAACGAGAGGCTGCTCAGCTACACCGACGACGTGGTGCTGCTGCGCCGCTACCTGGTCGACTTCGGGCTGCTGGAACGGACACCGTCCGGGTCCTCCTACTCCCGGCCCGCTGGCGAGCCCTCCTCCAGTTAGCAGCGCCGGGTCAGGTAGCAGCGTCCGGGTCAGGCAGAGCGGGCTTCGACCGACCCGGGCCGCGCTTCCTGCCCTTCCGCGGACGCCCAGTGCCGGCGGAGCCCCTCCGCCAGCCGCTTCGGCTCCACCCGGTGCGGCGGGTCGAAGTGATGGCGCCTGGGGAAGACCTCCAGGTGGAAGTCCGGGAAGAACACCCGGGCCAGGCGCGCCGCGACGTCGCCGGCGTCGTCAGGATGGCTCAGGCCACCCAGGGCAAAAAACACCGGCTTAGTGAAGGCTGCCAGCTTTGACCGGTCCAGGTCGTAGTCCTTGAAGGTGCGCAGAAAGGCCCGGATGCCCGCCGGCCGCTTGGCCATCCACTGCGGCGGGGGACCGGGCTCCGGTGGCGGCAGGACGACGTCGGGCCTGACCTGGAGCCTCATAAAGGCCGGCATGACCTGTGCTGGAGGAAGGACCTCCAGCGTTGCGTACTTCTTCCGGTGTTCCGTGTACGCGGGGCTCCAGTCCCAATTGCCCGCCCACGCCGGTTCCAGCACGGCCAGGCTTTGCAGCCGGTCGGGATGCTTGGCCGCGAACGCCAGCGCGGCGGCACCGCCGCCTGAATAGCCAACCAGGTGGAAGGTCTGCCACCCGCGCGCGTCAGCCTCGCGCAGGACGCCGTCGACCTCCGTATCCAAGGTCCAGCCCGACGGCGGTTCGTCGCCTTTGTAGAGCTCCAGGTCCTTGGCGACGGCCTCCACTTCAGGGCCCAGGGCCTGGATCAGCGGCCCGTATGCCAGGTCCGCGGGAAGCACTGCACCGGGAAGCAAGATGACCCGAATCGGTTCCATGCAAGAACGATACGCCGGTGGCCCCGCCGCGCAATGGGGTTTGGAACCGGTGCTGCGCGGCTACTTTTTGGCGGCCTTGGGTTTGGGCTCTTTCGGCGGCAGGGTGGCGACGTACTCGTAGGCCTTGGTGGTCCACGCCCGTGCCCGCGCGTCGTCGCCGTCGCCCTCCTCGTTCCACACCTCCGGGAGCCCTGAGTAACCGGCCATGGGCCGGTCCGCCGGACCGAACGGCACGGTCCGCTCCGAGGATTCCAGCATTACCCGGTCATCGTCCGAGAGCTTGACCCCGATGACGGGCCCGAACAGCCCGGCAAACATGTTGCCGTTCACGAACGCGCCCAGGTTGCCGAACATGGGCTTGACGACAACATCCGGATGGTCCGGCATGACCTGCCGGAAGCGCTCCTTGTCTTCCTCGGTGGCCTTGGGCATCTCCATGTCGCATCTCCCGGTTGAGGGTGTTCCCGCAGGTCTGGATGCAGGATATGCCCGTGTCCCGGCAGGCTCAACCGCCGGGTTTGGTTTGGACAGGCTCAGCCGCCGGATGTGTCGGGGGCCTGTTGCTGGCTGGCCGTCCACTTGGCGTGCTCCTGGGAGATCAGCCCCTCGATCCGCTCGGCCAGCTGCTGGTGCCGGTCCGCGTGCAGGTACGGCCCTGCCTTGGCGAGGTACAGGTAGCGTTCGTGCTTGAGGGCCTCGGCTGTGGCCCGGTACGTGATCCACCGCTCCTGGAACTGGTAGAGGTGCTGGGCACCCTCCAGGACGACGATGACGGCGGCGAGCGTTCCCGTCAGCAGCACCGGGCTGCCGGTACCTGCCACCACCGGCAGAGCCGCGGCCACGGCAAGCTCCACCAGCTTGAGCCACTTGTAGCGGCGCTGGTTGTCTCCGCTCTTGCGGTCATACCAACGGATCTGGTCCTCCAGGCGCTCCCATGTCGGGTCCTTCGCGGCAGGCTGTGGCACAGCTTTGACGGGCCGGGCAGGTACTGCAGCGTCGTCCCTTGCATCGTCTCCGCGGCGCGCCATCCGCTTCCCATTCCGTTGCAGCCGGCTACTCGGCCAGGACGAAGAACACTTGCCACTTGTCCGGGCAGAAGCGTTCCCCGGTCAGCACATAGCAGGGCCACATTTCCCAGGTGCCGGGACTGCTGATGAGGACCCGCCCCTGCGCGGTGACGGTCTCGCCGGGTGCGAGGACTTTTCCTTCATTCATGTCTTCCGTGTCGTGGTGTTCCCCCGCGGCGTCCCGCGCCCCCACGAACGTGTATTCGAGCTGCAGCGGCCCGTCCGTGGTGTTGGTCAGGGCATAACTGACCGTGACCGTGTCACCCACGCGGGGAGAGGCGGGGTCGCTGCGGCTTGTGGCCTGCAGCCCGGTCAGCTGCAGCCCGTCCCCGCTCGTCACGGTGGAGCCGTCGACGTCGATGCCGCCTCCTGCGCCTCCGCCCCCGGCGCCCGCTCCGGCCTGGCCGCCGGGGTTGGCGCCCGGGTTGGCGCTTGGTGAGGTCCGGGACTGGAAGTTGGCGATGAGGAGGACGATCAGCAGGAGCAGGACTGCGCCGACGGCGACACCGCCAACGATGAGGGCCCGGCGGGAGAGCGACACCTGGCGTTTTCCGGGCACGTCGCTTTGCCTGGCCGGGGTTACATCGCGGTCCGTGCGCGCCGAAGCCGCCACGGGCCGGGGAGCGGCAGCCTTCGGTGCCGGTCCGGCCGGGACGGTGTTCACGCCGTCGTCGTCCTGGTTCCTGCGCACCTCGGCGAGGGTCCCGTCCAGCACCTTGAAGAGCCGGCTGGTGTCGAACTCGAAGCGGGCCGGGCTGAATTCCAGGGCCTGCCGGCGGACCAGTTTGGCGAGGCTGTCGGGCAGCTCCTCCGGGCGCGGCATGGTGGCCCTGTCCACCAGGATGGGGATCACCCGGACGTTGCGAGTCAGGGCGGCCTGGATTTCGAGGCGGACAAAGTCGTCAGGATCATCCAGCCGGCGCCGGCCCTGCTCATCGGTGATGGTGAGCCACTCGTCGCCGATCAGCACCAGCACAACGTCGCAGGAGCCGACCGCCCGGGTGATCGCCTCGACAAAGTCGTCGCCCAGCTGGATGGAGTCCACGTCCTTGAAAACCTGGCCGTTGCCGTAGCGGTCCGCGAGCCGGTCGTACAGCCAGCCGGCCGGATAGGCGGTTTCCTCCCGCCGGTAGCTGATGAAGATCCGGCCCGACGCCGTCGGGGTGGAACCTGCCATTTGCGCACGCCTTCGCACCAAGGCCAGCCCCGAGGGCATTACACCCCCCGGGGCGTTATTCGCGCGTTACAGCTGTGAAGTACAGGACTGCGGCTGCGGGTGCTATCCGCGGGAGTTCAGGGCGTCGAACTGCTCCTGCCACAGGGCAAGCTCATAGTCCTTGTAGAGGCGGTGGGACGGGGTCCATTTGGGCCAGATGTCGGACTGGCTGTTGCTGTGGGACTGGGCCGGCGGCGCCGTGGCGGCTGTCGACGGCGTCCGGCGGGTTGGGGACGGGGCGGTCCGCGGCCGGGAGTTTACCGGCGCCGGCGGGGCTTGTCGCGGAGGACGGCCCACAGCCTGCCGTGACCGTTTTCCGTGTCTCCCGACGAGTTCCAGCACGCCGAGGACTGAACTGCCCAGGACCCATGCGACGCCGCACAGGACCACGACGGCAAAAAGAAATGCAATCCAGAGGAGGAGCCCGATGATGGGGAAGAGCGCCATGACCCATTTTACGTCTTGACAGCCGATTGGGGCCTTAGGAGTATCGAAAGTGCCCGTCAGTCCGGCTTCTCGAAGGGGTTACCGGATGCAGCCAGCCAGCCGCCGCCAGAAACCCCTTCAGCGTGCGGCCGCCCTTGCTGCGGCGCTTGTGGTTCTTGCCTCGGGCTGCACAAATCCGCCGAACCCGCCTGGGCCGCCGTCCCCGGTGCCGGACGTCCACATCGCGGCTGTGGGCGACATGAACCCCCCGGAAAACGTTGACCCGGACAGCCCGTCCGGACGGAACGCTGCGGCGATCACCCAGCTGGTCGAAGACAACGGGATCGACGCGTTCCTGGGGCTCGGCGACTTCCAGTACGACACCGCCTACTGTAAGGACTACGTGGAGTACTGGGAGCGGCTGTGGGGCGGCACGATGCCCAAGCTGTACTGGGTGTCGGCACCGAACCACGACTGGGAACCCGGCCGCAACACGGACCTGGACAACTTCATGAACGGCCAGTGCCCCGGTTCAACGGCGAAGGCTGCGGCCAACGAGGAACTTGGCTTCATCTCAAACGGCCAGCCTTATTCCCGGGACTTCGGGAACTGGCACTTCGCGTTCCTGTCCTCCGCGCTCTGGGAACACGACCCGAAGCGGGCCAGGGAGGCGACGGACTGGCTGGACAAGGACCTCGGGGATGCCAAGGCGGCGGGCAAGCACCTGGCTGTGGTGTACCACGAGCCCTATTTCACATCGAACACGGAGGCCCACAAGCGGGCCGCCGACCACGAGCCGTGGATCAATGTCATGTGGAAGCACCGGGTCCGGCTGACCCTGTCAGGGTCGCAGCACAACTATGAACGGTCCTGCCCGGTGAACGCTTCGGACCGGTGTGTTGAGGACGGGATGACGGCCTTCCAGGTGTCCACGGGAGGCACCGACCTCCGCGAGTTCACCAGCAGTCCCCGGTACAGCGAGAAACGGATCGATGACACCCATGGGTTCCTTCGGCTGACGCTGCGCGGCGACGGGTCCTTCGACTGGAACTTCGTTGCAACGACCGGCGATGGCACGGACTCCGGGACGCGCCCGGCGCCAAAATAGGCGCCAGGGTGTCAGGGGCGGACGGGTGTGGCGGCCTCTTTGCCCACCACGGTGGTCCACGGGCGGGCGGTCCACGACGTCACGACGCCAGCGGCGACATAGGGGTCGGCGGCTGCAAAGGCTTTTGCCGCCTCAAGTGCATTCCCGCCGGTGAAGATCAGCAGCCCGGTGAAGGGTCCTTCACCCACAGCCCCGCCCAGCAGAAGCTCACCCCGTTCCACTGCCTCCCACGCCTCCTTCAAGTGGAGAGCGCGGTACTTTTCGCGGGTTTCGAGGTAGTTGTCCTCGTAGGTGTACTCGAGCACGGCGTGCATGGGCGTCTCCGTTCCATTCAGCGATTTCAATCGTTGTAGAAGCAGCCTACCCTCCGGTCAGGGCAGCGGCTGGCGTTCGCCCACGCTGACGGAGGATGACGGCGGCAGGTACTCCCGCCGTCGTCGTTCCATCCGGCGCTGCTCACCGGGTGACGGGATCCGGGCACGCTTGGCACGGTTGCACCTGGCGCATGCTGCAACAAAGTTCTGCAGACTGGTGGAACCGCCCTTGGACCACGGGTAGAAATGGTCGCCGTGTTCCGCCGGGCGGCCGCAGCGCCGTCCGAATCCAGCTTCCAGCTCACACAGGCTGCCGGCTCGGGTCATCCCTTCGCGGCGCTGCTGCCGGGTGAAGCGTCGTACCGGATCCCTGCGACGAATATCCCTGCTGGCGGTGCTGGCTGCCGCAATGCCCAGTGCAACGGCGACCACGCCAGGCAGCGCGACCGCGGCGATAACGTCATCGAACATGTCGCGAAGGACCCCGGCGGCGGAGGATGCCCCGGCACCGATAGGGGGTGTTGCCTTCGGCCGTGGAACCCATATTCCAAGCTGTAGGGATCGTATAGGGAGGATCCGGGCCGCTGCCCCAGGTTTGGCGCAGTTTTCCCCCAGTTTCCGCTGGCCCCTAACTCCGGGCTCAACCGGCGACGGCCGCCACCTGAACCTGGATCCCGGCGTCGCGGAACTTCTGCACCTGGGCGGGGTCGGCGCCGTCGTCCGTCACCAAGGTCCACGGCAGGGCCAAGCGCGCCCAGGCGTGGAACGGGCGAAGGCCCAGCTTGGACGAGTCCGCCAGGACGTAGACGTCCCGCCCGCGGCGGGCCATCAGTTCCTTGAGCCGGGTCTGGGCGTGGTCGGCCTCGCAGATGCCGTCCTCGGCGGTGACAGCGTCGGCGCCCAGGAACACCCGGTCGAAGCTCATCCGCTCCAGCGCCGCCTCGGCCAGCGGCCCCACAAAGCTCTGGGAGACACCGCGGAGCCTGCCGCCCAGGCAGTCAACCTCGATGCCCTCCGAATCGGCCAGCTCCTGCAGTGTGTTGATGCCCGGCGTGGTCACGGACAGCGGACCGAACCCGCGCAGCTCGTGCGCCAGCGCACCCGCCGTGGAGCCGGCGTCGAGCAGGATGTTCTCCCCGGGTTGGATCACCGACGCCGCCCAGCGGGCGATCGCGTGCTTCTGCTCGAACGCCTCGCCGGTGCGCTGCCGCAGCGACGCCTCCGGGTGTGCGCCCAGCGCCATGGCACCGCCGTAGGTCCGGGCCAGCCGCCCCTGGCTGTTGAGCAGGGCGAGGTCGCGGCGGATAGTGGACGCGGTCACCTCGAACTTGGCCGAAAGCTCCTCCACAGAGGCCAGGCCGGTGGTCACGGCAAGGTGGTAGATCTCCTCGCGCCGCTCGTTTGCGGACAGCATTCCGGGTCTCCTCCCCGTGGGTATGGCGGTGGCAGTGGTACCCATGCTAGTTCCGGCCCCCAATCAAACCGGCGACCTACACGGCCACGGCCGGCCGGGTGGCCATCTCCGCCGCCTGGTGCAGCGCCTCCACCATGGAGCGGGAGTCGGCGATGTCCTTGCCGGCGATGTCGAACGCGGTGCCGTGGTCCACGGAGGTGCGGATGACCGGCAGGCCCACCGTGATGTTCACACCGGCCTCGATGCCCAGCACCTTCACCGGCCCGTGGCCCTGGTCGTGGTACATGGCGACCACCAGGTCGTAGTCGCCGCGGCCGGCCAGGAAGAACAGGGTGTCCGCCGGCAGCGGGCCCACGGCGTTGATCCCGTCAGCCTGAGCGGCCTTCACACCGGGTTCGATCTTCTCGGCTTCCTCGCCCTGGCCGAACAGGCCGTTCTCGCCCGCGTGCGGGTTGATGGCACAGACACCGATCTTCGGGTTCGGGATGCCCGCCCGGACCAGCGCCTCGTGCCCGCGGCGGATGGTGCGCTCCACCAGGTCAGGGTTGATCTTGCGGATCGCGTCCATGAGCCCGATGTGCGTGGTCACGTGGATCACCCGGATCTTGGGCGTGGAGAGCATCATGGACACTTCCTCGGTGCCGGTCAGGTGCGCCAGCAGCTCGGTATGCCCGGGGTAGATGTGCCCGGCGGCATGCAGCGCCTCCTTGTTCAGCGGCGCGGTACAGATGGCCTGCACCTTCCCGGCCATCGCCAGCTCACTGGCCACCCGGATGTATTCATACGCGGCGTGCCCGGCGACGGGGGAGAGCTGGCCCCACGGCAGGTCCTCCGGCAGCAGGTTCAGGTCGATCACGTTCACCCGGCCGGGCGTGAACACCGCGTCCTCAACGTTTTGGATCACCTGGATGTCGGCGTCAACGCCGACGATCTCGGCGGCCTGCCGCAGGCGCAGCGCGTCGCCGACCACGACGGGCCGGCACTCCTGCAGGATGCCCTGGTCCAGGACGGCCGGGACGATGACCTCGGGGCCGATGCCGGCGCCGTCGCCCATGGTGACGGCGACGTAGGGGAGGGAGGGGGCGGTTTCAGCGGTTGTCATTGTTACTCCAGATTGTTCGGAAGTCTTGCGGTGAAGGGGTTTGGCGGCCTGCGCGAAGTGTTCGCGGCGGTTCCTGATTTCGTCGTAAAGCTGCAGGAGGGCGAGGTCGTCGCCGAAGCTGCCGGGCTTGGTGCCCACCAGTGTCCCGTCGTCGGCCCGGCTGAGCACGGCACCGTGCTGCACCGCGGCAAGCGGCACCAGGCTGGAACGGCCCATGGCATCCAGCACCTCGCGGGCCGTCTCGCCACCGGTGAGGATCAGGTCCGTCCGGGTCGCCTTCGCTGCCTCGGCCGCGAACCCGGAGAGGGCCTGCACGATGCGTGCTGCGCCAGACGGGTCCACTTTTTGGGCAGCCAACCCGATAACTACGCGGTTACCTGCCCTCAAATCAGCTATAACCTGGGCCAGTTGGGGAGCGTAGGCATCCTTGGCTCCGGCATAGAGCGGGTGCAGCCGGACGACCTTGAAGCCGTTAGCTTCCAGCTGGGCCAGCTGCGCCTGCGCGGTCCGGGACGCAGAGCCGACGACGGCGAGCACCGGCCGCGCGGACCCTTCCCGTTCCGCGGCTGTTGCGTCAGCTTTTGGCACAGTTTGCGCGTTTCGCGCACTTGCTGCAAGGCGCTGGGCCAGGACATCAGCTGCGCCGCCGGTCCCCACCAGCACGATGCGCCGGCCCCCGGCCTGGAAGTTGAGCTCCAGCAGGGCGTCCGCCACGCGCTCCAGGTCCTGCACTGTTTCGCCGTCGGTGACGACGAGTTCGGGCTGGCTGGAGTTCAGCAGCCCGGCCAGCTTCGATGTCAGCGTGCCGGAGCGGACTTCGTCCAGAGGCACTGTTTGCACCGACGCCGGATCCACCGGCCGCAGCAGGGACGGAACGTCCGTCGGCGGGGCCGATGCCTCGGCATGCCACAGGTCCGTTTCCGCGAGGGGAGTGCCCGCCACCAGCGGCCGGCCAGCCACCACAGCACGCTGCATCTGGGGGAGGGCGCCCGCCACCACGGCATGGAAACCAAGGCCTGTCAGCGCACCAACTTCGGCGCGGATATTGCCGCGCCACAGGGAGTCCATCTTCTTGAACATCACCTGCGCGCCTGCGGCCCCCGGACCGGAGAAGGCGTCCACCACCCGCGCCGCGGCGTCCGCCGGGGACAGCCCGCGCGAATGCGTATCGGTGACCACCACGTTGGTGGCGGACAGCGCAATGGAAGTGTCGGCGTCGTCCGCTCCCAAGGCGGTGGGCGTACCCAGGAGAATCTGCGCGGGGAAGCCATGCGCCCCAAAGCAGTAACCAACCTCGGCGGCGCCGGAGAAATCGTCGGCCTGCACAAATACGGAAGCCACGTTGCTCCTCTCATCCGTCTGCATCGGCTGGTCCCGCCGGGAGTAGCGGGAATGGAACCATCATGGCACGGTTGCGCGAATCACGCTAGAGGGGTTGCGCACTTTGCGCAAAGGTGGCAAAGTGATGGACACAACATTCGGCGCCGCCACTCCGCCCGCCGTCCCCAACCTACCGAGAGGTCAACGATGACCGTTCTTCCTCAAGGAAGTGAGATTTCCCGCCGCCGCCTGCTGCAGTTCGGCGCGGCCGCCGGGTTCTTGCTGGGCACCGGCAGCCTGGCCGGCTGCGCAGGCCCCACCGGCCTACCGGGCCCCAGCACCCTGACCCTGGCCCTCAACCGCTCCCTGGTGAGCCTGGACAACAAGCTCAACCAGTTCGACGCCGCCGTCACCGTGCAGCGCTCCGTCCGCCAGGGCCTCACCGCCATCGGCCCCGAAACCAAACCCGTGCTGGTCCTGGCAGAACGCTTCGAGATGACCGGCCCCACCGAATGGACCGTCAAGCTCCGCGACGATATCCGCTACTCGGACAACAGCCCGGTCACCGTGGAGGACGTCTCCACCGCGCTGAAGATGTACCAGCAGGTGCAGGGCTCCTTCGTAGCCGGCTTCTTCCCCGAGTTCCCCGAAGTGGTTCCGGTGGACGACCGCACGTTCAAGATGGTGTCCAAGAAGTCCATCCCCATCCTGGACAGCCTCATGAGCATGATCCTGATTACGCCGGCCGCGCAGAACAAGCCGGAGGAACTGCAGGAAGGCCTCGGCACCGGCCCCTACGTGGTCACCAAGTTCAACCGCGGCGCCGGCACCTACAGCCTGGAACGCAACAAGAACTACTGGGGACCGGCCCCCGCCATCGAGAACGTGGAAGTCCGGTTCCTGCCCGAGGAATCCAGCCGCGTCATCGCCCTGCGCAGCGGGGAGGTGGACGTCATCGACTCCATCACCCCGGACTCCCGTGAACAGCTGGCCGGCCTGCCCGGCGTCAAGCTCCAGGAAGCGTCCAGCCTGCGCCTGAACCAGATCTTCTTCAACTTCCGCAAGCCCGCCGGCCACCCCCTGGCCGACCCGCGGGTCCGGCAGGCCCTCAGTATGGCCATCGACGGCGAATCCCTGGTCCGCGACGTGCTGGTGGACTCCGTCACCCAGGCCGAGGGCGTCACCCCGTCCAGCCTCACCGGCTACTACAAGACCGGCGAATACGTCTACGACCCCGAAAAGGCCAAGGCCACCCTCGCCGAGCTCGGCGTCAAGGACCTGACCCTGAAGATCATCTGGGAAACCGGCGAGTTCGCCTCGGACACCTCCGTGATGGAAGCCCTGGTGGAAATGTTCGGCAAGATCGGCGTCAAGGCCGAGCTGCAGCAGTTCGAACCCGGTGGCAACATCCTGGCCTGGCGCCAGGGCAAGCAGGGCGACTGGGACTTGCTGGGCAACGGCTACCCCAGCCCCACCGGCCTGGCCATCACCATGCTGCAGGGCATGTACTCCGGCACCCCGGAGAAGGAAGCCACCCGCGACACCTACCAGGGCTACGTGATCCCGGAGGTCACCGCCAAGATCCAGGCCGCCTCCTCCGAAGCGGACCCGGCCCGCAGGACCGAACTGCTGAACGAGGCCCAGCAGGCGGTCTGGGACACCTGGCCCTGCGCCTGGGCCTTCGTCCCGAAGTCCGTCCTCGCCCACCGGGAGCGGGTGTCCAACATCAACCTGGCACCCACCAACTCCTACCCCCTCGTTGATGTCCGGCTGGAGGCCTAAGCCATGACGAACTACATCCTCAAGCGCGTGGGCCAGGGCCTGCTGACCGTGTTCCTCACGGTGTCCACAGTGTTCATCCTGATCCGCATGGCCCCCGGCGATCCCGCCGTGTCCTACGCCGGCCCCCTGGCCACCAACGAACAGCTCGAAGCAGTCCGGCAGCAGTTCGGCCTGGACAAGCCCGTCCTGGAGCAGTACTGGATCTTCATCCAGCAGCTGGTCACCGGCAACCTGGGCCAGTCGTACTCGTTCCAGGCCCCCGCCATGCAGGTGGTCTTCGAACGGATGCCGTACACCCTGACCCTGGCGACGTCGGCAATCCTGCTGACCGCCGTCGTCGCCATCCCGCTGGGTGTGTGGATGTCCCGCCGCCCGGACACCGGCCGCGAGTTCGGCGTCAACGTGCTCACCATCGCCGGGCAGTCCATGCCCGACTTCTGGACCGGCATCATGCTCCTCACCGGCTTCGCCGTGCTGATCCCGCTGTTCCCGGCCTCCGGGTTCGCCACCTGGGGCGGGCTGGTCCTCCCCACCGTCACCATCGCCATCCTGCAGATCGCCCTGATCTCCCGCATGGTCCGCCGCGAAATGACCAACAACCTGGCGGCCCCGTACCTCACGGTGGCCCGCTCCCGCGGCGTCACCAACTCCGCGCTCACCTGGCGCTACGCCATGGGCAACTCCGCCATCCCCGTCTTCACTGCCCTGGGCACCCGGTTCGCCGCGATGCTCAACGGCGTGGTCGTCGTCGAGGTCGTGTTTGCCTGGCCCGGCGTCGGCTCCCTGATCGTGCGGGCCCTCGAAACCCGCGACTACCCCCTCATCCAGGCAACGGTCCTCATCACCGCGCTGCTGGCCGTGGCTGTCCAGCTGCTCATCGACCTCGCCTACCCGCTCCTTGATCCCCGCGTTCGTCTTGGAAAGGCGGCAACAGCATGAGCCTCGACACCGCAACGCCTACCGGAGGTTCGTCACAGGCCCCGGCCCGGCAGCCCAGCCCCAGCGCCGTCACCAAGGCGGACATCGCCCGGGCAGGGGCCACCCGCCGTCGTAAATCAGCCCAGTGGAAGCTCATCATCGGCACCATCTGTACCCTGGCTGTGATCATCCCGATCATCCTGGCCCAGGTGCTCCCGCTGCCGGATGCGAACTTCCAGGACCTCGGTGCCCGGCGCCTGCCGCCGCTGACGGACGGGCACCTGTTCGGCACCGACCAGCTGGGCCGCGACCTGCTCTCCCGTGTGCTGCACGGCGGCCAGGTCTCGCTGACCATCGGCCTGCTGGCCGTCCTGGTCTCAGGCGCCATCGGCGTGATCCTCGGCGCGGCCGCCGGCTACTACGGCGGCTGGGTGGACACCATCGTCTCCCGCCTCCTCGAAGCCCAGATGTCCCTGCCGCTGCTGATGATGCTGCTGCTGGTGGTGGCCCTGTTCGGTCCGTCCATCCCGGTCATCACGTTCGTGATCGCCATCGCCCAATGGCCGGAAGTCGCCCGCCTCACCCGCTCCATGGTGCTGGTGGAACGCGAAAAGCCGTACGTCTCCGCCGCCCGGATCCTGGGCCTGCACAAGATCCAGATCCTGCTCCAGCACATCATCCCCAACGTCATCAAGCAGGCGACCCTGGTGGTGCTGCTCCTGCTGGCCCAGGCCGTGCTGCTCGAATCCGCGCTGTCCTTCCTGGGTGCCGGCCCGCAGCGGCCCTTCGCCACCTGGGGCCGGATCATCTCCGACGGCCAGGACTACATCACCACCTCCTGGTGGATGGTCACCCTGCCCGGCCTGGTGATCGTGCTCATGGTGGTGGGCGTCAACCTGCTGGGCGACGGCCTGCGCGACCGTCCCCGCCGCAAGAAGAAGGGTGCCTGATCATGGCTACGTTTACAGAACAGCCGCTGCTGGAGGTCCGCGACTTCCAGGTGGAGCTCATCACGGACACCGCCATCATCCGCGCCGTGGACTCCGTCAGCTTCAGCATCCACCGCGGCGAGACGGTCACCATCATCGGCGAGTCCGGTTCCGGCAAGTCGACGACGGCGATGGGCATCCTCCGCCTGCTGCCCGAGGACCTGGCGGTCCTGTCCGGCACCGTGGTGATTGACGGCGTTGACATCTCCGCCGACCCCAAGGCCATCAACAAGGTGCGCGGCAAGACCCTCGCCCTCATCCCGCAGGACCCGATGACGGCGCTGAGCCCCGTCCATTCCATCGGCAGCCAGCTGTTCGAGGCCATCCGGATCGCCGGCGCCGCGTCCGCCAAGGACAAGGGCGCGCTGCAGGCCCGGGCCGTGCGGCTGCTGGAGCAGGTGCACATCCCGACGCCGGAGAAGCAGCTGAAGAAGTACCCGCACCAGCTCTCCGGCGGCATGCTGCAGCGCGTGCTCATCGCGATCGCCCTGGCGTCCGAGCCGCAACTGCTGGTGGCGGACGAGCCGACCTCCGCCCTGGACGTCACGGTGCAGGCCGGCATCCTGGACCTGCTGCTGGAACTGCAGGAACAGCGCGGCATCGGCATCCTGATGATCACCCACGACCTCGGCGTCGCCCGGCTCATCTCGGACAGGATCCACGTGATGAAGGACGGCTCCTTCGTGGAGTCCGGCGAGGTCCAGCAGATTGTGGACCACCCCGCCACCGAGTACACGCAGAGCCTGCTGGCCGCCGTGCCGGTGCTGGGGGAGTGGGACGAAACGCCCGCCGCACCTTCTGCCCGGCACGCCGCCGCTGGCGGCGGCTCGTCCGCCGCCATCCCTGACCCAGCCCTCACCCAGACCGGAGCAAAGCCATGACGAAGCCGTTCCTCGCCGTCGACAACCTGGTGGTGGACTACCACGTGCCCGGCGGCACCTTCCGGGCCGTGGACGACGTCTCCTTCTCCGTGGACAAAGGCAAGACGATCGCCGTCGTGGGCGAATCCGGCTGCGGCAAGTCCACCGTGGCCAAGGCACTCATGCGGCTGGTCACCCCCACGAGCGGGAGCATCAGCCTTGACGGCACCGACATCGCGGCCATGAGCGAGGCCAAGCTCCGGCCGCTGCGCTCCAAGTTCCAGATGGTGTTCCAGGACCCGTACGGCTCGCTGGACCCGCACATGACCGCGCAGGAAATCGTGGCCGAACCGCTGAAGCTGCAGGGCATGCGGTCCAAGGCCGAACGGCATGCGGCGGCGGCCGAGCTGATCGACCAGGTGGGCCTGCCCGTCCGGTCCCTCGAGAAGCGGCCCGCCGAATTCTCCGGCGGCCAGCGCCAGCGCATCGGCATCGCCCGGGCGCTCGCGTCCAAGCCGGAACTGCTGGTCTGCGACGAGGCCACCAGCGCCCTGGACGTCTCCGTGCAGGCCCAGGTGCTGCGGCTGCTGAAGTCCATCCAGGACGAAACCGGCATCACCTACGTGTTCATCTCGCACAACCTGGGCGTGGTGCAGGAGATCAGCGATACCGTCATGGTGATGCAGCGCGGCAAGCTGGTGGAACTTGGCACTACGGAGTCCGTCCTGACCACCCCCAAGGAGGATTACACCCGCAAGCTCCGCCGCGCCGCCCTGGACCCCTCGACCATGACCGGGCTGAAGCCGCGGCACGTGGTCCGCTCCCTGGCCCTGGCAAACCAGTAGAACTCTTTCGCAACGCAACCACGAGGAATCAACACATGAGCACGCAGCCCGAAGGCTCCCAGGTGGACGGCCTGAAACTTCCCATCTCCCGGCTGGTCCTGGGCACCATGACGTTCGGCGACACCGCCGACGAAGCCACAGCCGGGCGCATGGTTGAGGAAGCACTCGACGCCGGCATCACCACCATCGACACCGCCAACGCCTACGTCGGCGGGGTCACCGAGGAGATGCTGGCCCGCCTCCTGAAGGGAAAGCGCGACGGCGTCATCCTGGCTTCCAAGGCCGGCATGCCGCACGCGGACCACGGCTCCAATGCACCGCTTTCAGCGGTTGGGTTGCGTGCCAGCGTCGAAGGCAGCCTCCGCCGCCTGAACGTGGATAGCATCGACCTGTTCTACCTGCACCAGCCGGACCGGGCCACGCCCCTTGCCTCGACGCTGTCCACGGTTGCCGAGCTGAAAGCCGAGGGGAAGATCGGTGCGCTGGGCGTCTCCAACTTCGCCGCCTGGCAGATTGCCGACGTCATCCACACGGCGCGTGAAGTCGGGGCGCCGCAGCCCGTCGTCGCACAGCAGCTCTACAACCTGGTCGCCCGCCGGCTCGAGGAGGAATACCTCGAGTTCTCCGCCACCCACAACGTGCACACCATGGTCTACAACCCACTGGGCGGCGGGCTGCTCACCGGCAAGCACAGCTTCGACGCCAAGCCCACCGAGGGCCGCTACGGCGACTCCAAGCTCGCCGCCATGTACACGCAGCGGTACTGGGACAAGCAGCTGTTCGACGCCATTGGCGAACTGTCCCGGATCGCCTCCGACGCCGGCATCCCGCTGGCCGAGCTGTCCCTCCGCTGGCTCGCCTACCGGGACGGGGTTGGGTCCATGCTGCTGGGCGGGTCCAAGGTGGAGCAGCTGCGCGCCAACATCGCCGCCGTGGCCAACGGACCGCTGCCGGCCGACGTCGTGGACGCCTGCGACGCCGTGGGCACCTCGCTGCGCGGCCCGATGCCCGCCTACAACCGCTGATTTCTCTTACTGAACCGACGAACTGAAGGACTCCGATGACCTCCGAACTGGCCCAAGAATTCGCCCGCAAGATCCGCGCCCGTGAGCAGGCGGTGGGCTACTGGGCGGTGCTGGACGCGCCTGTGGCCACCGAACGCATCGGCCGCCTGGGCTACGACTACGTCGCATTGGACGCCCAGCACGGCCTGCTCGGGTACTCGGGCGTGCTCAACGGGCTGATGGCCATCGACGCTGGGCACACCGCCGTCGGCATGGTCCGGGTGGAGGCCAACGACTTCACCGCGATCGGCAAGGCGCTCGACGCCGGGGCCGTCGGCGTCATCGTCCCGCTGATCAACAACGCCGACGACGCCGCCGCGGCCGTGGCGGCCGCAAAGTACCCGCCGATGGGCGGCCGCTCCTACGGCCCCATGCGGTCGGCCCTGCGGATCGGCCCGAAGCCGGCCGACGCCAACGGGACCACCCTGGTGTTCGCGATGATCGAGACCCCGGAAGGCCTGGCCAACGTCAAGGAAATCTGCGCCACCCCGGGCCTGGACGGCATCTATGTCGGGCCCTCTGACCTGTCCATCGCCGTGGGTGGGGCGTTCCCCGGCGACCCGCAGGTGGAGGCCGAGTTCAATGCCGCGCTGGAGACCATCGCCGAGGCCGCCGCCTCCGCGGGGATCGCCGCCGGCATCCACACCCCCGCCGGGACCGTGGCCCACCAGCGCCTGAAGCAGGGCTACACGTTCACCACCATCGCCTCGGACCTGACGCACCTGGAACAGATCGCCAAGTCCCACCTCGACGCCGCTACGGCTCCCGCTACTTCCAAGGACTAATCCGATGACGAACACCACCACCGACGAGTACAGCACCATCACCCCGGACGGGGCAGTGAAGAAGGCCGACGGCGCCGACTTCGCCTACCTGCCCGCACCCACCGTGCAGAGCCACGCCGCCAACCTGCTCACCCTCCCGGACGGCCGGCTGGGCTGCGTCTGGTTCGGCGGCACCCAGGAAGGCGTGCCGGACATCTCCATCTGGTTCTCCGCCCTGGAACCGGGCAGCAGCCAGTGGTCATCACCGGAGCAGCTTTCGGACGACTCCACCCGCTCCGAGCAGAACCCCATCCTGTTCACGAACATTGACGGCACCCTCTGGCTTCTCTATACCGCGCAGAAGGCGGGCAACCAGGACACGGCCGAGGTCCGCCGTCGCATTTCCACTGACAGCGGCCGTACCTGGGGCGACGTGGAGACGCTGTTTCCCGCGAACGAAACCGGCGGCGTGTTCGTCCGCCAGCTGCCGGTTGCCCTGCCGTCCGGCCGGCTGATCATCCCGATTTTCCGCTGCATCACCACCCCGGGGGAGAAATGGGTCGGCAACAGCGACGACAGCGCCGTGATGATCTCTGACGACGGCGGTGCTACCTGGACCGAGCACGTCCTGCCCGGCAGCCTGGGCTGCGTCCACATGAACATCCAGCCCGTGGCCGACGGCTCCCTGCTGGCCCTGTTCCGCAGCCGCTGGGCCGACTCGATCTACGAATCCCGCTCCACCGACGACGGCTCAACTTGGAGCGAGCCCGTCCCCACCGGGCTGCCCAACAACAACTCCTCCATCCAGTTTGTGGCCCTCGCCGACGGCCGCCTGGCCCTGGTGTACAACCACAGCCGGGCGGGGGAGGGCACCGAACGCCGCCTCTCGCTCTACGACGAGATCGACGACGACGGCCTGGCGGAGGAGCAGGGCGTCGCCGAGCCGGACGCCTCGGCTTTCTCCGAGGACGACGGCGTCAAGCGCGCCTTCTGGGGCACGCCGCGCTCGCCGATGACCCTGGCCATCTCCGAGGACTCCGGCCGGACCTGGCCCATCCGCCGGAACCTGGACGTGGGGGACGGGTACTGCCTGTCCAACAACTCCCGTGACGGGCTCAACCGCGAATACTCCTACCCGTCCATCCACCAGGGCCCGGACGGCGCGCTGAACATCGCCTACACCTATTTCCGGCAGGCCATCAAGTTCGTCCGGGTTGACCCGCAGTGGGCCTACGAGGGAACCACCACTCCCGGCGGGGACGCATGACCAAGCACGCGGTGGTCACCGGCACCAGCTCGGGCATCGGCAAGGCGATCGCCTCGAAGCTGCTGGCCGACGGCTGGAAGGTCACCGGGCTGAGCCGCACCGAGTCCTCTCTGGAGGGGAAGTTCCAGTGGCTGCAGGCCGACCTGTCACAGCCGGAGTCCCTGGCTGCACTGGTCTCTTCGCTCGAGCCGACGGATGCCCTGGTGCACGCCGCGGGCTTCCAGCGGACTGCCCACCTGGGGTCCCTTGACCCGTCCGCGTTATCCGGCATGTTCACTGTCCACGTGGCGGCGGCGTCCGTGCTGGCCAACGCGCTGGTGCCCACCATGCCCGACGGCGGCCGGATCGTCCTGCTGGGCAGCCGCACCTCCACGGGGATGCCGGGCAAGAGCCACTACGCAGCGACGAAGGCCGCCCTGATGGGGCTGGGGCGGACGTGGGCGCAGGAGCTGGCACCGCGCGGGATCACGGTGAACGTGCTCTCCCCGGGACCGACCGACACCCCGATGCTGAACGACCCCGGCCGCGCCGCCACCCCGGTGAAGCTGCCAGCCTTGGGTGCCCTGGTGGACCCGGAGGACGTGGCCGCCCTGGCCGCGTTCCTCCTGGGCCCGCACGGCAAGTCGATCACCGGCCAGAACTACGTCATCTGCGGCGGCGCCTCCCTCTAGTAACGCCCCCGACGCCCTATCACTTACGGCCGGGCTTCCCGGGGCGCGCCATCACTTACAGCCGTGTATCCCGGGACGCGCCATCACTTACAGCCGTGTATCCCGGGGCGCGCCATCACTTGTTGGTAGTCCGGGCATTGGGGAGCATTGGGGACCTTTGCCTCTTCGGCCTGCGGCCCAGCCACGTCAGACTGAAAAAGGAGAATGGCAACCCTGGGAGGTGGCTGGCCGTGGCTCAATGGGACCTGGGAATCACAGGTCTGGCACTGCTTACTGGCATGTCCTTAGTCTTTGGCCTGCTTGCGCACCTGATCGTCGGCAGGGGAGTGGCGCGCTGGCTCTGGCTGTACGCGGCCGCCGCCTACCTGATCTCAGGCATCCTGGTCAGCGAGGTCTGGTTCGGCTGGGCGACGGAGGAAGAGCTGCAGCCCAACATCGACGGGCTGTCCTTCGATGAAGTGCAGCTCGTGACACTCGCCGGCCTTGTCGCGGCGGTGGCTGCACGGCTTGTGCTTGGGAGGAAGAGGAGAATCGCCCGCTGATTCGGGCAGCAGGTAATGGTGTGGTAGGAGCCACCCGCAATCTCCTGTAGTGTTGGAACCGTTGTTGTGTTTATGCAGTTGGTAGTTCAGGCAGTACGCGCGGTCGAAAGTCCGTGTCTTTCTGAAGTAGCGGTTTTTTGAACACCCCACACCGGAGGGCCCGAAAGTCGGGATAATCCCTCCACCTTCACGAAGGACAAAAATTATGGCTACCGGTACCGTCAAGTGGTTCAACGCTGAAAAGGGCTTCGGCTTCATCTCCCCGGACGACTCCTCGCAGGACGTTTTCGCGCACTACTCCGCGATCAACTCCTCCGGCTTCCGCTCCCTCGAAGAGAACCAGAAGGTTTCCTTCGACACCGAGCAGGGCCCCAAGGGTCCCCAGGCCACCAACATCGTTGCTCTCTAATTTCCTGAGTTCAGCGACCTAAAGGTCTCTTTGAAGCAGGGCTTGCCTACGGCAGGCCCTGCTTTTTGTTAACCCGTATGTGCTACCCACCGGCGGCGGCACAAACGGCATAGGGAGCGCAGGAACGGCGGCAGCGAGCGGCACCAACCCGGCTCTTTCAACCCAACCAGCCACAGGCAACGGGATGGGAGTTCCTGCTGCCCCCCTACTGGCAGTACCACCTTTGGACTGCCCGGAGTCGCAGCAGCGGCCCTGGCCCGCATAACCGGTGCTGCGCACCACCGCTTATGTGGGCCAGGGCCGCTCAACCGATTGACCCAGGGCCCGGGAGAGGAACCGCCGTGTCACTCGTCCGGGCGGGGGCTGCGGACGTCCTTCTCGCCGATGTCGGCTGCGCCCAGGGCGGCAGCGGCCGCGCTGTGCGTGGTTTCATGTTCGCGGACCCGCAACTCGGGGTGGTGCAGGTCCAGGGCCGGGCGCTCGGAGCGGATCCGGGGGAGCGACGTGAAGTTGTGGCGCGGCGGCGGGCAGGATGTTGCCCACTCAAGGGAGGCGCCGAAGCCCCACGGATCGTCCACCGTGACCGTGTTCTTGCTGCGCCAGGTGATGTAGACGTTCCAGAAGAACGGGATCAGCGAGGCGCCGAGGAGCATGGAGGAGATGGTGGAGAACTGGTTCATCCAGGTGAAGTTGTCCTCCACGAGGTAGTCGGCGTACCGGCGGGGCATGCCTTCAACACCCAGCCAGTGCTGGATCAGGAACGTGCCGTGGAAACCCAGGAACAGCATCCAGAAGTGGATCTTTCCCAGTCGCTCGTTGAGCATCTTCCCTGTGAACTTGGGCCACCAGAAGTAGAAGCCCGCGAACATCGCGAACACCACCGTGCCGAACACGACGTAGTGGAAGTGCGCCACCACGAAGTAGGAGTCGGAGACGTGGAAGTCCAGCGGCGGGGAAGCCAGGATGATGCCGGTCAGGCCGCCGAAAAGGAAGGTAGCCATAAAGCCGATGCTCCACAGCATGGGCGTCTCGAACGTCAGCGAGCCGCGCCACATCGTGCCGATCCAGTTGAAGAACTTCACACCGGTGGGCACCGCGATGAGCATGGTCATAAACGCGAAGAACGGCAGCAGCACCGATCCGGTGACGTACATGTGGTGCGCCCATACCGTCATGGACAGCGCGGCGATGGCGATCGTCGCGTACACCAGGCCCTTGTAACCGAAGATCGGTTTCCGGCTGAAGACCGGGAAGATCTCCGAGACGATGCCGAAGAACGGCAGCGCGATGATGTACACCTCGGGGTGGCCGAAGAACCAGAACAGGTGCTGCCACAGGATGGCACCACCGTTTTCCGGATCGTAGATGTGCGCACCGAATCTCCGGTCCGCACCCAATGCGAACAGTGCCGCTGCGAGCGGCGGGAACGCCATGATCACCAGGACCGCCGTGACCAGCGTGTTCCAGGTGAAGATCGGCATCCGCCACATCGTCAGGCCGGGGGCGCGCATGCAGATGATGGTGGTGATGAAGTTGACCGCACCCAGGATGGTGCCGAAACCGGACAGCGCCAGGCCAAAGACCCACAGGTCGCCACCGATCCCGGGGCTGAACGTAGTGTCGGACAGCGGCGCGTACGCGAACCAGCCAAACGACGCCGCACCCTGCGGGGTGATGAAGCCAGAGATCGCGATGGTGGAGCCGAACAGGAAGAACCAGTACGCCAGCGCGTTCAGCCGGGGGAACGCCACATCCGGCGCGCCGATCTGCAGCGGCATGATCACGTTCGCGAACCCGGCAAACAGCGGGGTGGCGAACATCAGCAGCATGACAATGCCGTGCATGGTGAACAACTGGTTGTACTGTTCCTTGGTCTGCAGGATCTGCATGCCCGGCTGGAACAGTTCGGCGCGGATCAGCAGCGCCATCACGCCGCCCAGGCAGAAGAAGATAAAGGACGTGATCAGGTACAGGTACCCGATGGTCTTATGGTCCGTGGTGGTGATCCAGTTGACCACCAGGCGCCCTTTGCGCCGTGGAACCACTGCAGGCGCAGCCACGGATCCTGTTGGTGTTTGTCCGGTGATGGCCATCTTCCACCCCACACACTTTTCCTGCTAGGCGCGGCGGGGCCCACTGCATGAGTCCCTACTTTGAAAGGCTACTCAGGATGGCGTTGTCCGGGAAGAGTGCACAGGCGATGGCACACCTCGACGGCCTAGCCGGGAAGGCCCATCGCCTCGCGCACCTCATCCAGGATGTGGTGCATCGCCCGTTCAGCCACCACCGTATCGCCACCGGCCACGGCGGCGGCAACGTCCTCGTGCGCCTGCAGGGCCTCGTCCCGCGGCTTGAACGGCATCAGCCCCTGCCGGGTGCGGCTGGTCAGCACCTCTGCCACCATGCCCTCCAGCGCCCGGAACATTTCGTTGCCGCAGCTGCGGAGCAGCAGCTGGTGGAATTCAATATCCACCGCCAGGAACGCCTGCAGGTCACCGGCTTCACCCAGCCGGCGCAGCTCCGCCGCGAGTGCCACAAGCTGTGCACGTTCCGCCGCGCTCGCCCGCCGGGCGGCACCGGCCGCGGCAATGGGTTCGACGGCGATGCGCAGCTCGGTCAGGCTGCTGTACTGCTCCGCGCGGCGTTCGGAGGCCAGGCGCCAACGCACCAGCTTGGGGTCGTACACGTTCCACAGCGCCGGGTCCTGCACCACGATACCCACGCGCCGGCGGGAGTAGACCAGGTTCATCGACTCGAGGACCTTCATGGTGTCGCGGGCAACGGTCCGCGAGATGCCGTATTCCTGCTGGAGGCCTTCAAGGGTAAGCCGGCTGCCGGGGGCAAGTTCAAACGAGGCGATGGCTATGCCGACCGCCTCCAGGACCCGCTCATGCATGGCAGGTGAGCCCCCGCCCTCGTGCGCATCATCTGCGTCCGCCAGTGTCGCCGTCGACATTTTTTTGCCCCTCTCCGCGCCGCAGCGCCCCTACAGAATAGCGAAAAAAGACGGAAAGGTATGACTTGTGACACGGAAAGATAGTATCTATCTGCCAAAAAGGTGATACCTTATGGCGTAGCCCACTTCACCGCGGGCTCGCAGTGAGCTTCTTCGAAAGCCAAAGACGTCTTCTCCGGAGGTATGACATGCAGTATCCAGCCACGCATCTGGTGGTCATGGGCGTTGCCGGGTCCGGCAAATCCACCCTGGCAGCGGCGCTGTCCAAGCGGCTCGGCTGGGCCTGCGCGGAGGCGGACGAATTCCACCCGCAGGCCAACATCGACAAGATGAGCCAGGGCATCCCCCTCCAGGACGAGGACCGCTGGCCGTGGCTGGAGGAGATCCAGGCCTGGATGACCGACCGCGCCCGGGCCGGGGAAAGCACCGTCCTGACCTGCTCGGCACTGAAGAAGAGCTACCGCCAATTGCTCTCCCAAGCCCAGGGGCGCGTCATCTTCCTGCACCTCGACGGCGGCGCGGACCTGATCGGGCAGCGCATGCAGGGCCGCGAGGGCCACTTCATGCCGCCCACACTGCTGCCCAGCCAGCTGGCCACCCTCGAGGCGCTCAGCCAGGAGGAGCTCGACGCCGGGAGCCTCCGCCTCGACATCTCGCAGACACCGGAGCAGCTGGTCGCCGCCGTCGTGCAGGCCCTGGACCTTCCGGCGGGCAAGGCGCCCTGCGCTTCCTAAGCCCCTCAACCCCAAAACCCCAACCAACACAGTTCTGTTTCAAAGGAGAACCATGACCATCGAAGGATGGACCCAGACGCTGGGAGCAGGCCCCCTGCTGCTCATCGCCGCAGCGGCGATCGTCGTCCTGCTGTTCCTCATCATCAAGCTGCGTGTGCACGCGCTGATCGCCCTGATCCTGGTCAGCCTCGGCACGGCCTTCGCCACCGGCATCCCCGCCAACCAGGTGGTCCCGGTGCTGATCAACGGCTTCGGCACCACGCTTGGCACCGTTGCGCTCCTCGTTGGCCTGGGCGCCATGCTCGGCCGGATCGTCGAAACCAGCGGCGGCGCCAAGGTGCTCGCCGACTACCTCATCGGCGTCTTCGGTGAAAAGCGGGCCCCGTTCGCGCTGGGCCTGGCCTCGCTGATCTTCGGCTTCCCCATCTTCTTCGACGCCGGCCTGGTGGTCATGCTGCCCGTCGTCTTCGCCGTCGCGCACCGTTTGGGCGGAGGCGTGCTCCGCTACGGCCTGCCCGCCGCCGGCGCGTTCTCCGTCATGCACATCTTCCTGCCGCCGCACCCGGGTCCGGTCTCCGCGTCCGCGTTCTTCGACGCGAACGTCGGCCTGGTGACCATCGCCGGCCTGCTCGTCGCCATCCCCACCTGGTACGTCACCGCCTACCTGTACGGCCTCTACACCGGCAGGAAGCTGGTCCTGCCGGTGCCGGAACTGCTGGGCCACGCAACGGCCGACGCCGAGGCGCACCCGCCGCGGTTCCGCACCATCGTGGGGCTGCTGCTCCTGCCGCTGGTCCTGATCTTCATGAACACCGGGCTGAACACCCTGGCCACCTCCGGCGTGCTGTCCGAAGACGTGAAGAAGGAGCAGTGGTACCAGATCCTGCGCACCATCGGTGAAACCCCGGTGGCGCTGCTGATCGCCGTGCTGGTGGCCATGTTCGTCCTGGGTGCCAAGCGCGGCAAGGATTCCGGTGCCATCGAAAAGCTGCTCGAGTCCTCCCTGGGCCCGGTCTGCTCCGTCATCCTCATCACCGGCGCCGGCGGCATGTTCGGCGGCGTGCTCCGCACCTCCGGCATTGGCCAGGCCCTGGCCGACGTGCTGGGCAACCTGGGCATCCCGCTGATCCTGGCCGGCTTCCTGATCTCCTCGATCCTCCGTATCGCCCAAGGCTCCGCCACGGTGGCGCTGACCACCACCGCCGGCCTCATTGCTCCTGCGGTGGCAGACGCCGGGCTGAATGGGATGCAGGTGGCCGCGATGGTCCTGGCTGTTGCCGCCGGTTCCGTGGTGGTCTCACACGTCAACGACTCCGGCTTCTGGCTGGTGGGCCGCTTCTTCGGCATGGACGTCAAGACCACGCTGAAAACCTGGACCGTGATGGAAACCCTCATTGGTGTGATGGGCTTCGCCATCGCCGCCGTCATCTTCCTGGTGGCCGGCGTGGCCGGCTAGCTTTCCTCGAGTGAGTAGCGGGGGGGGGGGGGGGGGGGGGGGGGGGGGGGGGGGGGGGGGGGGGGGGGGGGGGGGGGGGGGGGGGGGGGGGG
>NZ_BAAHNO010000048.1:0-1702 GCF_054656615.1 Arthrobacter sp. AD-310 | reverse complement strand
GGTGGGTGTTATTTCCATCTGCCTGGTTGTTTCGTTTTCAACGGAGAGTTTGATCCTGGCTCAGGATGAACGCTGGCGGCGTGCTTAACACATGCAAGTCGAACGATGAAGCCAGCTTGCTGGTGGATTAGTGGCGAACGGGTGAGTAACACGTGAGTAACCTGCCCTTGACTCTGGGATAAGCCTGGGAAACTGGGTCTAATACCGGATATGACCTTCCATCGCATGGTGGTTGGTGGAAAGCTTTTGTGGTTTTGGATGGACTCGCGGCCTATCAGCTTGTTGGTGAGGTAATGGCTTACCAAGGCGACGACGGGTAGCCGGCCTGAGAGGGTGACCGGCCACACTGGGACTGAGACACGGCCCAGACTCCTACGGGAGGCAGCAGTGGGGAATATTGCACAATGGGCGCAAGCCTGATGCAGCGACGCCGCGTGAGGGATGACGGCCTTCGGGTTGTAAACCTCTTTCAGTAGGGAAGAAGCGAAAGTGACGGTACCTGCAGAAGAAGCGCCGGCTAACTACGTGCCAGCAGCCGCGGTAATACGTAGGGCGCAAGCGTTATCCGGAATTATTGGGCGTAAAGAGCTCGTAGGCGGTTTGTCGCGTCTGCCGTGAAAGTCCGGGGCTCAACTCCGGATCTGCGGTGGGTACGGGCAGACTAGAGTGATGTAGGGGAGACTGGAATTCCTGGTGTAGCGGTGAAATGCGCAGATATCAGGAGGAACACCGATGGCGAAGGCAGGTCTCTGGGCATTAACTGACGCTGAGGAGCGAAAGCATGGGGAGCGAACAGGATTAGATACCCTGGTAGTCCATGCCGTAAACGTTGGGCACTAGGTGTGGGGGACATTCCACGTTTTCCGCGCCGTAGCTAACGCATTAAGTGCCCCGCCTGGGGAGTACGGCCGCAAGGCTAAAACTCAAAGGAATTGACGGGGGCCCGCACAAGCGGCGGAGCATGCGGATTAATTCGATGCAACGCGAAGAACCTTACCAAGGCTTGACATGAACCGGACCGCCGCAGAAATGTGGTTTCCCCTTTGGGGCTGGTTTACAGGTGGTGCATGGTTGTCGTCAGCTCGTGTCGTGAGATGTTGGGTTAAGTCCCGCAACGAGCGCAACCCTCGTTCTATGTTGCCAGCACGTGATGGTGGGGACTCATAGGAGACTGCCGGGGTCAACTCGGAGGAAGGTGGGGACGACGTCAAATCATCATGCCCCTTATGTCTTGGGCTTCACGCATGCTACAATGGCCGGTACAAAGGGTTGCGATACTGTGAGGTGGAGCTAATCCCAAAAAGCCGGTCTCAGTTCGGATTGGGGTCTGCAACTCGACCCCATGAAGTCGGAGTCGCTAGTAATCGCAGATCAGCAACGCTGCGGTGAATACGTTCCCGGGCCTTGTACACACCGCCCGTCAAGTCACGAAAGTTGGTAACACCCGAAGCCGGTGGCCTAACCCCTTGTGGGAGGGAGCCGTCGAAGGTGGGACTGGCGATTGGGACTAAGTCGTAACAAGGTAGCCGTACCGGAAGGTGCGGCTGGATCACCTCCTTTCTAAGGAGCGCCTACAACAGTTGCTGCCGGGTGTATGTCTGGTGGTGGTGTTGTCAGGAGAATGCCCGTTGCACGGACGAATGTTTCGTGGCGGGTGCTCATGGGTGGAATATCAACAAATAGGTGCCTGGTGGCACGGACC
>NZ_BAAHNO010000047.1:0-11312 GCF_054656615.1 Arthrobacter sp. AD-310 | reverse complement strand
GGTTTGGAGTCGCAGATCGCGGTGATGTGGTCGGGGTTGCCGGAGAAGTCGGGGATGAGCAGTTCGACGCCGGTGCCGGGGTTCAGTTCGTGGATCTTGCGGACGGTTTCGGCGTAGAGCCAGACGCCTTCGTCCTCGAGGTCGTCGCGGGCGACGCCGGTGACGGTGGCGTAGCGCAGCTGCATGGACTGGACGGAGCGGGCGACCTTGGTGGGTTCGAACCGGTCCAGGGGTGAGGGTTTGCCGGTGTCGATCTGGCAGAAGTCGCAGCGGCGGGTGCATTCGGAGCCGCCGATCAGGAACGTGGCTTCCTTGTCTTCCCAGCATTCGAAGATGTTCGGGCAGCCGGCCTCTTCGCAGACGGTGTGCAGGCCTTCCTTCTTGACCAGGTTCTTCAGCCCGACGAACTCCGGGCCCATCTGGACCTTGGCCTTGATCCAGTCCGGCTTGCGCTCCACCGGGACAGCCGCGTTGCGCTGCTCGATCCGCAGCATTTTCCGGCCTTCAGGTGCCAATGTCATGATCGTGTTTCCTTTGTTGGTTGGGCTTGTCGAAACCCTGGTGTCAGCATTCGACGACGTTGACGGCGAGGCCGCCCATGGCGGTTTCTTTGTATTTGTCGCTCATGTCCTTGCCGGTTTCGCGCATGGTGATGATGACCTCGTCGAGGGAGACGCGGTGGGTGCCGTCGCCCCAGAGCGCCATTTTCGCGGCGTTGATCGCCTTCGCGGCAGCGATCGCGTTCCGCTCGATGCACGGGACCTGCACCAGCCCGCCGATCGGGTCACAGGTCAGGCCCAGGTTGTGTTCCATCGCGATTTCCGCGGCGTTTTCCACCTGAGCGGGGGTTCCGCCCATGACCTCGGCCAGGCCCGCGGCGGCCATCGACGACGCCGACCCGACCTCGCCCTGGCAGCCGACCTCGGCCCCGGAGATCGAGGCCTGCTCCTTGTACAGCACCCCGACCGCTCCCGCGGCCAGCAGGAACCGCACCACCACGTCCTCCCGGTCGGCCCGGGTGGCCTGGTCCATGCCGGGGGCGAAATGCAGGGCGTAGAACAACACCGCCGGGATGATCCCGGCCGCCCCGTTCGTTGGGGCAGTCACCACCCGGCCGCCCGAAGCGTTCTCCTCGTTCACCGCCAGCGCGACCAGGTTCACCCACTCCTGCCAGTACCGGGGATCAAACGACACCCCGCCCAGGTCCCGGTCCGTGTCATCGCCGGGGTTTTGGCCGGTTTCCTTGCAGGCGCTTTCTTTTTTCAGCCGGTCGAACCAGTCCGGGGCGCGGCGGCGGACCTTCAACCCGCCCGGCAGCAGCCCCTCCCGCCGCAGGCTGGTCTGCACGCAGGCTTCCATCACCGACCAGATATGCAGCAAACCTGCCCGGATCTCATCCTCGCCCCGGGAAACCTTCTCGTTCACCAGCATCACGTCCGCGATGCCCAGGCCGGTGTCCCGGCAGTGGGCCAGCAGTTCCGCGGCGGTCCGGAACGGCAGCGGCAGCTCGTCCTTGGACGCGTCCAGTTCCTGCTGCGCTGCTTCTTCCCCGCCCTCGCGGACGATGAACCCGCCCCCGACCGAGAAAAACGTCGCGCTGTGCAGCACCTCCCCGGCCGCGTCGGTCACCGTGAACGTCATGCCGTTGGTGTGCCGCGGGAGCACCGTCAACGGCCGCAGCACCATGTCCGTCACCCCGTACGGCAACGGCAGCGAACCTGCCAACTGCACCATCCCGGTCCCGGCAATCGCGGCCAGGCGTTCCTCCACCTCCGCGGGCAGGATCAGCTCCGGATGGAACCCCTCCAACCCCAACAACACAGCGGTCATCGTCCCATGCCCATGCCCGGTCGCCGCCAGAGACCCATACAAGTCCACCCGCAACCCCGCCACATCCGCCAGCTTCCCCGAGGCCTTCAATTCCTCGGCAAACACAGCAGCAGCCCGCATCGGCCCCACAGTATGAGACGACGACGGACCAATCCCAATCGAAAACAGATCAAAAACGCCAACAGCCATGACGGGTTTCCTAACTTAAAGAGTTCGTGGCGGGGTTGGGTGCGCCTGGCCGGATTCCTCCGCGTGCTCGGTCGCGAAGACGCCCGCTGAGCGGACGTGACGCTCTCTAAGACGCACGTCTCCGGAATCCGCCCAGCCGCTTGGGCCGCTCACCAGCGCGAGGGACTCGCCGAGCGTCAGCGGAGCCGGACTTTTCGAAAGCGTGCGTCAGAGGCGAGGAACGAGCCAGCACGCGTGAAAATGTCCGGTCCGCCGACGCGGACGCAACCAGGGTGAAGCACTTAGGCGAGGTTGGTGATTGACGGGTAGAGCGGGTGGGCTGCGGCGAGGGTTTCGACGCGGTGACGGAGCTCCGAAAGGTCTGCGCCGGCCTCGGCCGTTAGTGCTTCGGCGATGATGTCCGCGACCTCCCGGAAGGCGTCCTCGCCGAACCCGCGGGTGGCGAGGGCCGGGGTGCCGATGCGCAGGCCGGAGGTGACCATGGGCGGGCGCGGGTCGAAGGGGACGGCGTTGCGGTTGACGGTGATGTCGATCGCGGCGAGCCGGTCTTCGGCCTGCTGTCCGTCGAGGTCGCAGTTGCGCAGGTCCACCAGGACCAGGTGCACGTCGGTGCCGCCGGAGACCACGCTGATGCCCTTGGCGGCCACGTCCGGCTGGACCAGGCGCTCGGCCAGGATCCGGGCTCCCGCAAGGACGCGTTCCTGCCGTTCCTTGAACTCCTCCGACGCGGCAATCTTGAAGGCGACGGCTTTGCCGGCGATCACGTGCTCGAGCGGCCCGCCCTGCTGGCCCGGGAAGACCGCGGAGTTGATCTTCTTGGCGACGTCGGCGTCGTTGGTGAGGATGATTCCGCCACGCGGACCGGCGAGGGTCTTGTGCGTGGTGGAGGTGGTGACGTGGGCGTGCGGCACGGGGGAGGGGTGCAGCCCTGCGGCGACCAGCCCGGCGAAGTGCGCCATGTCCACCATCAGGTAGGCGTCCACGGAATCCGCGATCCGGCGGAATTCGGCGAAGTCCAGCTGCCGCGCGTAGGCGGACCAGCCGGCCACGATCAGCTGCGGCTTGTGCTCCTGCGCGAGCCGCTCCACCTCCGCCATGTCCACGGTGTGGGTGTCCTCCCGGACGCCGTACGGGACCACGTTGTAGAGCTTGCCGGAGAAGTTGATCTTCATGCCGTGGGTCAGGTGGCCTCCGTGGGCCAGGTTAAGGCCCATGATGATGTCGCCTGGCTTGATCAGGGCGTGCATCACCGAGGCGTTCGCCTGCGCGCCGGAGTGCGGCTGCACGTTCGCGTATTCGGCGCCGAACAGGGCCTTGACCCGGTCGATGGCGAGCTGCTCGATGACGTCAACGTGCTCGCAGCCGCCGTAGTAGCGCTTGCCCGGGTATCCCTCCGCGTACTTGTTGGTCAGTACCGAGCCCTGCGCCTGCATCACAGCCGCGGCAGTGTGGTTCTCGGAGGCGATCATCTCCAGGCCGTCGCGCTGGCGGCCCAGTTCGTCGTCGATCTTCGCGGCGATCTCGGGGTCCAGGACGGCGAGGTCGGCGTTCAGGCTGGGGGAGACGACCTGCTGGAAGGCGGTTGCTGCGCCGGCGCTCACAATTCGCCGCCGTTCGCTGCGGCGTACTCTTCGGCGGAGAGCAGGGGGCCTTCCTCGGTGACGGCTACCTTGAAGAGCCAGCCTGCGCCGTAGGGGTCGCTGTTGATCAGTGCGGGGTCGGAGACCACGCCGTCGTTGACTTCGGTCACCTCGCCGGTGACGGGGGCGTAGAGGTCGGACACGGACTTGGTGGACTCGACCTCGCCGCAGGTCTCACCGGCGGTCACCGTGGAGCCGACCTCGGGCAGGTCCACGTAGACAATGTCGCCCAGGGCGTCGGCGGCGACGGCGGAGATGCCGATGTTCACCGGACCCGCTCCGTCCGCGGCAACCCACTCGTGCTCGGCGGAGTACTTCAGTTCAGCTACAACTTTGCTCATGATTTGTCCTTTGCTTCTGGAAACTTGGAGGTTTTACTTTTGGCGCTTGTAGAAGGGGAGTGCCACTACTTCGAAGCGTTCGGGCTTGCCGCGGAGGTCGACGTCCACCACGGTGCCAACCTCGGCGAATTCGACGTCGACGTAGGCCATCGCGACCGGGTAGCCGAGGGTGGGGGACGGCTGGCCGGAGGTCACCTCGCCGATCAGGGTGCCGTCCTTGAGGACCGGGTAATGGCCGCGGGCGGCGCGGCGGCCGGTGCCCTTCAGGCCCACGAGCTTCTGCCCGACGGTTGAGCCGACGCCGGCCGCCTTGAGGGCTGCCAGGGCTTCCTTGCCGACGAAGTCGCCTTCCTTGGAGAGCGCGACGACGGGCCCCAGGCCGGCGGCGTACGCATTGACGCGCCGGGAGAGTTCGTTGCCGTACAGCGGCATTCCGGCTTCGAGCCGGAGGGAGTCGCGGCAGGCGAGGCCGGCGGGGATGAGGCCGGAGCCTTCACCGGCAGCGAGCAGCGCTTCCCACAGGGCCGGAGCGTCCAGGTTGCCCACGTAGATTTCAAAGCCGTCCTCGCCGGTGTAGCCGGTGCGGGCCACGAGCAGGTTCCGGATGGCTCCGCCGAAGCTGATGCCCACTTCCACGGCGGCGTAGTACTTCAGTCCGGTGACCAGGGCGTGCTGGCCTGCGGGGACCAGTTCCAGCAGGATCGCCTCGGCGGCGGGGCCCTGGACCGCGATGAGAGAGGTCTCGGCGGAGGCGTCCTGCACGGTCACGTTGAAGTTCGCGGCGCGCTCCCGCAGAGCCTCGGCCACCACCTTGGCGTTGCCCGCGTTCGGGACCACCAGGAACGTGTCGTCAGCCCGGCGGTACGTGATCAGGTCGTCGATGATGCCGCCGTCGGTGTCGCAGATCAGCGAGTACTTGGCCTTGCCCACGGCGATGGCGGACAGCTTGCCGGCCAGGGCGTAGTCCAGGAACGCACCGGCGTCGGGGCCGGTGACCCAGACCTCGCCCATGTGGGAGAGGTCGAACAGTCCGGCGGCGTTGCGCACGGCATGGTGCTCGGCCAGTTCGGAGCTGTATTTCAGGGGCATCTGCCACCCGCCGAAGTCCGTGAAGGAGGCGCCGGCCTTTTTGTGCTGCTCGTAGAGGGCAGTGTAGTTCTCGGTCATGGGAAGTCCTTTAGTTCTCAAATTCGGAAAGCGGCGGGCAGGAGCAGACCAGGTTGCGGTCGCCGGCGGCGCCGTCGATCCGGCCGACCGGCGGGAAGTACTTGTCCTGCCGCAGCGACGGAACCGGGAAGGCGGCCTGCTCACGGGTGTAGGCGCGGTCCCAGTCGGAACTGACGACGGCGGCAGCCGTGTGCGGTGCGTTGCGCACCGGCGATGCCTCCAGGGAGAAGTCCCCGGCCGCCACCTGCTCGATCTCGGCGTGGATGGTGATCATGGCCTCGATGAAGCGGTCGATCTCCGCGAGGTCCTCGGACTCGGTGGGCTCCACCATCAGGGTTCCCGCTACCGGGAACGCGAGGGTGGGGGCGTGGAAGCCGAAGTCGATCAGCCGCTTGGCCACGTCCTCGGCGGTTACGCCGGTGCGGGCGGTGAGTTCGCGCAGGTCCAGGATGCACTCATGGGCCACGAGGTCGCCTTCACCGGTGTAGAGCACGGGGAAGTACTCGTTCAGGCGGGCAGCAACGTAGTTGGCAGCCAGCAATGCGGACTTGGTGGCCTGGGTGAGGCCTTCTCCGCCCATCAGTTTTACGTAGGCCCAGGAGATGGGCAGCACGCCGGCGGAGCCGAAGCGGGAGGCCGAGATCGCCACGCCATGGCCTTCTTCATGGGCGGCCTTATTGGCATCCCCGGGCATGAACGGTGCCAGGTGCGCCTTGGCCGCGACCGGTCCGACGCCGGGTCCGCCGCCGCCGTGCGGGATGCAGAAGGTCTTGTGCAGGTTCAGGTGGGACACGTCGCCGCCGAACTTGCCCGGCTGCGCCAGCCCGACCAGGGCGTTGAGGTTGGCACCGTCGACGTAGACCTGCCCGCCAGCGGCGTGGACGGCGTCGCACACGTCCCGGACGTCACCGTCGTACACGCCGTGGGTGGACGGGTAGGTGATCATGATGCAGGACAGGACGTCCTTGTGGGCCTCGATCTTGGCCTGCAGGTCGGCGTGGTCGATGGTTCCGTCAGGTGCCGTGGCGACCACCACGACCTTCATGCCGGCCAGGACCGCGGAGGCGGCGTTGGTGCCGTGCGCCGAGGCCGGGATCAGGCAGATGTTGCGCTGTTCGTCGCCGCGGGAATGGTGGTAGCCGCGGATCGCGAGCAGGCCGGCGAGTTCGCCCTGGGATCCGGCGTTGGGCTGGATGGACACCTGGTCGTAGCCGGTGATCTCGGTCAGGTCAGCTTCCAGCCCGGCGATCAGTTCGCGCCAGCCCTCGGTCTGGGAGTCCGGTGCGAACGGGTGGATGGAGGCGAACTCCGGCCAGGAGATGGCTTCCATCTCCACGGTGGCGTTCAGCTTCATGGTGCAGGAGCCCAGCGGGATCATGGTCCGGTCCAGCGCCAGGTCCCGGTCGGAGAGCTTGCGGATGTAGCGCAGCAACTGGGTCTCGGACCGGTGCGTGTTGAACACCGGGTGCTCCAGGTAGCCGGAGGTGCGCAGGGCGGATTCGGGCAGGTCGAAGCCCTTCGCGTCGCCTACCGGGCCGGCGCCAAAGGCGACGGCGACGGCGGACAGCGTTGCCGCCGTCGTCGTCTCATCAATGGAGACCCCCACGGTGTCGGCGTCGACGAAGCGCAGGTTGATGCCGCGGGCTTCCGCGGCGTTGATGACCTTGGCGGCCTTGCCCGGCACCCGCACGGTCAGGGTGTCGAAGAAGGAATCGGCGACCAGTTCGCGGCCCATCGCGGTGAGTGCGGTGGCCAGGACGCGTGCCTTGTGGTGGACGCCCTCGGCGATCGCCTTCAGGCCGTCCGGGCCGTGGTACACGGCGTAGAAGGAGGACACGATGGCCAGCAGCGCCTGGGCGGTGCAGATGTTTGAGGTGGCCTTCTCGCGGCGGATGTGCTGCTCGCGGGTTTGCAGGGCCAGGCGGTAGGCGGGGGCGCCGGCGTTGTCCTTGGAGACACCGACGATCCGGCCGGGAAGGGTGCGTTCCATACCTTTCTGGACGGCCATGTATGCGGCATGCGGGCCGCCGAAGAACAGCGGGACGCCGAAGCGCTGGGTGGAGCCGACGGCGATGTCGGCGCCCTGCTCGCCCGGCGGCGTGATGAGGGTAAGGGCCAGCAGGTCCGCGGCAACGGTGACCAGGGCGCCGCGGTCCTTGGCCTCAGCGATCACTCCGGACTGGTCCCAGACGCGTCCGGAAACACCGGGTTGCTGCAGCACGATGCCGTTGATGGCACCCTCGGGCAGGCCCTTGGACAGGTCGGCGACCTCCACTTCGAAGCCGAGCGCCTCGGCGCGGCCCTTCACGATGGCAATGGTCTGGGGCAGGCAGTCGGCGTCCAGGACCGTCTTGCCATCCTTCGCGGACTTGTCCTTGTTGGCCCGGCGCATCAGCAGCACGGCCTCGGCTACGGCAGTGGCTTCGTCCAGCAGGGAGGCGTTGGCCACCGGGAGGGCGGTGAGGTCCTGGACCATGGTCTGGAAGTTCAAAAGCGCCTCCAGCCGGCCCTGCGAAATCTCCGGCTGGTACGGGGTGTAGGCGGTGTACCAGGCGGGCGACTCAAGGATGTTCCGCCGGATCACGGCCGGGGTGACGGTGTCGTAGTAGCCCTGGCCGATCATCTGGACCGCGGTCTTGTTCTTGCCTGCGATCCGGCGCAGTTCGGCAAGGACCTCGACCTCGCTGAGGGCGTCGGAGAGGCGCAGCGCGGTTTCCTGCCGGATGGATGCGGGCACGGCCATGTCAACGAGGCCGTCCACGCTGTCGTAGCCGACGGCCTTGAGCATGGTGTCGACGTCGGCCTGCCGCCGGGCGCCGATATGGCGGTCAACAAAGGCTGTTGGGTGGGATTGAATCGTCATGAGGAACTCCGGGTCTTGGCCGGCCAGGGTGGCACGGCGTGGGATGGGTTCCTCCCCGCTCTGTATTGGACCTGAGAGATTCCGCGTGGCCTGCTGGTGGCAGGGGCCGCTTGCACCGTCGGTGAACCAGTAAAACCGGTTACTTTCCAGAGTTGCCTCGCCGTGACGGTACATGGGCCTGAGAGATTCCTGGGGAGGTTTTGCTCCTACGGCGCCTGCCCGGGTAATGGTCCGGGAGGGCTCTCCCGTCACAGCTCGAAAGGCTTATTCAAATGTGGGTGATTCGGCTCACAAGGTACAAGACTTTTCAACCAAAAAGCAAATCCGGGCCTTCGTGCGGCGGTGTGTCCGGGCCGGGCGATTTTGTGACACACGCGGCTTGACATGCCGGCGTGACGGGCAACACACTGATCCGGTGGCTGGCGCCGTTGCCGGCTGGCTCCACCGATTCGGAGCAGCCTCTGCGTGTCGATGGTCCTCCCGGGGACCGGGCCGGCCACCCCTCAACAATTGAAGAGCCTTTGACCTGCGGCGGGAGAGTCCTGCCCGGTACATTCAGCAGGCGCCGTAGGAGCAAACCCTCCCCAGGAAACTCTCAGGCACCCGTACCGCCGCGGAAAGGCAACTCTGGAAAGCAGCGAGGCACGGCCTGGCTCACCGACGGTGCAAGCATGTCCCGGCACAGGGCGTGCGGAATCTCTCAGGTCCAATACAGAGCGGGGAGGAACCGAATCCATGCGGCGCCACAGGTGCTGCTTGAACGATGGAGTTCCTCATGACGATTCACCCTCCTGCGTCCTCCGGCGGCCAGCCAGCCCGCGGCGCTGCCCCTGCCGCCTCCGGCCGGCCCAGCGAACCCCCGCACCTGGAGCGGCAGTTGAGCAACCGGCACATCCAGCTCATCGCCATTGGCGGGGCCATCGGCACCGGCCTGTTTATGGGCTCGGGGAAAACAATTTCCGCGGCCGGCCCGTCCGTGATCTTTGTCTACATGATCATCGGCTTCATGCTCTTTTTCGTCATGCGGGCCATGGGCGAACTGCTGCTGAGCAACCTGAACTACAAGTCCTTCAGCGACTTCGCGGCCGATCTCCTGGGGCCATGGGCCGGGTTCTTCACCGGCTGGACCTACTGGTTCTGCTGGGTCATCACCGGAATCGCGGACGTCATCGCCATTGCCGGCTACTCGCAGGAGCTCTGGCCGGGCCTTCCGTTGTGGATCCCCGGCCTTGCCACGGTAGCCATCCTGCTGCTGCTGAACCTCGCCACCGTGAAGGCCTTCGGCGAAACTGAATTCTGGTTCGCCCTGATCAAGATCGTCGCCATCGCAGCCCTGATCATCGTGGGCCTGGTCATGATCTTCACAGGTTTCCAGAGCGAGGCCGGGGCAGCCGGCTTCACCAACCTGTACAGCCACGGGGGCTGGTTCCCCAACGAATTCATGGGCTTCGTGGCCGGCTTCCAGATCGCCGTCTTCGCCTTCGTGGGCATCGAACTGGTGGGCACCACCGCCGCCGAGGCCAAGAACCCGGAGCGGAACCTGCCCAGGGCCATCAACGCCATCCCCATCCGCGTCCTGCTGTTCTACGTCGGGGCCCTAGTCATCCTCATGTCGGTCACCCCGTGGACCCAGTTCGCCGCGGGCCACAGCCCGTTTATTGGAATGTTCTCCCTGGCCGGACTCGGAGCGGCTGCCACGGTGGTCAACCTGGTGGTCCTCAGCTCCGCCATGTCCTCCGCCAACTCCGGCATCTATTCGACTTCCCGCATGGTCTTCGGCCTCGCCCAGGAGGGCGACGCCCCCGCCGTCTTCAGCCGCCTGTCCGCGAGGAAGGTGCCCAGCAACGCGCTGTTCCTCTCGTGCGTCCTGCTGCTCTCCGGCGTCGTTCTCATGTACGCGGGACAGGACGTGGGCAAGGCGTTCGAAATGGTCACCACCGTGTCCGCCGTCTGCTTCATCTTCGTCTGGTCCATCATCCTGGCCAGCTACATCGCGTTCCGGCGACGCCGCCCGCACCTGCATGCGGCGTCGAAGTTCAAGATGCCCGGCGGCATCCCTGCTGTATGGGCCGTGTTCGGGTTCTTCGGCTTCGTCCTCTGGGCGCTGACCACGCAGCCGGATACCCTTGCCGCCCTGCTGGTTACCCCTGTCTGGTTCCTCATCCTCGGAGTCGCCTGGGCTGTCCTGCGCCGCCGGCCCGCCCACCTCGCGCGCTTCGAGGTCTTCCGCGCAGAACTGCGGGCCGACCGGATTGCCGCCGATGGCAGGATCGCCGGCGGCAGCGCCGGCGATCCTGCAGGCGGTCCTGCGATCGAGAAGATGGAGGCGCGGAAGTGACCGTAGCGAAGACCCTCCCCGCACCCCGGCCGGCGGCGGGGGCCGGGGTGGACACCGAGTTCATCCTCACGTTCCACTGCCGCGACGCATTGGGGATAGTGCAGGCTGTAGCCGCCTTCCTCCTCAAGCAGGAGTGCTACATCGTCGACATCAAGCAGTTCGGGGACAAGGCCAGCGGCGAATTCTTCATGCGGGTCCACTTCAGTGCGGAGGAAGCATCCGACGGCGGCCTGTTGAGGGAGCGGTTCGGTCCCCTCGCCGGGGACTGGGGGATGCAGTGGCGGCTCGAGCCGCGCGGACGCCGCCGGAAAGTACTGGTGATGGTGTCCAAGTACGACCATTGCCTCCGGGACCTGCTGGCCCGGTCCCGCGACGGCGACCTGCCCGTGGAGATCGTCGCGGTGGTGTCCAACCACCCCGACAGCGCGGAACTGGCTGCCTGGCACGGGATCCCGTTCCATCACATCCCGGTGACGGCCGAAACCAAGCCCGAGGCCGAAGCGAAGCTGATGGAACTCGTGGACGGCCTGAACGTGGAACTGGTGGTGCTGGCCCGCTACATGCAGGTGCTGAGCGACGACCTGACCCGAAAGCTGGACGGCCGCGCCATCAACATCCACCACTCGTTCCTGCCCAGCTTCAAGGGCGCCAAGCCGTACCACCAGGCGCACGCCCGCGGGGTCAAGACTGTTGGCGCCACGGCGCACTACGTCAATTCCGAGCTCGACGAGGGACCCATCATCTCCCAGCAGGTCATCGAGGTGGACCATACCTACACCCCCGAGGACCTGGTTCGGGTGGGCAAGGACGCCGAATGCCGGGCGCTGACCAACGCGGTCCGGTGGCATGCCGAAGGCCGGATCATCCTGTCCGGGAACCGGACTGTCATCCTGCGGTAGCAACCGGCGGGGCCGCAGCCGCGGCAGGCAGCCCGTGCCTGCGGC
>NZ_BAAHNO010000046.1:0-3168 GCF_054656615.1 Arthrobacter sp. AD-310 | reverse complement strand
TCTGTGTGGTGTAAGTTGTTGGCCTATTAGTACCGGTCAGCTTCACGAGTCGTTAGTCCTCGCTTCCACATCCGGCCTATCAACCCAGTGGTCTGGCTGGGGGCCTCTCACACAAATTGTGTATGGAAATCTCATCTTGAAGCGAGCTTCCCGCTTAGATGCTTTCAGCGGTTATCCCATCCGAACGTAGCTAATCAGCGGTGCACTTGGCAGTACAACTGACACACCAGAGGTTCGTCCGTCCCGGTCCTCTCGTACTAAGGACAGCCCTTCTCAAATTTCCTGCGCGCGCAGCGGATAGGGACCGAACTGTCTCACGACGTTCTAAACCCAGCTCGCGTACCGCTTTAATGGGCGAACAGCCCAACCCTTGGGACCTACTCCAGCCCCAGGATGCGACGAGCCGACATCGAGGTGCCAAACCATGCCGTCGATATGGACTCTTGGGCAAGATCAGCCTGTTATCCCCGAGGTACCTTTTATCCGTTGAGCGACGGCCATTCCACAATGTACCGCCGGATCACTAGTCCCGACTTTCGTCCCTGCTCGAGATGTCTCTCTCACAGTCAAGCTCCCTTGTGCACTTACACTCGACACCTGATTGCCAACCAGGCTGAGGGAACCTTTGGGCGCCTCCGTTACTTTTTAGGAGGCAACCGCCCCAGTTAAACTACCCATCAGGCACTGTCCCTGACCCGGATTACGGGCCGAAGTTAGATGTCCAAAGTGACCAGAGTGGTATTTCAACGATGACTCCACCCGAACTGGCGTCCGGGCTTCAACGTCTCCCACCTATCCTACACAAGCCACTCCGAACACCAATACCAAACTATAGTAAAGGTCTCGGGGTCTTTCCGTCCTGCTGCGCGTAACGAGCATCTTTACTCGTACTGCAATTTCGCCGAGTTTATGGTTGAGACAGCGGGGAAGTCGTTACTCCATTCGTGCAGGTCGGAACTTACCCGACAAGGAATTTCGCTACCTTAGGATGGTTATAGTTACCACCGCCGTTTACTGGGGCTTAAATTCTCAGCTTCGCCGCGAACGGCTAACCGGTCCTCTTAACCTTCCAGCACCGGGCAGGAGTCAGTCCGTATACATCGTCTTGCGACTTCGCACGGACCTGTGTTTTTAGTAAACAGTCGCTTCCCCCTGGTCTCTGCGGCCCACACCCGCTCACGGAGAGCACGTCTCCATCACGGGGCAGGCCCCCCTTCTCCCGAAGTTACGGGGGCATTTTGCCGAGTTCCTTAACCATAATTCTCTCGATCGCCTTAGTATTCTCTACCTGATCACCTGTGTCGGTTTGGGGTACGGGCGGCTAAAACCTCGCGTCGATGCTTTTCTCGGCAGCATAGGATCACCGAATCCCCCCATACGGGGGTCCCATCAGATCTCAGGCATTATGAGCGGCGGATTTGCCTACCACTCGCCCTACATCCTTAGACCGGGACAACCATCGCCCGGCTCGGCTACCTTCCTGCGTCACACCTGTTAATACGCTTGCCTCCCAGGATCAGGTCCTGCGCTCCACCAAAACCCTTCCGTCCAAAGGACGGTCGGGCAGGTCTCGGGCAGTTAGTATCCCCTGTTCAACATGGGCGGTTTTTCGCCGGTACGGGAATATCAACCCGTTGTCCATCGACTACGCCTGTCGGCCTCGCCTTAGGTCCCGACTTACCCAGGGCAGATTAGCTTGACCCTGGAACCCTTGATCATTCGGCGGACGGGTTTCTCACCCGTCTTTCGCTACTCATGCCTGCATTCTCACTCGTGTAGGCTCCACCGCTGGTTTACACCGCGACTTCACCGCCCACACGACGCTCCCCTACCCATCCACACTCCTGAACCATGACGGCTTAGAACATGTGTGAATGCCACAACTTCGGCGGTGTACTTGAGCCCCGCTACATTGTCGGCGCGGAATCACTTGACCAGTGAGCTATTACGCACTCTTTTAAGGGTGGCTGCTTCTAAGCCAACCTCCTGGTTGTCTGGGCAACTCCACATCCTTTCCCACTTAGCACACGCTTAGGGGCCTTAGTTGGTGGTCTGGGCTGTTTCCCTCTCGACTATGAAGCTTATCCCCCACAGTCTCACTGCTACGCTCTCACTTACCGGCATTCGGAGTTTGGCTGACGTCAGTAACCTTGTAGGGCCCATTAGCCATCCAGTAGCTCTACCTCCGGAAAGAAACACGCAACGCTGCACCTAAATGCATTTCGGGGAGAACCAGCTATCACGAAGTTTGATTGGCCTTTCACCCCTACCCACAGCTCATCCCCTCCATTTTCAACTGAAGTGGGTTCGGTCCTCCACGACGTCTTACCGTCGCTTCAACCTGGCCATGGGTAGATCACTTCGCTTCGGGTCTAGATCACGCCACTCACACGCCCTATTCAGACTCGCTTTCGCTACGGCTGCCCCACACGGGTTAACCTCGCGACGTAACACTAACTCGCAGGCTCATTCTTCAAAAGGCACGCCGTCACAACTACAAGGCTGCTCCGACGGATTGTAAGCACACGGTTTCAGGTACTATTTCACTCCCCTCCCGGGGTACTTTTCACCTTTCCCTCACGGTACTGGTCCGCTATCGGTCATTAGGGAGTATTTAGGCTTATCAGGTGGTCCTGACAGATTCGCACGGGATTTCTCGGGCCCCGTACTACTTGGGATACTCTCACAAGGCCGTGCAACGCATTACGGTTACGGGACTAACACCCTCTCTGGCCGGCCTTTCAAAACCGTTCACCTATACGCACACATCACCCCACTGCCCCGGCAGAGACAGTACGGAAAGTCCCACAACCCCGACCATGCAACGCCCGCCGGCTATCACACATGGAACGGTTTAGCCTGATCCGCGTTCGCTCGCCACTACTAACGGAATCACTATTGTTTTCTCTTCCTGCGGGTACTGAGATGTTTCACTTCCCCGCGTTCCCCCCACGCACCCTATGTGTTCAGGTACGGGTCACCAAGTCACTCGCGCGCTCGGCGGGGTTTCCCCATTCGGACACCCTGGGATCACAGTCCGGTTATCGACTCCCCCAGGCTTATCGCAGATTCCTACGTCCTTCTTCGGCTCCTAATGCCAAGGCATCCACCGTGTGCTCTTAAAAACTTGACCACAAAGATCAAAAACATTTTCTCGAGAGAACCACA
>NZ_BAAHNO010000045.1:3199-10291 GCF_054656615.1 Arthrobacter sp. AD-310 | reverse complement strand
GCTCCCGCGGGGCCTGCCGTGGCGCCCGCCTCCCCGGCTCCTGCCGGGCAACCGGTGGAGATCCCGCCGTCGGACGCTCCGGCCACGCACACTCCCGGCGGCGCGGCAGTCGACCCGGAGAAGCCTGCGGAGATCCCGGCGCCCGGACTGCCTGCCTCCGTTCCGGACGTCACGGACGGACTGGGCCAGCAGCCGCAGGTGCCCGTCCCCGGCCCGTCGGATCTGCCTTTGCCGGAAACGCTCCCCGAAGTCCCGCTGCGGTAGAGGCCCGCTGCGGTAGAGTTCCGCTGCGGTAGCGGCGCCTGCGGCCCGCTTTCCCGGCGCCGGCCGCCCGCCTGCTCAGTACGCCGCGGATCCCGTCCGGACCATCTCGCCACCAGGGGAAGCCAGGTACCAGACGCCATTGACGCCCTGGCCCAGGATGTCACCGGGCTTGGTGTCCTTCGCGAAGTAGTACAACGGCATTCCGTTCAGGGTGACCTGCTGCTTCCCGTCCGGAGTGGTGATGGTGCCGGGCGTTCCCGTGACGCCTTCCACCGCCGGCGTCGCCGACTCCGTCAGCAGTGGCGGCCACGCGGCCAGACAGGCATCAGTGCAGGCACTGGTCCCGGAGTCCTTGACGTCCTTCGTGAAGAAGTACAGGCTCATGCCCTTGCCGTCCACCACGATCCCGCCTGCGCTCGAGGAAGCTGTCTTGAGGTCGACGGCGGCAGCGGACGTGGTGGTGGCCATCGCCGTGGGCGGGATGGACGCAGGAGCGGTGGCCGTGGTGGGCGGCGCGCCGGTGGTGACGGCCGGGCTTGAAGCGGCCGGTATGGTTCCGGAGCTGCCGCCGCAGGCGGTCAGCGCCGCGGAAAGGGCCAGGATGGCGAGGCCTGCGCCCACGTGGTGTTTCATGGGATGCTCCTTGGCTGGGCCCGGCGTCGGAGCCCGGCTGGCTTCGATCATCGGACGGTAACCACTACGACGCAGCCGGGTGGAATATGGTTCACAGCAGATGCCCCTGCTGTGAATTTCTTGTGCGGCGTGAACTTTTTGCGCACCGTGAACTTTTTGGCCGGCGGCAGCGTCTTCAGGTGGTAAGCGAACAGGGGATGTGCGGCCGCGGCGGAAGGAATGCCATGCCACTCGACGAGGAGGTGGTGGAGTCGATCTACCGCGAGCATGGTCCTGCCCTCCGCCGGTTCGTCATCGCTGCCTCCCGCGACCCCCAACTCGCGGAGGATGTGGTCCAGGAGACCGTGCTGCGCGTCTGGCAGCACGCCCCGGACATCAACGGCAGCCTGCGCAGCTACCTTTACCGGACGGCCAGGAACATCATGATCGACAACTACCGCCGGGCCCAGCGGCGCCCCGAACTCCTCGAAAGCGAACCGGACCCTGCCGGGGTCATGGAGAAGGTGGACGACCTGCTCAACCGCGTCCTGGTGGAAGAGGCGCTGCTGCGGCTGAGCAAGGAGCACAGGGACGTGCTCGTGGCCCTCCACTACCGCCGCTTCACCGTCAACGAGACCGCCGTCCAGCTCAATATCCCCAGCGGGACAGTGAAATCCCGTGCCTACTACGCCGTCCGGGCGCTGCGGACAATCCTTGATGAAATGGGGGTCGAACAGTGAACGCCGCGGACCCGCACCAGCCGCTGGGCGCCTACCTCCTGGGCGGGCTCGACGCTGCGGACCGGGAAGCGTTCGAGTCCCACCTGCAGCAGTGCGCGGCCTGTCGGGAGGAACTGGCCGGGCTCGAGAAGCTTCCTGCCCTCCTGGACACCCTCCCCGTGCCGGACGCGGTGGCCCTCACCACGGTCTCCACCCTGACCGCCGCCCGCGACACCCCGGCCCCGGAACCACTCCTTGCCCGGCTGGCCCGCCGCCGGCGGACATCACGACGGCGGTGGGCGGCCTTAGTGGGCGCCGCAGCCGCCGCATGCCTCGCCTTGGGCCTCGTTGCCGGGCCCCTGCTGGCGCGGCCGCCGCAGCCGGACGCCAGCTATTCGGTACAGTCCGGGGGCGGCCTGCAGTTCAGCATCGACCTGGCCCGGAAAACCTGGGGGACCGAACTGGCAGTGAACGGCAGCAGCCTGCCGCAGGACGGGACGCTCTCGCTCTGGGTCAGGGACCGGGCCGGCGGTGAGGACCGGGCGTGCGCCTGGACGGCGACCCCCAGCGGCCGGGTCCGGGTCACCGGGGCAACCCCCATCCAGCTGGCGAGCATCTCCAGCGTCGAGCTGCGGGACGGGGCACAGCAGGCGGTGGCTGTGATTACGGTGCCGTAGGGATCCATGGCGTCCGCCTGCCCTGAACCAACTTCGGCCTCCAACCCCGGCCGCGAGCAGACCTCTTGATGAGGCCCGGGCTGCCGCTCCGGCCGGGCCTATTGGATCATTTTGGCCAGCCGCGCCCGGACGATCATGAACACGCCGTAGCAGATCAGCCCGGCGCCCACCGCGGCCAGGAGGTAGACGCCGAACGGCTGGTCGCGGAGCGCGCGGAGCCCGCCGTCCAGGCCGGTGGAATCCTCGGGGTGTGCCTGCAGGGTGGCGACGACGATCAGCAGGCCCGCCAGCAGCAACACGGCGCCCTTGGCGACGTAACCCACCACGCCCAGCGCACGGACTGCGGTCCTGATCCTCGGGTTGGCGGGCATCACCAGGTGCTTTTCGAACGACTTCCGCAGCCCGCGGATGCCGTACACCACGCCGGCGATGGCGATCGCGGCGCCCAGGATGACCAGCATGGCGACCCCGCCCGGAGCTTTCATCAGGGTGAAAGTGAGGTCGCTGGCCGCCTTCTGGTTGTCCCCGCCCGAACCGGTGCCCATGGCGAAGGACATCAGGGTCAGGGCCAGGCCGGCGTAGACCAGGGCCTGCAGCACGGCCTTTGCCTTCCGCCCCACCTTCTTCTTGGTAGGGAGGTGGTTGTAGTCGAAGATGGCGTCATTGACCTGCCAGAGCGCCAGGGCCGCGCACGCTGCGAAGCTGCCCCAGAGCAGGAACGGCCCGGCCGGCTGGGTGGCGAGTTCCGCCACCGCCCCGCTGAAGTCGGCGTTGCCGGTGCCACCCATGGCCAGCCGGATGGCTATCGCCCCCACCAGCAGATGCAGGATGCCGCTTGCCGCGAACCCTGCCCTCGCCAGTACTTCCAGCGTCCGGGAGTTGGTGACGTTCTCTGCCGCGCTAACGGCCTGCTTCAGTTCTCTTTTGATGGCTGTTCCTTTGTGCATGCGCAGAACCTGCGCGGTGGGTACACCGGCGTGCGTGCCCCACACACGAGCAATCGTGCCACGCCAGGGCTGTCTGGAACAGTACTTGGTCCGCCGGCGGAGGCGGCACACCCGCAGCCCTGCCTGCGGGTGCTATAGCGCGGGATGAATCTGCCGACCGGCCTGTTCAGCTGACCGGCCTCATCAACGGACCGCCCTGAATTAGCTGAGCAGCTGCCCGGCTGTTACCGCCGGCGGTAGCAGAGGTCGAAGATCAGCCGCCCGGCTTCGTGGGCTTTGGCTTCGAAGCTGGTGCGGATCCTGCCCTCGAAGCGCGGCGCCCAGCCGCCCGTCTCGTCCACGCCCTCGTTGGGGCCGGTGTGCTCCGTGCTGACCGGGGCGCGGCCTTCGCGCACCGGTGCGCCGCCCACCACGGTTTCGACGCCGGACTGCCACACCTGGGTGAGGGGGCTTTCCGGGCCGCGGCGCTCGCCGGTGTGCAGGTTCTCGAAGTCTTCGGACCCGGCCAGGACGTCACGGACGTGGATGGCGTAGTTGGACCAGTCCGTGGCGATCCGCCACAGCCCGCCCGGTTTGAGGGCCCGTGCGGCCAGTTTGGCGAACTCGGGCTGGATCAGGCGGCGCTTGTGGTGGCGCGACTTGTGCCAGGGGTCCGGGAAGAAGACCCACAATTCGTCCACCGACCCGGCGGGCAGCATGGTGGCGAGGACCTCCGGGGCGTTGGCCTCGACGACGCGGACGTTCGTGAGCCCGCGGCTGTTGATCTTGATGATGGTGTTCGCCAGGCCCGGGGTGTAAACCTCCACCGCCAGGAAGTCCGTGTCCGGGTTCTGCTCCGCCGCGTGGCAGACCGCGTCACCCAGGCCGGAACCGACCTCCACAATGAGGGGAGCCTTGCGCCCGAACTCGGCCTCGGCGTCGAACGTGTAGTCCGGGTGGACCGACGTGTTGGCGACGTGCCGGGGGACGTCCACCGCCCAGCGCTCCGCGTGTTCCTCCCAGGCCGCCTGCCGCCGGCCCTGCAAGCGTGTACCGCGGCGCACGAAGCTGACCGGCCGGCCGCCGTAGGTGCCGTGGGACGCCTGCGTTCCGGGCGTCACCGGCCTCGGGACATGCTGCTGCTGGGGGTTTTCCGGGGATTCGCTCATCCCTTCCAGAATAACCGGGCGAAACAGGAGCCGGATCAGAAGATGCCGATGATATCCAGCGCCGGTCCCAAAGCGACGGCTGCCACCAGCCCGGCAATGCACAGGGCGGCGGCCGCGGATCTCCAGCCGGGGGATGAGCGCGGGAGCTTGTCCATGAGGGGAAAGGCCAGCGCCAGAGCACAGGCTGCGAAGAGGACAGGGAGGCTGAAAAAGACGACGGGTGTCACCCACGGCACCTTGGAAGGCCCCTGGGATGGATAGGTGGCAAGCATGGCAAATGCGGCCAGCGGCCCGGTGAGCAGCATGCTGGCCGGCGCCAGGATGGCGAGTCCCAGGGCCGAGGAGGCCCTGCGGCCGTGGGCGGCTGCTCCGGACGGGGGTAGCCCTCCTCCGGAGGGAGGCTTCGATGCTGCTGCCCCAATCGGTGGTGCGGGTTCAGGCGTCGGCATGTCCATGGCTCTCCCTTGTGTGCTTGAGGTTGTGGTTTCACCGTAGGGATGGGGCGTGGAGGGAAGAAGGCCGCACGCCGACTATGTGGATAACACCCAGGGATGGCCCTGCCTGCCAGGGCGTGCTGCAAGAATGGGCTGGTGACGGAAGCAACGGATGCTGCGGCAAAGAAGCAGCGGCCTGGGGCCGGGCCGGGGAACGGGAACCCGGGCCAGCCCGGAGCCAGCGCCCTGGTGGATGCCGAAATAGACGAATTCCCGGCACCGGAACCCACACGGGTGGGCGGCCGCCGGCAGCTCGTATACCTGGGTGTGTGCCTTGTCCTGATCGGGATGAACCTCCGGACCGTGTTTTCGAGCTTCTCGGCAGTCCTCCCAGAGGTCACGGCGCAGGCATCCCTGCCTGGCTGGGCGGTGGTGGTGCTGACCACGGTCCCGGTGACGCTGCTTGGGGTGTTCGCGCCGGCGGCCCCCGTCCTGGCCCGGAGGTTCGGCGCCGAGCGGGTCCTGCTTGGCGCCATGGGGCTGCTGACGGCCGGGCTGCTGCTGCGCCCCGCCGACCCGGGAATCCCCGGCGGCCACCTGCCCGCACTGCTCGCCGGGACGGCGGCCTGCGGCGCAGCCATCGCCCTCTGCAACGTCCTGCTGCCCGGGCTGGTGAAGCGCGACTTCCCGCACCGGCTGGGCCTCATGGGCGGGCTTTACACCACGGCCATCTGCGCCTCTGCCGCACTCGGGGCCGGCTTCACCTACCCCGTCTACACGGCGACGGGGGAGTGGACCCTGGCGCTGTGGTTCTGGGCGGTCCCTGCCGCCGTCGTGCTTTTCCTGTTCCTCCCCCTGGCGCTCCGGCAGCCCGGGATAAGGCACCAGGCGGTCAAGGACGGGGTCAACGTGTGGCGCTCCGCCGTTGCCTGGCAGGTAACCATCTTCATGGTGCTGCAGGCCATGATGTCCTTCAGCGTCTTCGCGTGGCTGGCGCCCATCCTGCGTGAGCGCGGTGTTGACGGCGGGACGGCGGGGCTGATCGTCTCAGCCAGCATCGTGCTGCAGATGCTCGGCTCACTGTTCGCCCCGGCGCTCGCGGCGAGGTTCAGCGACCAGCGTGCCATCAACACGGCTGTTGCACTGATGACAGGTACCGGCTTCGCCCTGTGCATCTTCGGGCCGCTGGAGCTGGTGTGGGCCTGGGCGGGCCTGCTGGGCCTCGGCCAGGGGAGCCTGACAGCCGTTGCGCTCACCATGATCATGCTGCGGACCCGGGACGGGCACACCGCTGCCCACCTCTCCGGCATGATGCAGGGCGTCGGCTACGGCCTCGGCTCCACCGGCACCCTGATGGTGGGCCAGTTGCACCAGGCCACCGGATCCTTTGCAGCCGCCGGAATCCTCTTCCTGGTGGTCGGTGCGCTGGCGGCCGTCTTCGGCTACCGCGCCGGCCGGAACCGGTACGTCGGGTAGGCGGGGCGAGCGTGCCCGATTCCACCCTCCCGGCCACCCACACCACTGAAGGCATCCTGCAGCGGCCGTTCCTGTGGGTGACCATCGGCACCTGTGCCCTGGTGTTCCTCGCCGCATTCGAGTCGCTGGCGGTGACCACCATCATGCCCCTGGTCAGCCGGGAACTGGCCGGCGCCGGGCTCTACGCCCTGGCCTTCGCAGGTCCAATGGCCACCGGTGTTATCGGTATGGTGGCGGCCGGCAACTGGTCGGACCGGCGCGGGCCACAAGCACCGCTGTATGCCTCGGTCGGACTGTTCGTGCTGGGCCTGCTCATCGCCGGCACCGCGGTATCGATGCCGATGCTTGTGGCCGGGCGGCTGGTGCAGGGACTCGGCGGCGGAGCCCTGACGGTGGCGCTGTACGTGCTGGTGGCCCGGATCTATCCAGGCGTCCTGCACCCGAAAATCTTCGCGGCGTTCTCGGCAGCGTGGGTGGTTCCATCGCTGGTCGGCCCGTTCGCGGCCGGCGTCGTGGCGCAGGTGTTCAGCTGGCACTGGGTGTTCCTCGGCGTTGTGGGCCTGGTGATACCGGCCCTGCTGATGGTCGTGCCGGTGCTGCGCAGCATGGCCCCACAGCAGCAGGAAGCGGCAGTCCCGTGGGCCGCCGGACGGCTCGCCTGGGCAGCGCTCGCGGCGCTCGCCGTGCTGGCGCTCAACCTCTCCGCCGAGGTCCGGATCCCCGGATTTCCCGCCGCCGCCGCGCTCCTGGCGGTCGCCGCCGTCGTTGTCGCGTTGCTGGCCGCCCGGCCGCTGGTGCCCCGCGGCACCCTGGCC
>NZ_BAAHNO010000045.1:0-3099 GCF_054656615.1 Arthrobacter sp. AD-310 | reverse complement strand
ACCCTGGCCTTCCGGCGCGGCCTGCCCAGCGTCATCCTGGCCCGCGGGCTCGCCTCGGCGGCGTTCTTCGGCGCCGAGGTGTACCTGCCGTACCTGCTGGTGGAGCAGTACGCCTTCCCGCCCACCTTCGCCGGCCTTACCCTCACTGGCGGCGCGCTTGCGTGGGCCGCGGCGGCTGCCGCCCAGGGCCGGCTGGGAACCCGGCTGCCGCACCGCAGCGCGGTCCGCATCGGATCCTTCATGGTGCTCGGCGCGATCCTGCTGGCCCTGGCAACCACCGCGCTGCACTGGCCGGCCGCCATTGCCATAGCCGGCTGGGTGTTCGCCGGCGGCGGCATGGGCCTGCTCTACCCGCGCCTCAGTGTCATGACCCTGGCACTTTCCACTAAGGACAACGAGGGCTTCAACAGCTCCGCCATGTCCATAGCGGATTCCCTGGGCGGGGCACTGGCCCTGGCCGCCACAGCGCTCGTCTTCGCGGCGTTCACGACGCCGGCAGGATCCTTCGCCGGGGTCTTCGCCCTTACCGCCGTGCCCGCCGCCGCGGCCGCCTGCGTTGCGCCGCGCGTCACCGCCCGCACTCCCTGAGTTTGGGCAGATTCTGAGGGCTGGAAGCCTGCATATCCGGACAAGAACTCCTGCGGGCAACCTGCGGGCAAAGGGGGCAGGGGGTCAGGGGAGGCGGGTGGCGCGCAGGACGACGTCCCCGATGGTGGCATGTTGGCCCTCCGGCCCGGTGACCGGCCGCTCGCGCGTGGTCAGGACCTCCAGCTGCCACTCCGGACCGCCAAGCTCCAGTTCCCGCACCAGGTCCTCCCCGGTGTAGAACATGTCCCGGTGGTGGTGGTGCCCGCCCCACGGCGGCATCCGGTCCGGGTGGTGGCCCACCACCAGCAGGGTGCCGCCACGTTTGACCGCGGCGGCCGCTGCCCGCAGCGGACCCTGCCAGGCGAGTTCCTCGGCGTGCAGGAACTGCGAGGTCACCAGGTCGAACTGCCCCTCCGGCGCCCACTGGGCCAGGTCCGCCTGCTGCCAGGTGATGCGGCTGGCGATGGCACCTTCGGCCGCGTGCACGCTTTCCCTCGCCAGTGCTGCCTTCTCGTGCGAGTGCGCGCGCTCCAGTGCGACGGCGGAAACGTCGACGGCGGTCACTGTCCAGCCCTGCTGTGCGAGCCAGATGGCGTCGGCTCCTTCGCCGCAGCCGAGATCCAGCGCTTTGCCCGGATGGAGCCCGCCCGCCTCGCGGACCAGCTGGGGGTTGGGTTTGCCGCTCCAGAACTGCGGTTTCGTGCTGTACCGCTCGTTCCAGATGGAGGCGGCGTCGTCGCCGCGGATCTGGCTGCCTATCGCGGTACTGCTGCCGGCGCCGCCGGTGCCGTTGCCGGCTGCGGAAGTGCCGTCGTCGTGCGTTCCCTGGTGGTGACCCGCTTGTTCGTTCATGCCACAAGCCTGCCCCGGCGCGGCTGCCAAGGCAACGGGTTGGGGAGGGCGAGGGAAGCGACAGGGAGCAGCCGCAGAAAGGATGACAGCCGCGGGATGCTAGACTGGAGGAACTTGATGTGCAGTGATGCCCGCTCGCTCCCCTGTTGGAGCCCCTGAATTGGGGGAGTGGGCATTTTTCATGTGAGAGGCACATCCTGCGTCGATGAACGCTTCCATTTGGTCCCGGCCGCCGTCCTGCAGAGGGCACCTGCCGGTTGACCACCTGACTTTTCTTCGGCGAACCCCCTGAGCCAACCGGCGCCGGGGCCCGATATCCGCACGGATACCGCCAGAAAGACTTAGATGACTACTTTTGCTGCCCTCGGCACGCCCAAAGCCCTCGCCGAGACCCTCGCCGCGCAGGGAATCGAATCCCCCTTCCCGATCCAGGTGAAGACCCTGCCGGACACCCTGTCCGGCCGTGACGTCCTGGGCCGTGGCCGCACCGGTTCCGGCAAGACCATTGCTTTCTCCATTCCGCTGGTGGCCCGGCTCGCCGAACGCGAAGCCGCGTACTTCCGCAAGCCCGGCCGCCCCATGGGCCTGGTGCTGGCACCCACCCGCGAACTGGCAACCCAGATCAACGCCACCATCGAGCCGCTCGCCAAGGCCGCCGGCCTGAACACCACCGTGATCTACGGCGGGATCTCCCAGGCCCGGCAGGAGAAGGCGCTGCGCGCCGGCGTCGACATCGTCATCGCCTGCCCGGGCCGGCTGGAGGACCTGATCCGCCAGCGCATCCTCACCCTCGAAGCCGTGGAGATCACCGTCCTGGACGAGGCCGACCACATGGCCGACCTCGGCTTCCTTCCCGTGGTGAAGAAGCTCCTGGACATGACCCCCAAGCAGGGCCAGCGGCTGCTCTTCTCCGCCACCCTCGACAACGGCGTGGACAAGATCGTCCAGCGCTACCTCTCCAACCCGCTGACCCACTCCGTGGACGATCCGCAGGCCGCGGTGACCACCATGGAGCACCACGTGCTGGTGGTCAACGACCAGACGGTCAAGAAGCAGCTGATCGTGGAGCTCGCCTCCGGCGCCGGCCGCCGCGTCCTGTTCATGCGGACCAAGCACCACGCCCGCAAGCTGGCCAAGACCCTGACCGACGCCGGGATCCCCGCCGTGGACCTCCACGGCAACCTGTCGCAGAACGCCCGGGACCGGAACCTGGCCGAGTTCTCCAACGGCGACGTCCGCGTCCTGGTGGCCACCGACGTCGCCGCCCGCGGTGTGCACGTTGACGACGTCGAACTGGTCATCCACGTTGACCCGCCCACCGAACACAAGGCGTACCTGCACCGCTCGGGCCGTACCGCCCGCGCCGGTTCCGACGGCACGGTGGTCACGCTGACCCTCCCGGAGCAGCAGACCGACGTCAAGAAGCTGATGAAGGCCGCCGGCGTGGACGTCAGCTTCGAGCGCGTTACGGCGTCCTCGCCGATCGTGGCGGAACTCGTGGGTGACGTGGCCGAAAAGGTCGACCCGCGCACCCGTGCGGCGCTGCTGGCAGCCAAAATGCCGAAGCAGGGCGGCGGCACCTCCACCGGTGCCAACGCCGAGCGCAAGCGCGCCCGCCGCCAGGCGTCCCCGACGGCGGGTGGGCGCGGCGGAAGATGT
>NZ_BAAHNO010000044.1:0-27923 GCF_054656615.1 Arthrobacter sp. AD-310 | reverse complement strand
GCGGACGCCCGGCCACCGGCCAGCGCGCAGCAGCAGGTGCCACCGGCGGCAGCAAGGCCGTCTGGTCATCGAACACCGGCGGGGTTTCCGGCGGATCCTACGGTGCCGGCAAGGGCAGCGGCTCAGGCAACGGCGGCTCCGGCCGTCCCGCCCGCAGCGGCCCGCGCCGCGCGTCCGCCCCGGCGTCGAACGAGCGCCGCGGGCGTTAGCAGTACATCGGTGGTTGAGCCTGTCGAAACCGGATTTCGACGGGCTCAACCACCTGCTTACCAGCCCCGCTCGCGCCACTCCTCGAGGTGAGGCCGTTCGGCCCCGAGCGTCGTCGGTTTGCCGTGGCCGGGATGCACGACGGCGGTGTCAGGGTAGGTGCCGAACAGCCGCTCGGTGACGTCGGACAGCAGGGAGTTGAACCGCTCCGGGTCCTTCTGGGTGTTGCCCACCCCGCCCGGAAACAGTGAGTCGCCGGAGAAAATGTGCGCGGGGCCTTCCGGATCCTGGTACACGAACGCGATGGAGCCGGGGGTGTGCCCGCGCAGGTGGACAGCCGCCAGCTCAAAGCCGTCGACGGCTACTGTGTCCCCGTGCGACAGGCGACGGTCCACGGAAACCGGCAGCGCATCGGCGTCGTCCGCCCCCGCTGCGGTGGGCGCACCGGTGGCGGCCACCAGGTCCTCCAACGCCCGGACGTGGTCCCAGTGCTGGTGCGTGGTGGCAATCAGGGCGAGCCGCGGACTGGACGAGTCCGCGGCCGAATCCGCGAGCAGTTGCCGGATGGCGGGGAGGTCGTCGGCGGCGTCGATCAGCACCTGTTCGCCGCTGGCCTTCGCCGTCAGCAGGTACACATTGTTGTCCATTTCGCTGACGGAGATGCTGCGGATGGTCACGGCCGGGAGGTCGTAGAGAAGTGAGTCCATGGGTCTGAGTTTATTCACGCCCCTCTGACACCCAGTTGGGATCCGCTGAGCGGGATCCGACGACGGCGTCCGAGGCCTGGCCAAGCGCGTCCAGTTGCGCCGGGGTCAGGTCCAAAGCCAGGGCGCCCAGGTTTTCGTCGATCCGGTCCCGCTTGCGGGTGCCGGGGATGGGCACGACGGGCAGCCCGAGGCGGCTGCCCTGGGCGAGGAGCCACGCCAGGGCAACCTGGGCGGGAGTCGCCCCCAGTTCGCTGGCCACGGACCGGACGGTGTCCACGACCGCCTGGTTGGCGTCCGCGGCGTCCGGGGCGAAACGGGGGATGTTCCGCCGGAAGTCGTTGTCTCCCAGGCTGGAGGCGTCAACGGTGCCGGTGAGGAACCCCCGGCCTAGCGGCGAGTAAGGCACGAAGCCCACACCCAGGCGGGCTGCCGCGGGAACAACCTTGCGTTCCACATCGCGGCTCCAGATGGACCACTCGCTCTGGACGGCGGCGATCGGGTGGACGGAGCAGGCTTCCTCCAGCTCCTGCGCCGTCACCTCGGACAGGCCAAGGTGGCGCACCTTCCCCTGCTGCACCAGCTCCGCCATGGCCTCCACGGTTTCCACAATCGGAACGCGGAGGTCGCGGCGGTGCATGTAGTAGAGGTCGATGACGTCCGTGCCGAGCCGCCGCAGGCTCCGGTCCACAGCCTGCCGGATGTAGGCGGGGTCGTTCCGGACATCGCTGTAACCGCCCGCAGGGCTGCCCACCAGGGCGAACTTGGTGGCCAGCTGGACCTGGTCCCGCCGGTCCCGCAGCAGCTGTGCGATGAGTTCCTCGTTGCTGCCTGCGCCGTAGACGTCCGCCGTGTCGATGAAGGTGACACCGGCGTCCGCGGCGTGGTGCAGTGTCCGGAGCGCATCCTCCTGGTCCACCTCGCCATAGACCGGCGTCAGCGCCATTCCGCCGAAGCCGAGGGGGCTGACCTTGAGGCCGTCACCGAGTACGACTGTGGGTGCCATGCGGATCTCCTTGCTGTTGGTGTCAGGTGGTTTCAGTGCCAGGGGATGACGCGGTCCGCGGCGTGCCGTGTAGTCCGTATGAGGCGGGCGTTGGCTTCGTCCGGTCCTGACGCCCACGCCTGCGCTGCGGCCTGGCCCATCCCGAAGGACACATGCCTGGCCACCAGCCTCCCAAGCCGCAGCTCCTCGGGAGTGTCCACGAACCACACCTCATCCAGCTGCGCCCGGACTTCCTTCCAGGGCTCCTGCTCCACCAGGAGGTAGTTGCCTTCGGTGATGACGAGGGGCGCTTCGGCAGGGACCGGGATCGAAGCCGCCACCGGCTCGTCCAGGGTGCGCCGGAACTCGGGGGCGTACACCACAGCCTCGTCGCGGGCCACCAGGCGGCGCAGCAGGGACAGGTACCCGCCGGCGTCGAACGTGTCGATGGCACCCTTGCGGTCGCGCAGCGGCGTGCCGTCGATGACCGCGTTGCCCAGGTGGAAGCCGTCCATGGGGACCACCACTGCGGTTCCGGGGGTGAACTGCTCCCGGATCCATGCGGCGAACGTGGACTTTCCGGAGCCGGGCGCCCCCGTAATGCCCAGGATGGTCCGTGTACCGGGGACCATCCGGCGGCGCAGGGCGTCCATGGCCTGGGCAATCGCGGGGGAGTCCATGGCAAAAGCCTAGACCGCGCGGATCACCACGGCCTCCTCAACTGCGTGCCGGCTCTGGAGCCCGCACCTTTTGGTCAGCGGGCAGCACCTTGAGGCCGGCCGCACACCCGACAATCCCCGCGATGAACAGCAGTTTCAGCGGGCTGAAGGGTTCCACGCCGGTAGCCATCGCCCAGCCAACGGTCAGGGCGGCGCCCACGCCCACCCAGACGGCATAAGCTGTGCCCAGCGGGATGCTGCGGATGGCGATGCCCAGGCCCAGCATGCTGAGTGCGGCCGTCACGATGAAAACCGCGGTGGGCAGCGGCCGGCTGAGGCCTTCAGACAGGCCCAATGCCGTGGCCCACACGGCCTCAAGGACTGCCGATGCGAGCAGGATCAGCCAGGGAACGGAGCGCTTGAACATTACGCCACCACCTTCAGGCCAACCACGCACGCAGCGATGCCGGAGAGCAGCAGGAGGCGTGCCGCCGTCGGACGCTCCACCCTGGTGACGATGGCATAGGCGGAGGTCAGGACCACGCCGACGCCCACCCAGACTGCGTAAGCCGTGCCGGTGGGGATGGACTGCATGGCGATGGCCAGGCCGCCGGTGCTGGCTGCCACTGAGACCAGGAACAGGGAGGCAGGGGTGATGCGGCGGCGGCCGGAGGTTTGGAAAGCGCGGTGCAGGGCCGCGGCCCAGACGGCCTCGAGGGCGCCGGAGAGGATGAGGATTAACCACGACATGACAGATCCTTCGGCCAGTCTTGTCGCGTGCCGGGTACTGAACCGTCGTCCGGAGGCCCGGGTGCTGGGCCTTGTTTTCCAGCCTAGCAACGCCCGACGGCGGCGGGCCACCTTGGTGGCCAACCTCACCACCCGCCGGTGGAAGGGCTTAGAGGGCGCCGCCCGCCGCCTCGGGGGCGGCGCTGTCCCGGCCGCCGTCGCCGATGGTTTCCCGGGCGATAAAGTTTTCGATGTCGAACAGGTTGTCTGCCCGTTCGGCGATGTTCAGCAGGGTGGTCATGGACGCCACCTCCTCCACCTGCTCCTTCAGGAACCACAGCATGAACTGTTCTCCCAGGGCATCGTTCTCGCCGCGGGCGGCACGGAACAGGTCCTCGATGTTGCGGGTGACTTCCTTCTCCTGCTGCAGGGCAAGGGCCAGGGGCTCGGTGACGGCGCTGAAGTCGTTGCGGACCGCGGGGACGCCCGGAATGGTGAACGGGATGTCCCGGTCCAGCATGTACTGCACCATCATCATGGCGTGGTTCCGTTCCTCAACGGACTGGCGGTAGAAGTACTTGGCCAGCTGGGGCAGGTCCTGGTTGGCGAACCACGTGGCCACGGCAATGTACTGCTGCGATGCGGCGAATTCGTTGCCGATCTGGGTGGACAGGAGCGAATTGAATGTAGTTGCGGTCATAGCCCTGAGCTTAGGCGCGCCGGGAGCCCGGAACCAGTGTGGGAAGGCTTCGCTTGGAGAAGGTGAGGCTGGCCTATCCGGCCTGGACTAGCCTTCCACAGGATCGACGGACACGACCGCCAGGAAGCCGCGGCCCAGGATCTCCGGGGACGGAGAGTCTGAGTCGATGACGGCGTCGAAGCGCCCCAGATCCAGAAGTTCGCCTGTCCCGTCACCCACCGACGCCTGCCCCTGCAGCAGCACTGCCACCTGTCCCTCGAAGACCGGGTGGGCGCGCTTCTTCGACAGTTCTATGACGGACGTGTAGGCCTTGTATGCGCCGGCCCTGGCGATCACGTTGAGGTTCCGGACGTCCCCGGTGGGGAGGGCTGCCGAGGTGGCCGCCCCGCCGTCGAACCGGAAGGGCCGGTACTTCTCGACGGGACGCTCGGAGCCGTCAACCGTGAGCAGCAGGAGCTCGGCGTCCACCACCGTCAGGAGCCGCTCCATTCCCGGAAAGGGCGAAAAGCCGCCGGCCTTGGTGACGTCGGCCAGGCTCACCCGCCAGTCCCACCCGGAACCGTCCGCTGAGGGGTGGCTGGCCACCTCGCGGGTGACGCCGCCGCCGTTGCGCCATGGTTCGGCCTTGAGCTCTGCGAAGCGGATAATCTGCATCAGCCCAGCCTAGTTCGCCCCGGGGACGGCAACCGTCGCGGGGACCGGGCGGCGCCTGCTAATCTCCTGCGGGGGGTCAACGCGAAAACAGCCTAAGGAGCCGGCAATGTTCGTCAAAGTGTGTGGTCTCAGCACGCCCGAATCAGTCCGTGAAGCGGTTGAGTCCGGAGCGGATGCCGTCGGTTTTGTCCTCACCGCAAGCCCCCGGGTCGTCTCACCCGGCCAGGTGGCCAGCTTGCTCACGGAGGTTCCTGGGCGGGTGTCCCCGGTCGGGGTTTTCCGCCACGAGCCGGTGGCCGACGCGGTCGCCATCGCCCGGGCAGCGGGGCTCGAATGGATCCAGCTGCACGGCGCGCGGACGCGGGAGGACATCGCCACGGTGCACGACGCCGGCATGAAGGTGATCAGGGCCGTCACCATGGATGCCACCCGGCAGGAGATCGAGGACTGGGGCGAGGACCTGCTCCTCATTGATGCCGCGGTGCCCGGCTCCGGAGAAACCTGGGACTACGCCGCCATGGCGGAGGTCCCCGAGCTGCAGGGCCGCAAGTGGCTGCTCGCCGGCGGCCTGCACCCGGCCAATGTGGCGGAGGCCTCCGTGGCGGCGAACGCGTGGGGCGTCGACGTTTCGTCGGGGGTCGAGGTATCCCGCGGCGTGAAGGACCTGGCCAAGATCCGCGACTTCGTGCACGCGGCAAAGTCCGACGCCACGGTCTGACGGTCCGACAGGACCGGGCCGGCCGGCTCAGCGCAGGCTGGCCCGGCCCCGGGTTTCAGGGTCGGGTCAGGGAAGTCCCCTACCTTTTCGGCAGGGCGCTGACGGCACAATGGATGCATGAAGACGCTGCTCAACATCATCTGGCTGGTTTTTGGCGGTTTCTGGCTCGCCCTCGGCTACTTCGCGGCGGGCGTGATCTGCTGCCTGCTGATCGTCACCATCCCGTGGGGCATCGCCTCGTTCCGGATCGCCGCCTACACGTTCTGGCCGTTCGGCCGGACCGTGGTCGACAAGCCCGGCGGCGCGGGCGTCTTCCCGCTGCTGGGCAACGTGATCTGGCTGCTCGTGGCCGGGATCTGGATCGCCATCGGGCACGTGGTGACGGCCTTTGCCATGGCCGTGACCATCATCGGCATCCCGCTGGCCATCGCCAACCTCAAGCTCATCCCGGTGTCCCTGATGCCGCTGGGCAAGCAGATCGTTCCCACCAGCACCCCGTTCGTGCCGGCCTACCGCTGACCCTTCCCACGAGGGCCCCGGCGCGGGGCTGTCAGCGCGGGCCGAAGGACCCGTTCGCCAGGATGGCCACGGCGTCGCTGTCGTCCAGTTCAGCGGCAATGTCGACGTCGTGCCCGTAGCCGCCGCCGGCAAGCTCCCGGCCGCTGGCACAGCCGTGCAGCGCCTCGCGCAGGCGCGGCTCGGAGGCCTCGAAGACCGCCACGGCGGCCACCGCCTCCGGTGAATACCCGTGCCTGCCATCCCAACCGTCCGCGGCCTCGTAGCCGCCCTTGCCGGACGCCGCAAGCCCGGCAATGAAGGCGCCCGCCCCGATCTGGTCCTCCACAGCGGGCCGGAGCGTGCCGTCGGGCCAGCGTTCCCCGGCCGCAACCACCGCGATCACCGCGTCTTCGGCCAGGTTCGCTGCCACCCACTCGGCCGTCGCCGCCGCGTTGCGGAGGCACACCGCCGCCACCAGCGGAACCTCACCGGCCAGCACATGGCACAGTGCCGAGCCGTTCGGCGACGGCAGCACTACCCGCTGCAGGGAGGCCGCAGCCCGCAGGCTGGCCGGCGACAGGCTCAGCCCGCCGCCGTCGCGCGGTCCCGCCAGCTGCGCGCTGTGGTGGGCGGCAAAGTCCTCGGCGCCGGTGTCCTTCCACGGGAAGGGAAACACCTCGGCGCCCCGGTCAAGGGCCACGCTGACGCAGGTGCTGAAGGACAGGACATCCACCACTACGGCAAGGTCCGCTCCGGGGGCCACGGTCCTGGCGCCCGCTGTTCCCCAGTCAAGCCGCACCGTGTAGCCGAGTTGGCGGTGCGCGGCGCTCGCGGAATGAACATGCACGGTTTTCGACGACGGCGCGTTCATGCCAGTTCACCTTCCAGGTTGCGGCGGGCTGCATCGAGCCACAGCTCTTTGGCCCGTGGGGTATGGAACAGGGGGTCAAGTTCCAGCAGGCGGCGTACGACGGCGGCGCGTCCGGCCGCGAAATCAGGGTCACCCACGTGGGCGTAGTCCTGCCGGACGGCGGCGAGGTAGCGGGCGTATTCGTCCGGTTCCCCGCCAAGGACGGACAGGTCGGCATCACACAGCAGCGCACCCGCCCCGTCCCCCGGCCCGGGGCGGTGGTCGCTGGTCAGCAGGACAAGCCTTGCCACCTCAGCTGCTTCGGCGCACGGCAGGCCCGCCTGGCGGAGGCGGTCCTCCGCCAGCCGGGCGGACTCCTCCTCGTCCTGGCCGGGAATCCCGGCGTAGACGGCGTCATGGAACCACGCCGCCAGGAGCACGGTCCGGGGCGGGTCCGTTGGCTCGGTGAGCAGGTCCAGCGATTCGAGGACCGAGAGCAGGTGGGTACAGCCGTGGTAGTGCCGGTGTGGTTCGCTCCACCGGTCCAGCAGGTCAAGGAAGAGGGCGTCGTGGCCCGGCATGATGGCTTCCCACCGGGTCTGCAGCGGCACCTTGAGTGACTTGTTCCGCTGCCGGGCGGGGATGCGCAGGCCGCTGGCGATCAGCCTGCGGACCAGGACCCGGGCTTCCACGGGAATGGCGCCGGCAGCCACCAGCCCGTCAAAGCGGCGCTCCGGAACGTCGTAATGGTCGCCGTCGAACGCCCGCTCCGGGATGCCCTCCGCCAGGGCAAAGGCATGCAGCTCTTCCAGTGACGTGTCCGAAACCAGGTGCGAGAAATGGGTTCCGTGCGCAGGCCATAACGGCGGGTCGATGAAGATGGCCATGGACGAAGTCTAGTGCTGCCGGTGCCCGGCGCCGGGAAGGCCACGGCCTCCGGTCATATCCCAAAAAGCGGAACAATCCTCCTGTTTCTGCCGCAAGTGAGGACTATATTGGGGAAATGCCCATTATCCGCGTTTCTGAAGCAGCCCGGTTCCTCGGCGTCAGTGATGACACCGTTCGCCGCTGGACCGACAACGGTTCCCTGACTCCGCTCCGGGATGAGGCGGGCCGGCTCGCGGTTGACGGCCTGGAACTTGCCCGGCATGCGCAAAAGCTGGCGCAGCTTCCGGATGATCCGCACCGGACGGGAAGCTCCGCGCGCAACAGGTTCGTCGGGCTGGTCACCGCCATTACCGCAGACAAGGTGATGGCCCAGGTGGAGCTGCAGTGCGGGCCGTTCCGGGTGGTGTCGCTGATGAGCAGCGAAGCCGTCCGGGACCTGGGCCTGGAACCGGGGTCGGTGGCCACCGCGGTGGTCAAGGCCACCACCGTGATCATCGAGACTCCCCAGGGGAAGGCGCTGTGAGGCGAAAGCCGGCGCCCGTGCTGGCGGCCGCGGCGGCCCTGGCGCTCGCGGCCGGGTTGGCCGGGTGTGCGGGCGGCAGCCCGGGCCCGGGTGCCGCAACCGGCGGCGTGGAAGGGGACGTCACGGTTTTCGCCGCCGCCTCGCTCAAATCCAGTTTCACCAGGCTGGCTGAAACGTTCGAGGCGGAACACCCGGGAGTGGACGTCACGCTGAGCTTTGCCGGCTCGTCCGACCTTGCAACCCAGATCAGCCAGGGCGCCCCCGCTGATGTCTTTGCCTCCGCCGACACCAAGAACATGGACAAGGTGGTGGATGCGGGCATGGTGGAAGGTGATCCGGAAATCTTCGCCACCAACACGCTGGCCATCGCCGTGCCGCGAGGCAATCCCGCCAGCGTACGTTCCTTCGCGGACCTCGCCAAAGAGGGCGCCCGGCTGGTGACCTGTGCCCGGCAGGTACCCTGCGGGGCCGCGGCCGCCCTGATCGCGGAAAAGCACGGGACCGCGCTGCGTCCCGTCAGCGAGGAAAACTCCGTGGCGGACGTCCTGGGCAAAGTGGCGTCCGGGGAGGCCGACGCCGGGCTGGTCTACGTCACTGACGTCCGCGCTGCGGAGAACAAAGTTGAAAGCATTCCCTTCCCGGAAGCCGCCGGCGCCGTGAACAGCTATCCCATCGCCGCGCTGGCCGACGGCAGGAACAAGGCCGCTGCCGCCGCCTTCCTCGACCTCGTCACCGGCGCCGAGGGCCGGGAAGTGCTGGGGCAGGCCGGCTTCGGGCCGGGCACGGAATGAAGCCGCGCCGGGCCCGGACTATGAGAGTCTTCGCGAGGACTGCCCCCCGCGCCGCCTACACCGGTGTTCCCCGCTGGCTGTACATCCTGGCGGTGCTCGCGGCCCTGGTGGTCGTCCTGCCGCTGGTTGCCATCGTGGCGCGGGTCAACTGGGCCAATTTCCTGCCCTTGGTCACGTCGGAACCGGCGCTGTCCGCGCTGGGACTCAGCCTGCGCACCTCAACAGCCAGCACAGTGCTCTGCATCCTGCTGGGCGTGCCCCTGGCCCTTGTCCTCGCCCGCAGTCGATTCCCGCTGCAGGGCCTGCTCCGCTCGCTGGTGCTCCTGCCGCTGGTGCTGCCACCCGTCGTCGGCGGCATCGCCCTGCTCTACACCTTTGGCCGGCAGGGACTCCTGGGTGGTGCCCTGGAAGTGCTGGGGCTCCGGATCGCCTTCTCCACCTCGGCGGTGGTCCTGGCCCAGACGTTCGTGGCGCTGCCCTTCCTGGTGGTCAGCCTCGAAGGTGCGCTCCGGACCGGCGGGCACCGGTACGAGGCCGCCGCGGCGACCCTGGGCGCCCCGCCCGGCGTCGTCTTCCGCCGCGTCACCCTGCCGCTGATGCTGCCCGGCCTGGCCTCCGGCGCGGTGCTGTCCTTTGCGCGGAGCCTGGGCGAGTTCGGCGCCACGCTCACCTTCGCCGGCAGCCTGCAAGGGGTGACCCGGACCCTGCCGCTGGAAATCTACCTGCAGCGCGAGACCGACCCGGACGCCGCCGTCGCGCTGTCCCTGGTCCTGGTCGCCGTTGCCGTTGCCGTCGTCGCGCTCGCCTACCGCCGCCATCCGCGTGGAGGGGCGCCGCGGGGATCGCGGGAACGGACGACGGCGCCCGCCATCACAGACGGGAGCCTCCAGTGACCTTTACGTTCCAGGCAGCCGTGGCTGAGCGGGGCTTCGACGTCGCCCTGACGGTGGCGCCGGGCGAAACCGTTGCCGTCATGGGACCCAACGGCGCCGGCAAGTCCACGCTGCTGGCCAGCATCGCCGGCCTGCTCAAACCGGACAGCGGCCGCTCCGAGCTGGACGGCCGCACCCTCTTCCACCTGGACCCGCACTTCCAGCCGAAACCCGTCCACCGGTGGACGCCGCCACACAGCCGCGGTGCCGCGCTGCTCGCCCAGGAACCGCTGCTGTTTCCGCATCTCACTGCCCTGGAGAACGTGGCATTCGGTCCGCGGAGCAGGGGAATGCGCGCCGGCGACGCGAACGCCCAGGCAAGGCAGTGGCTGGCGGAGGTGGAGGCCGCCGACCTGGCGGCGCGCCGGCCGGCGGAGCTTTCCGGCGGCCAGGCACAGCGGGTGGCGGTGGCCCGGGCCCTGGCAGCCGATCCGGCGCTCCTGCTGCTTGACGAACCATTGTCGGCCCTGGACATCCACTCCGCACCGCTGCTCCGCCGCCTGCTCAAGCGGGTTCTTGCGGGGCGCCAGGCCATCATCATCACCCACGACGTGCTCGACGCGCTGATGCTTGCCCGGCGCGTGGTCATCATGGAGGACGGACGGGTGGTGGAGGAGGGGCCCACGCGCCAGGTGCTGGAGCAGCCCCGGAGCGCGTTCGCGGCCGGGCTGGCCGGGCTGAACTTCCTGCCTGGCACGCTGACCTGGAGCGGCCTCCGCACCGCCCGTGGGCTGGAAGTCGCCGGCCACCACGAGGAACCCGGCCCCGCGCACCGGCCGGGCGGCCCCGGCGTTGCCGTGTTTCCGCCGTCGGCCGTTTCCGTGTTCCTGACTGACGCCCACGGCAGCCCCCGCAACTCTTTCCCGGTGACGGTCACGGATATGGAGCCGCACGGCGACCAGATCCGGGTCCGCGCGGACGGGCTGGCGGCGGACATTACCCCGGCGGCCTCGGCGGACCTGGGGCTGGCTCCCGGCATGGAGGTGCACTTCGTGGTCAAAGCCGCTGCGGTCTCCGTTTACGAGGCGTGAGCCGCCGTCCCGAAAAAGCCGGGTTCGGGGCCTTCGACCCTGCCGTTCCGGACGGAGACCGGGCAGAATGCAACCCCGGGATATCCAACGTGCCACATACCGGGCTGACAGGCCGGGGTTCCGGCTGCGACTGTTCGCTGTGGGAAAAGAGGGGCCCTCGGCGGGAAATAAAGCGAGCCAATGCAAAGTTGAGCGTAGTAGACTCAACCTAGATCAACTGCCCCTGAAAGGAGCTCTCTTTGGACGTCAAATTCACCACCAAGAGCCAGGAGGCTCTTTCCGCTGCGGCCATGAACGCCTCCACGGCCGGCAACCCCCAAGTGGAACCGGCCCACCTGCTCAAGGCCCTTATGGACCAGCGCGAGGGTGTCGCCGTTGCCCTGCTCCGCGCCACCGGCGCCGACCCGGATGCTGTCAGTGTCCAGGCCAGCAGCGCCATCAAGGCGCTGCCGGCAACCTCCGGCGGATCCAGCCAACAGGCGCAGCTGTCCCGCCCCGCCCTCCAGGCAATCCAGAATGCCAAGGAAGAGGCCGAGCGGCTCGGCGACACCTTCGTCTCCACCGAAGTCCTCCTCCTTGGCCTCTCCGCCGGAAGCGACGCCGTCGGCCGCCTGCTGCGCGAGGCGGGAGCCTCCCGTGAAGCGCTGCTCGCCGCCCTGCCAGGCGTCCGCGGCGACCGCAAGGTCACCAGCCCGGATCCGGAAAACACCTTCCAGTCGCTGGAGAAGTTCGGCACCGACCTGACCGCCATGGCACGGTCCGGCAAGCTGGACCCCGTGATCGGCCGTGACTCGGAGATCCGGCGCGTTGTCCAGGTCCTGTCCCGGCGGACCAAGAACAACCCGGTGCTCATCGGTGAACCCGGCGTGGGCAAGACCGCCGTTGTTGAAGGGCTCGCGCAGCGCATGGTGGCGGGCGACGTCCCGGAAAGCCTGCGCGGCAAGACGCTGATCTCCCTGGACCTCGGCTCCATGGTCGCGGGCGCCAAGTACCGCGGCGAGTTCGAGGAGCGGCTGAAGGCGGTCCTCGAGGAAATCAAGGGCTCCGACGGCCAGATCGTCACCTTCATCGACGAGATCCATACTGTTGTGGGCGCTGGTGCCACCGGTGACTCCTCCATGGATGCCGGCAACATGCTCAAGCCCATGCTGGCCCGCGGCGAGCTTCGGCTGATCGGGGCCACCACCCTGGATGAGTACCGCGAGAACATCGAGAAGGACGCCGCCCTTGAACGGCGCTTCCAGCAGGTGTACGTCGGCGAGCCCAGCGTGGAGGACACCATCGGCATCCTCCGCGGTTTGAAGGAGCGCTACGAGGCACACCATAAGGTGTCCATCGCCGACTCGGCGCTGGTGGCTGCGGCCACGCTCTCCAACCGCTACATCTCCGGCCGGCAGCTGCCGGACAAGGCCATTGACCTGGTGGACGAGGCCGCGTCCCGGCTGCGCATGGAGATCGACTCCGCACCGGAGGAAATCGACCAGCTCCGCCGCGCCGTCGACCGGCTCACCATGGAGGAGCTGGCGCTGGAAGGCGAAACCGACGCCGCCTCCGTGGAACGCCTTGCGGCCCTGCGGGCGGACAAAGCGGACAAGGAAGAAGAGCTGGCTGCGCTGAACGCCCGGTGGGAGGCTGAAAAAGCCGGCCTGAACCGGGTGGGCGACCTGAAGGCCAAGCTGGATGAGCTGCGCAGCGCGGCGGACAAGGCCCAGCGCGAAGGCGACCTGGAGACTGCCTCGCGGGTCCTTTACGGTGAAATCCCGGCACTGGAACGCGAACTGAACGCCGCGGCCGAAGCCGAAGCCGCCGTCTCGGACAAGTCCGCCCAGATGGTCGCCGAGGAAGTGACCGCGGACGACATCGCCGAGGTCATCTCCGCGTGGACGGGGATCCCCGCCGGGCGCATGCTGCAGGGTGAAAGCCAGAAGCTGCTCCACATGGAGGAGGAGCTGGGCAAGCGGCTGATCGGCCAGGCCAAGGCCGTCACCGCGGTATCCGATGCCGTCCGCCGTGCCCGGGCCGGCATCAGCGACCCCAACCGGCCCACCGGCTCCTTCCTGTTCCTGGGTCCCACAGGCGTGGGCAAGACCGAACTGGCCAAGGCACTCGCCGACTTCCTGTTCGACGATGAGCGCGCCATGGTGCGCATCGACATGTCCGAGTACGGCGAGAAGCACTCGGTCGCCCGGCTCGTCGGTGCCCCTCCGGGTTATGTCGGCTACGAGGAAGGCGGCCAGCTCACCGAGGCCGTCCGCCGCCGCCCGTACTCCGTGGTGCTGCTCGACGAGGTGGAGAAGGCCCACCCGGAGGTCTTCGACATCCTCCTGCAGGTGCTCGACGACGGCCGGCTGACCGACGGCCAGGGGCGCACCGTGGACTTCCGCAACACCATCCTGGTGCTTACGTCCAACCTGGGCAGCCAGTTCCTGGTGGACCAGTCGCTGGATGCGGAGGCCAAGCGGAATGCTGTCATGGCCACCGTCAACACCGCCTTTAAGCCGGAGTTCCTGAACCGGCTGGATGAGGTAGTGCTGTTCGACGCGCTCAAGGTGGAGGAGCTCTCCCGGATCGTCGACCTGCATGTGGCCGAACTGGGACGGCGCCTGCACGACCGCCGGCTCACCCTGGAGGTTACGGACGGTGCCAAGGACTGGCTTGCCATCTCCGGCTTCGACCCCGCGTACGGTGCCCGGCCGCTCCGCCGGCTGGTGCAGCGCGAGATCGGCGACCGGCTGGCCAAGGCCATCCTGGCCGGTGACATCAGCGACGGCGACACCGTGCTCGTGGACACCGCGGCCGAAGCTGCGGAAATCGGCCAAGGCGACGTCGACACGCTGACAGGTGCCCTGACCGCAGGCCTCGCCGTGCGGCGTAAGGGCTAAGCAGAAGGATTCAGGGAAGCGTGCTGCCCCGGCGGGAAACCGTCAGGGCAGCACGCTCGCGTTAATGACATTGCCGCCCGTGCTGGTTACATAGCAGTCCACCCTGCGGTCGCCGGACTCCCAGCTGGTGCTGCTGGGAAAGCTGCGCTGGAAGTTCAGCTGGTACTCGTTGGCGGCCGGGCCCAGCTTTGCCGCCTGGCACGCTTCCAGCGCCTTGGCTTTCAGCGCCTCGGCGCCCGGATAGGATCCTGCCTCCGGGTAGCGGAACACGGCAACAAGCTGCGCCGAGTGGCCCGTATCGCAGGGGACCACCTTGGATGCGAGCGCTTCCGGATCGAAATCGGCAAAACAGTCACCCAGCGCGTAGTCCGCCGGCTGCACCCCGTCGCGCGGCAGCGGCAGCGGCGTGGCCTGCGGCGTCACCGCGGTTTCCACGGCCCCGGCGGCATTCGCCGCTTCATCGGCGCCCCCGCCGGAGTTCAGCCACACCGCCAGCCACACCACGCCGGCCACCACCGCAAGGAGTACGACGGCGAACAGCGCCTTCCACAGGGTCCGCCGGGTTTTCGGTCGCAGCCTGGGCGTCCGTTCCCGTTCCGGCTCCGGCAGCGGCCGGGACCACGTCACATGGTCCGGTGCGGGAGCGGGGGCCTGTGCCGGGATGTGGTGCCGGGCGGGAACCTGCTCCGCCCGCACTTTCGGCAGGCCCGCGGTGGGCGGCGAGCTGGGCTTCGGCGGCAGGTCCTGGTTGTTCACGTGGGCGCATCCTCCTGCATTCCGTCCCGGGCGGGCAGCCGGTCGCCCGGCCAGTTTCGGCAGTTGTTTAAGCGACTCTACCCAACAAAAATGCTGGAAACTCGCCGCCGATGCGCGGAAATGGTAGCGCACACCACTCCCGGGCGCCGCGCCCGGCAAGCAGGGGCCGCAGAAAGCATGTAATCTAGGTGTACGACAAATTGACCAAACATTCCGGGGCCTCACCATCGCCAAAGGTGACCACCTCCGGTCCAAGTACAAAAGGGGGTCACGCCATGGGGCGCGGCCGTCAAAAGGCAAAAGCTACTAAGCAGGCTCGGGACATCAAGTACTACTCCCCGAACACCGACTATTCGGCACTTCAGCGCGAGCTGACGGGCCCATCAAGTCGTGCCACGAGCCACTATGCGAACGAACCGGTGGAACCGGATTATTCGGCTTACGTGGACAAGTACGCGGATGATTTGGAAGACGACGACGACGAGGTAGACACCCGTCGCATCGGCTAGTTGTTGCCGCAGCGCGCTGCCAACGCCCTGCCAGGCAGCTCCAGCGACGCCACAACGGCACTGATACAGCGCACAGTTTCTGCGGCGCATATTTTTTCAGGCGTCAGATCCTGCTGCGCCCAAAGCCCGCTTCCCACACCATCAGGTGCCGGGAGCGGGCTTTGCCGCGCTGTTGTTCCTTTGCTTCGGCGTCCGGTCGGCCGTGTAGCGTTATGCCATGCCACATATTGACGCATACCGGCACGGCCAGCCGTGCTGGGCGGATCTGCAGACGCCCGATGTCGCCGCGGCGAAGGACTTTTACGGCCGGCTCTTCGGCTGGACCTACAGGGATTTGCCCACCCCGGACGGCCGTACCTATGCCCAGGCATTTGCGGACGGGAACCTGGTCTCCGTCATCGCCCCGCAGAACCCGCTCCAGCTTTCGGCCGGCACCGCAGCGCAGTGGAACATCTATTTCGCCGCGGACGACGCCGGAGCGCTGGTGGAGGAAGCTCTGTATGCCGGCGGTGCGGCAGAGTTCGGGCCCGAGGCAGTGGCTGACACGGGGGTTCTCGCCTTCGTGGCCCCGCCCGGTGGCGGGACCACGGGCATCTGGCAGGCCGGAACGCACCGCGGGACCCGGCTGTTCAATGAACCGGGCGCGCTTGCTTGGGCGGAACTGTCCACGCCTGAGCCGCAGGCCGCCGTCGGATTCTTCCAACAGCTTTTCGGACATGAGATCACCGAGTATCCACAGGACGACGGCGGGAGCTACAGTGCGCTGGTCCTCGACGGGGTTGAGGTGGCCGGGGTGGTCGCTGCCGGGGACGCTGAGGAACCGGCGTGGCAGATCTACTTCGGGGTTGCCAACCTTGGAGCGGCTGTCGAGGCGGCCGTGGAGGCGGGAGGCGAAACGGTTGTGGAACCGGAGGCCGACTTTGAGGAAGGGCCTGCCACCATCCGCGATCCCCAGGGCGGAATCCTCAGCCTGATCAAGGCTCCCTGAATGCAAGAGGCCTCTTAACCTCATCGGTCCCCGCCGGCGGGCAACACCGGCGGGGACCGATCGGGGGATCAGGCGTACGCGTTGACCAGGCGGACTGCGCCGCCGTCCACGCCTTTGGCGCCCTGGACGTAGTCCGGGCCGGACTTCAGGATCGAGTCCGAGTCCTCCGTGACCGTGCCCATGATCCAGGACGGCAGGCCGCGGTCATTCAACCGGGCGACGGCGGCATCCGCGGCGTCGGGGGACACGATGGCCACCATGCCCACGCCCAGGTTGAGGGTGCGTTCGAGGTCTGCCAGCGGGACGTTGCCCAGTTCCGAGACGAGCTTGAAGATGGCGGGCAGTTCCCAGGTGGCGCGGTCCACGGTGGCAACGAGGCCCTGCGGCAGGACGCGGGCCAGGTTGGCGGCCAGGCCGCCACCGGTCACGTGGCTGAAGCCGTGCACGGCTGCGCCGGCGTTCACCGGGAAGGTGCGGGCCAGGTCCAGGCAGTCGGCGGCGTAGACGCGGGTGGGTTCGAGGAGTTCCTCGCCCAGGGTGCGGCCGAGTTCGGAGACCTGGCGGTCCAGGGCCCATCCGGCGTGGTTGATGACGCGGCGGACCAGGGAGTAGCCGTTTGAGTGCAGGCCGGAGGAGGCCATGCCGATGACGATGTCGCCGGCGCGGACCCGTTCCGGGCCCAGCAGGGCATCGGCTTCCACGACGCCGGTGGCAGCGCCGGCGACGTCGTACTCGTGCTCGCCCAGCAGGCCGGGGTGCTCGGCGGTTTCGCCGCCGACCAGCGCGGTCCCGGCCACGGAGCAGGCAGAGGCGATGCCGCGGACGATGCCGGCGATGCGCTCCGGAACCACCTTGCCGCAGGCGATGTAGTCGGTCATGTACAGCGGTTCGGCACCCACCACCACGATGTCGTCGACCACCATGCCCACCAGGTCGAACCCGATGGTGTCGTGGATGTCCATGGCCTGGGCGATGGCCACCTTGGTGCCGACGCCGTCGGTGGAAGTCGCCAGCAGCGGCTTCTTGAAAGTCAGCAGCTTCGAGACGTCGTACAGGCCGGCGAAGCCGCCCACGCCGCCGATCACCGAGGAGTTGTGGGTGGCCTTGACGGCATCCTTCATGAGTTCGACGGCGAGGTCGCCGGCTTCGACGTCAACGCCTGCGGAGGCGTAGGTGATGCCTGTGTTCTCCGAAGCGGGGCCGGCGGCGGTGTTTGCGGAAGTCATAGGGACTCTTTCTTGTCGGCGCCTGCGGCGGCGTGTACGTCAGGCACGAGGTCGGCGTCGGTCAGCAGGTTCTCAAATTCGGAGTCCGGTCCCGGATCGCAGCCGGTAGCGCCGGACTTTTCAGCCGGATCCTCGTGGGAATCCACGGCCAGTGCCGCCGTTTCCCCTGGCAGGGCCGAGGGCGAAGGTGTCAGGCCGCCCAGGTCCGTGCGCTCCAGCAGGTTCTTGCCCAGCTTGTCGGCGTCCGGAAGCTTGATGGGGTACTTGCCCGTGAAGCAGGCGGTGCAGAGGCGTTCGCGCGGCTGCCGGGTGGCGCCGATCATGCCGTCCTCCGAGATGTAGGCCAGCGAGTCAGCGCCGATGGCCTGCGAGATCTCCTCGATGGTCGCCCCGTTGGCGATGAGTTCCGCACGGGAGGCGAAGTCGATGCCGTAGAAGCAGGGCCACTGCACGGGCGGGGAGGAGATCTTGACATGCACCGCGGCCGCGCCGGCTTCCCGGAGCATCCGGACGATGGCCCGCTGCGTGTTGCCGCGGACGATCGAGTCGTCCACGACCACCACGCGCTTACCGCGGATCACGGATTCCAGGGCGTTCAGCTTGAGCCGGATGCCGAGCTGGCGCAGGGTCTGCGACGGCTGGATGAAGGTGCGGCCTACATAGGAGTTCTTCACGAAGCCGTGCGCGAACGGGATTCCGGACTCTTCGGCGTAACCCACGGCAGCAGGCGTGCCGGATTCCGGGACGGGAATCACGATGTCGGCCTCGTGGGTGTTTTCGCGGGCCAGCTGGCGGCCCATCTCCACGCGGGACTCGTAGACGGAGCGGCCGGCGATGGCCGCGTCCGGGCGCGCAAGGTAGACGTACTCGAAAACGCAGCCAGCCGGCGTTGGCTCGGCGAAGCGCTTGGAGCGCACGCCTTCCTCATCAATGGCGATGAACTCACCGGGCTCGATTTCGCGGATGAAGCTGGCTCCGACGGTGGCCAGTGCCGACTGTTCGGACGCCACCACCCAGCCGCGGTCCAGCCGGCCGAGGACCAGCGGGCGGATGCCGTAGGTGTCGCGGGCGGCGTAGAGGGTGCCTTCGTCCATAAAAACAAAGCAGAAGCCGCCCTTGATCTTGGGCAGGAGTTCGGTGGCGGTGTCTTCCAGGCTCTTGCCCGGCTCGCCTTCCAGGAGGGCCGTGACCAGGGCGGTGTCCGAGGTGTTGCCCTGCTTCATTTCGCCGGTGAGCTGGCCGCCGTTGCGTTCCTGGATCATGGCGTTGAGCTCGGCGGTGTTGGTCAGGTTTCCGTTGTGGGCCAGGGCAACCGTGCCGGTGCTGGTGGCGCCAAGGGTGGGCTGGGCGTTGGCCCAGTGGCTTGCTCCCGTGGTGGAGTAGCGGCAGTGCCCGACGGCGAGGTGTCCGGTCAGGGTGTTCAGCGTCGTCTCGTCGAACACCTGGGAAACGAGGCCCATGTCCTTGTAGACGTTGATCCGCTTGCCGTCGCTGGTGGCAATACCAGCCGACTCCTGGCCACGGTGCTGCAGTGCGTACAGCCCGTAGTAGGTAAGTTTTGCTACTTCTTCACCTGGTGCCCAGACGCCGAAGACGCCACAAGCGTCCTGGGGTCCTTTTTCGCCGGGAAGAAGATCATGGGAAAGTTTGCCATCGCCGCGTGCCACTGATCGATTATCGCACGATATGGGGTATGAGTTTTCCGGCCGCCGGTTTGTGACCAGGCCCCGACCACTGGCCGGCGGCGCCTAGGCCTGGGGATCCGTGTCCGGCTCCGAGTCCGGAACCGGTTCGACCACCGCGCGTTCCCGCCGCTTGACGCTCCGACGGTCCAGCACAAGGGCGACGACGGCGCCCAGGATGGCACCGCCGCCGGCGAACATCACCATAAAGAACCCGAAGACCGCGCCGGAGTCGAAGCTGGCGCTCCCGGGCAGGCCGAAGGCGACAAACGCTGCAACGCCGATGCCCACCAGTGCACCCAATATGAGGAACGGCACAAATCGGGGGGCGCGCCGGACCGTTACTTCGCGCCGCTCGGCAGGGTGTTCTTCGGAAGACATGCCATCCAGCCTACTGCCGTAGTTTTTCGGCACCTAAATGGCCTTCGCCAAGGGATCTGGGCCGCCGCCCGGCGGTCCATGCCCCGGCTTCAGGAGCAGCAACTCCGCTTCTGCCATATAACTGATATATCTATTGACAGGGGGTGTGGTCCCTGTCATATTGCTAGTAGCGCTATGTGCATCGTGTTGTGTAATACGCAATTCATATCGGCTTGCCGCGGAAGGACTCGTGTCCCGCCCACGACGTGTCGGCTAGATTGTCACATGGTGCCGACCCACCGGATCTGCCAGGGTCCAGGAAAGGAACACGAGAGCTAATGGTCCATAAAGTTCAAGCCGTCATCGCCCGGGAGAAGGACGCCCCGGTGACGCTGGAGACCATCCTGGTGCCGGATCCGGGCCCGGGCGAAGCGCTGGTGGACATCCTCACCTGCGGGGTGTGCCACACGGACCTGCACTATAAGCAGGGCGGCATTGGCAACGACTTTCCCTACCTGCTGGGCCACGAGGCCACCGGCGTCGTCAGCGCGGTCGGCCCGGACGTGACCTCCGTGGCACCGGGCGACCGGGTGATCCTGAACTGGCGTGCCGTCTGCGGCCAGTGCCGTGCCTGTGCAAAGGGCCAGCCGCAGTACTGCTTCAACACCCACAACGCCACCCAGAAGATGACCCTGGAGGACGGCACCGAGCTGTCTCCGGCGCTGGGTATCGGCGCGTTCGCCGAGAAGACGCTGGTTGCCGCAGGGCAGTGCACCAAGGTTGATCCCGAGGTTGACGCTGCCGCAGTCGGCCTGCTCGGCTGCGGCGTGATGGCCGGCATCGGTGCCTCCATCAACACCGGTGAGGTCAAGCGCGGCGAGTCCGTCGCCGTGATCGGCTGCGGCGGTGTTGGCATCGCCGCCATTGCCGGGGCCAAGCTGGCGGGTGCGACGACGATCATCGCCGTCGACATCGACGAAAACAAGATCCAGATGGCAAAGTCCCTCGGTGCCACCCACGGGATCAACTCCCGTCAGGAAGACGCGGTGGAAGCCATCCGTGCCCTGACCGGAGGCAACGGAGCGGACGTGGTGATTGACGCCGTCGGCCGTCCCGAAACGTATAAGCAGGCCTTCTATGCGCGCGACCTCGCCGGCCGCGTGGTCCTGGTTGGCGTCCCGACGCCGGAGATGCAGCTGGAACTGCCGCTGCTGGACGTCTTTGGCCGGGGCGGTTCGCTGAAGTCCTCCTGGTACGGCGACTGCCTGCCGTCCCGCGACTTCCCCATGCTGGTCTCGCACTACAAGCAGGGCAACCTGGACCTGGACGCCTTCGTATCCGAACGGATCACCATCGACCAGGTGGAGGAAGCCTTCCACAAGATGCACGAGGGCAAGGTGCTCCGTTCAGTTGTTGAAATCGAGCCGTCGGGAAAACGTGAAGGAGCGTCCGCATGAGCGTCACCATCGAGAACCTGGTCACCTCGGGGACATTCTCGCTTGACGGCGGCACCTGGGACGTGGACAACAATGTCTGGATCGTGGGCAACGACGACGAGTGCGTGATCATCGATTCCCCGCACGACGCCGCGGCGATCATCAACCAGGTCAAGGGCCGCACGGTCAAGGCCATCCTGCTGACCCACGCGCACAACGACCACATCGGCGCAGCCCGTGAGGTCTCCGAGGCCGTGGGCGCTCCGATCTACCTCAACCCGGAAGACCTGGTCCTGTGGGAGCAGGTGTACCCGGACTTCGCGCCGCACCGGCAGCATGGCGACGGTGACGAGTTCCAGGTGGGCGGGGCCACGCTGAAGGCCATCCACACGCCGGGCCACTCGCCGGGATCCACCTGCTTCTACCTGGAAAGCGAAGGGACGGTCTTCACCGGGGACACGCTGTTTAACGGCGGTCCCGGTGCCACCGGCCGGTCCTACAGCGACTACCCGACCATCCTGGCCTCCATCCGCGAACGGCTGCTCACGCTGCCGGGTGGCACCGTGGTCCGCACCGGGCACGGCGACAACACCACCATCGCCGCGGAGCAGGAAACCCTGGCAAAAGTTTCGCAGTAGCCACAACCACAGCATCAGAGTGTGCCAGTGAAGGGCGCGCCGGGAAGCCCTGGCGCGCCCTTCCTACAGATTGAAGAAATCCATGCCCGTAAGGAAGTTGGAACAATGAAGTTCGGGAAACAGCCCGCACCCGTTGCGGACATCAACGAGGACAATCTGTCCGTCCACAAGCCCAAAACAGAGGCTGCCGGCGTCAAGGCCGTCATGGTCGCCCTGGAGCGCGCCGTGGCGCAGGCGGGTGTGACCCGAACTGCGCAGTCGCTGCTTCGCCTGAACCAGCGCGGCGGGTTCGACTGCCCGGGCTGCGCCTGGCCGGAATCGGACAAGAAACGCAAGGCCGCCGAGTTCTGCGAAAACGGCGCCAAGGCCGTGGCCGAGGAGAACACCCTCCGGACCGTGGGTGCCGAATTCTGGGCGAAGCACTCGATCGCGGAGCTCTCCACCAAGACCGAGTACTGGCTGGGCAACCAGGGGCGGCTGTCCGAACCGGTGGTCATCCGCGAAGGCGACACGCACTACTCGCCCATTTCCTGGAATGACGCGTTCGAGCTGATCGGCGAGCATATCCGGGCCAGCACCCCGGACCGCTGCGTGTTCTACACCTCCGGCCGTACCGCGAACGAGACCGCGTTCCTGTACCAGCTGTTCGCCCGGTCCCTGGGCACTAACAACCTGCCGGACTGCTCCAACATGTGCCATGAGTCCTCCGGGTCGGCACTGAACCCGACCATCGGCATCGGCAAGGGCACGGTGTCCCTCGATGACATTCACGACGCCGAGCTGATCTTCGTCGTCGGGCAGAACCCCGGCACCAACCACCCGCGCATGCTGTCCGCGCTGAAGGAGTGCAAGGACAAGGGCGGCAAGGTGGTGGCCGTGAACCCGCTGCCGGAGGCCGGCCTGTTCAACTTCAAGGACCCGCAGACCGTCTCCGGTGTGGTGGGCGGCGGCACCCCGCTCGCCGACGAGTACCTGCAGATCAAGGTCGGCGGTGACCTGGCCCTGTTCCAGGCGCTGGGCCACCTGCTCCTGGAAGCCGAGGAGGAGAACCCGGGCACCGTCGTCGACCATGACTTCATCGCCGCGCAGACGGACGGGTTCGACGCCTACAAGGAGGCACGCCGCACCCTTGACTGGGACGAGACGGAGAAGGCCACCGGCTTGACCCGGGAACAGATCGAAAAGGTCGCCGGGATGCTGGTTGCCTCCAAGGCCTCCATCTTCTGCTGGGCCCTGGGCGTGACCCAGCAGCCGCACTCGGTGGACACCATCAAGGAAATGGTCAACGTCCTGCTGCTGCAGGGCAACTTCGGCAAGCCCGGCGCCGGCGCCTGCCCCGTCCGCGGGCACTCCAACGTCCAGGGCGACCGGACCATGGGCATCTGGGAAAAGCCGAAGGAATGGCTCCTCACCGCCTTGGACAACGAGTTCGGCATCACTTCGCCGCGGCACCACGGGTACGACGCCGTGGAGTCCATGGAGGCCTTTGAGCGCAACGAGGTGGACGTGTTCGTCTCCATGGGCGGCAACTTCTCCCTCGCCTGCTCCGACACTGAAATGCTCGAGGCCGGGATGCAGCGGATTGGGCTGACCGTACACATCTCCACCAAGCCCAACCGCTCGCACGTGGTGCACGGACGCACGTCGCTGATCCTGCCCACGCTCGGCCGGACCGACAAGGACGACAAGCACCCCAAGGGCGCCCAGTTCCTGTCCGTGGAGGACTCCATGTCCGTGGTCCACTCCACCCAGGGCCGCCTGACCCCGGTCTCCGAGCACCTGCTCGCCGAGCCCGTGATCGTGGCCCGGATGGCCGAGGCCACCTTCGGCCCGGACCACTCCGTCGATTGGCGCGGCATGGCCGAGGACTACGACGTGATCCGGGACCACATCGCCCGCGTCCTGCCCGGTTTCGAGGACTTCAACACCCGCGTCCGCACCAAGAACGGCTTCGTGCTGCCCAACCCGCCGCGCGACACCCGCTCCTTCGCCACCGACATCGGCCGCGGCCGGTTCACGGTCAGCCCGCTGGAATACCTCACCCCGCCGCCGGGCCACCTGGTGCTGCAGACCATCCGCAGCCACGACCAGTACAACACCACGTTCTACGGCCTGGACGACCGCTACCGCGGCATCTCCGACGGCCGCCGCGTGATCCTCATCCACCCGGACGACCTCGCCGAGTCAGGCTTCCAGGACCGCGAACTCGTGGACGTCATCAGCACCTTCGGCGGCGTGGACCGCCGCGCGGACAAGTTCCGCCTGGTCGCCTACCCCACAGCCAAAGGCTGCGCCGCCGCGTACTTCCCCGAAGCTAACGCCCTGGTCCACAAGGAAAACGTCGCCCGCGAATCCAACACCCCCGGGTTCAAGGCCATGTTCGTCCGCTTCGAACCGCACAACGCGGACGCAACTGCAGCCGAAGAGGCTGCGTCGCTGCAGGCGAGCGCCGTCTAACCGCGTAAGCGGCCATCGCACGAATGCCCCCGCTTCCCAAAGGAGGCGGGGGCATTCCTGTTGCCTGGCGCGGTGGAAGCCGAAGCAGGAGCCCTATACGGGGTTGTTTCCGTCCGGCTCGGCCTCCGGATCCAGGCCTTTGCCATAGCCGCTGGCCGAGGCAAGTCCTGACACCTGCTGGCCGGCATTTGTTTGACCCGGAGCAAACTGCCCGTCCTGCGGGTCCTGGGATTTTGCCTCCCGCCCGGGCGCGACATCCTGCCGCAGGTGCTCATCGGCGGGAATGTCCTTGGATTCCTGTTCGTCAGCCATCCTTACAGCCAACCACCGGCGCTGGCCTGCTGCAAGGGCCCCGGGGCGGCCTCGGCGCATCCATCCTCAAGGCAATCCCGGCCAGCAAAAAGGGTGGTTGGAGCCTGCAAGTCTCAAGCAGGCCCAACCACCCTGAGCGGGGACAAGATCAGCCGCGCAGGCGTTCCATGCCCGGGTCCACCAGCGGCTCAGCGGTCACGGTAGCGGCAACGCGCCGGCCGAAGTACTCGATCTCCACCGCGTCCCCCACGCCGACGGCGGAGGGCAGCCAGGCGTAGGCGATCGGCTTGCGGATCGAGTAGCCGTAGGCGGCGCTGGTGACATAACCGGCCGCGTGCCCGTCCACGTACACCGGTTCCTTGCCCAGCACGACGGACGTGCCGTCGTCGACCGTCAGGCAGCGCAGGGTCTTGTCCGCGGGCTGCTCCTTGCGCTCGGCAAGCGCTTCGGCGCCCACGAAGCCGGTCTTGTCCTTCGCCACAGAGAAGCCGAGGCCGGACTGGTAGGGGTGGTGCTCCGAGGTCACGTCCGTGCCCCAGAGGCGGTAGCCCTTCTCCAGGCGCAGGCTGTTGAAGGCGCCGCGGCCGGCGGCAATGATGCCGTGCTCCTGGCCGGCTTCGAACAGGAGGTCCCAGAGCTTGAGGCCGTATTCGGCGGTCGTATACAGCTCCCAGCCGAGCTCGCCCACGTAGGACAGGCGCATGGCCGTCACGGGGATGCCGCCCACGCTGATCTCCTTGGTACGGAAGTACTTCAGGCCGTCGTTGGTGAGGTCGTCGGTGCTGACCTTGCCGATGACCTCGCGGGCCAGCGGGCCCCACAGGCCGATGCAGCAGGTGCTGCCGGTGATGTCGGTGACGTGCACCCACTTGGCGGGATCGGCGGCGGACTGCTTGCGGGCTTCCACCCGCAGGTAGTCGAAGTCGACGTTGCTGTTCACGCCGAGCTGGAAGTCTTCCTCCGCCAGGCGGGCGACGGTCACGTCGCTGCGGATGCCGCCGTCGTGCTCCAGCAGCAGGCAGTAGGTGACTGCGCCGGGCTTCTTGGCGATGTTTCCGGTGCTCAGCCGGTGCAGCAGCTCCTGGGCGCCGGGTCCGGTGACGGCCAGCCGCTTCAGCGGCGTCATGTCGTAAAGCGCGACGGCGGTACGCGTCTTCCACGCTTCGGCCGCGGAGATGGGGGAGGAGAACATCGCAGCCCAGGGTTCGCGCTCCGGAGCGCGCCATTCTTCCGGGAGTTCGTCCAGCAGGGGACGGTTGGCCTCGAACCAGTGCGGGCGCTCCCAGGCGGCGGACTCGAGGAAGAAGGCGCCCAGTTCCTTCTGCCGGACGTTGAACGGGCTGACGCGAAGGTCCCGCGGCGATTCCTTGGGCTGCAGGGGGTGCATGACGTCGTAGATCTCCACGAAGTTCTGCTGCGAGGTTTCGCTGACATACGCGTCGGAGGTCTGGATTTTCTCGAAGCGGCTGAGCTCGGTGCCGTGCAGGTCGGTGCGGGACCGGCCCTCGACGAGCAGTTCCGCGACGGCCTTGGCCACACCTGCCGAATGCGTGACCCACACGGCCTCGGCAACGAAGAAGCCGGCAAGCTCCGGGGCTTCGCCGATCAGCGGGCCGCCGTCGGGCGTGAAGGAGAAGATGCCGTTGAAGCCGTCCTGGATCGCGGCGCTGCGCAGTGCCGGCAGCAGGTCCTGGCTGTCTTCCCAGGCGGGCACGAAGTCTTCAAGGGTGAAGTCCAGCCGGGATGGCATGCGGTGGTCGGACATCTCCTCTGCCGGCACCTTCGGCAGGGCTGCCATGTCCACGGGCATCGGCTTGTGCGCGTAGCTGCCGATGCCGATGCGGTCGCCCCATTCGCGGTAGTACAGGTCCTTGTCCTGGTAGCGCAGGATGGGCTTGCTGGCGCCCTTGGGAAGCTCGTTGACGCCTTCGAGCTCGGCAAGGGGGGTACTGACGACGTACTGGTGTGCCAGGGGCAGCAGCGGCACCTCAAGGCCGACCATCCTGCCGAGCTCACGGCCCCAGAAACCGGCGCAGGAGACCACGATGTCGGCAGGAATGAGCCCGTTGTCGGTTTCGACGCCGGTGACCTTGCCGCCCTCCTGGGCGATGCCGGTGACAGTGGTGGATCCGAGGTAGGTCACGCCGTGTTCGCGCGAGCGCTCGATCAGCAGTTGCACGGCACGGGCGGCGAGGGCGAGCCCGTCGGTAGGGATGAGCAGGCCGCCCAGGACCTCGCGGCCGCCGCTGAGCTTGCCGGTGTTGAGCAGCGGGTAGATCTTTTCGCATTCGTCGGCGTCGATGATCCGGCTCTCGACACCCCAGGAGGTCATGACGCCCATTTTGCGCTTGAGGTCGGCGAGGCGTTCGGGCGTCGTTGCCAGTTCCAGGCCGCCCACCTGGTTGAAGCAGGACTGGCCGTCCTTGCTCAGGGCGAGCAGCTTGTTGACCGTGTAGGTGGCGAATTCCGTCATGGTCTTGGACGGGTTGTTCTGGAACACCAGGCCGGGGGCGTGCGAGGTGGAGCCGCCTGCCAGCTCAAGCGGACCCTGCTCCACGACGGTGATGTTGGTCCAGCCGCGGCTTGCCAGCTCGTCGGCGAGGTTGGTGCCGACGATGCCGGCTCCGATGATGACAACGCGGGGTGCTGCGCTCATGGTGTGTGGTTCTCCTGGTTGGCGTGGGCGAAAAGCCCGTGTGCTGGGGCTAGACGTGTCCGTTGACGGTGAGGCCCGGGGGCAGGTTCGGCGCGTCGGTGGATTCATTGACCATGATGATGCCGTCGACGACGGTCACCTCATGGGAGCGGACCGGCAGTTTGGCCGGGGGTGAGTCAACGCTGCCGTCACGAAGGTTGAACTTCGAGGCGTGCAGCGGGCATTCCACCCAGCAGTCCTCCACCCATCCGTCAGCGAGGGATGCGTCCTGGTGCGTGCAGGTGTCGTCAAGCGCGAAAAGCTCACCTTCTTCAGTGTGGAACACGGCGATGGGCGGGGCTGTGTCCAACCGGATCGCTTCGCCGGGAGCGAGCTCGCTGAGCGGGCATGCCTTATGCATGGGACGTACCTCTGTTTCTGGGCAGACCTTCGTTGGTCGCGCAAGCTTTTCTACATCTTTGATCGAGCAAGCTTCTCTTCGCCATAGGCAACAAGCATCACGATATGCAACACAGTGTCGCACGTCACGCAGGATGTCAAGGGTTTTTGCTTTGTTGCAGCACTGCCGGTGACTGTGTCCGGCGTCTTGACGGCCCGGACCTGGCAGACGTTCAGGTTTAAGCAGTACACCCCGCCGCGGGTGGTGCCGTGGCGGGGTGGTCTGTTACTTCGGGGCCGGGGGTGTCCCGGGTGATGGGGTTTTAGTATTTGGTGGCGGCTTCGGCGTCGGATTCTGCCTGGCCGGCGCCGAGGTTGGCGCGGAGTTTGGCGCCGAGTTCGGTGTCGACGTTGGTCCAGTACTGGATGGCGCGTTCTTTGATGTCGGAGCGCTTCACGCCGCTGACGGCGCCGGTGATGGTGTCGAGGAAGCGTGCTTTGGCTGCTTCGTCGTAGACCTCGCGGTAGAGGGTGCCGGCCTGGCCGAAGTCGCTGTCCTCGGCGTGCAGGGTGTGCGCGGCGAGGGTCAGTTCGCCGTCGTTTTCCCATCCGCCGGCGACGTGCTGCGGCTCGAGGGCGGCGGGGCCGCCGAAGGTGTTCGGGGCGTAGACCGGCACGGTGGGGGCGTTGAACAGGTAGCGTCCGGCGCCGTCCTGGGAGTAGTTGTTGACGGTGTTCTTGGGCTGGTTGACCGGGATCTGGGCGTGGTTGGTG
>NZ_BAAHNO010000043.1:0-20582 GCF_054656615.1 Arthrobacter sp. AD-310 | reverse complement strand
GGTGCTCCCGCCGGCGGTGGCTTTGGCAAGGGCGGCCGCGGCCGCGGCGGCACCCAGGGTGCCTTCGGCAAGGGCGGCGCAGGCCGTGGCAAGCAGCGCAAGTCGAAGCGTGCGAAGCGCCAGGAACTGGAGCAGATGAGCGCACCGTCGCTGGGTGGCGTGAGCGTACCCCGCGGCGACGGCAACACCGTCATCCGGCTGCGCCGCGGTTCGTCCATCACCGACTTCGCCGACAAGATCGAGGCGAACCCCGCTGCGCTGGTCACCGTGCTGTTCCACCTCGGTGAAATGGCCACGGCCACCCAGTCGCTGGACGAGGACACCTTCGCGCTGCTGGGCGAGGAACTGGGCTACAAGCTGCAGGTTGTGTCGCCGGAGGACGAGGAGCGCGAACTGCTCTCCACGTTCGACATCGACGTCGAAGCCGAGCTTGAAGCCGAAGGCGACGAGGAACTCGAGCCGCGCGCTCCTGTTGTGACCGTTATGGGCCACGTTGACCACGGTAAGACCCGGCTCCTCGACGCCATCCGCAACTCGGACGTCGTCGCCGGCGAACACGGTGGCATCACCCAGCACATCGGTGCCTACCAGATCACGCACGAGCATGAAGGCCAGGAACGCGAGATCACCTTCATCGATACCCCGGGCCACGAGGCGTTCACCGCCATGCGTGCCCGTGGTGCGAAGGTCACCGACATCGCCATCCTGGTTGTGGCAGCGGACGACGGCGTGATGCCGCAGACCGTTGAAGCACTCAACCACGCCCAGGCCGCCAATGTGCCGATCGTCGTGGCCGTGAACAAGATCGACAAGGAAGGCGCCAACCCCGACAAGGTCAAGGGCCAGCTGACCGAGTACGGACTGGTTCCCGAAGAATACGGTGGCGACACCATGTTCGTTGAGGTTTCTGCCCGCCAGAACCTCAACATCGACGAACTGATCGAGGCCGTCCTGCTGACCGCCGACGCCGCGCTGGACCTCCGGGCCAACCCGGACAAGGCTGCCCGCGGTATCGCCATCGAAGCAAACCTCGACAAGGGCCGGGGTGCGGTTGCCACCGTCCTGGTCCAGTCCGGTACCCTCGCCGTCGGCGACACGATCGTTGCCGGCACGGCCCACGGCCGCGTCCGCGCAATGTTCGACGAAAACGGCGAAGCCCTCGACGTCGCACTGCCGTCACGTCCGGTCCAGGTCCTCGGCCTGTCCAACGTCCCGCGCGCCGGCGACACCTTCCTGGTGACCGCCGACGAGCGTACCGCCCGCCAGATCGCCGAAAAGCGTGAGGCCGCTGAGCGCAACGCCCAGCTCGCCAAGCGCCGCAAGCGCATCAGCCTCGAAGACTTCGACCAGGCCGTGGCCGAAGGCAAGATCGACACCCTCAACCTCATCCTCAAGGGTGACGTGTCCGGTGCCGTGGAAGCCCTCGAAGACGCCCTGCTCAAGATCGACGTCGGCGAAGGCGTGCAACTGCGCGTCATCCACCGCGGTGTGGGTGCCATCACGCAGAACGACGTCAACCTGGCAACGGTCGACTCCGCAGTCATCATCGGCTTCAACGTCAAGCCCGCCGAGCGGGTTGCCGAACTGGCAGACCGCGAAGGCGTCGACATGCGCTTCTACTCCGTCATCTACGCCGCGATCGATGACATCGAGATGGCACTCAAGGGCATGCTCAAGCCGGAATACGAAGAATTCCAGCTGGGCACCGCCGAGGTCCGCGAAGTCTTCCGCTCCTCCAAGTTCGGAAACATCGCAGGCTCGATCGTCCGCAGCGGCGTCATCCGCCGCAACACCAAGGCACGCATCAGCCGCGACGGCAAGATCATCGGTGACAACCTCACCATTGAGACGCTCAAGCGCTTCAAGGACGACGCCACCGAAGTCCGCACGGACTTCGAGTGTGGTATCGGTCTTGGGTCGTACAACGACATCGCCGAAGGTGACATCATCGAGACCTTCGAGATGCGCGAGAAGCCGCGCGTCTAGTCTGGTTCTGAACCAGCGGCGGGGAGCCTCCGCGTTGTGGGGGCGCCCCTCCCCTACGCCGGGCGGCAAAGGATCTTGCGATCCTTTGCCGCCCGGCTCCGGTAGGCCCGATGCCACTCCCGGGCGCCCCCACAACTCTCCGGCATCGTCGTTGGCCCGCCTTTGGTGCGCGGCATAGAACTCAACGTGCGCAGCAGCCCCTCCCGGCGCCGTCGTACGTCCCAAATTTTTTCTAGGAGGTTGTTATGGCTGATCCGGCACGTGCTGCCAAGTTGGCGCAGCGGATTAAGGTTGTTGTTGCTGAGGCTTTGGGGCGGAAGGTTAAGGATCCCCGGGTTGAGGGGATTACCGTTACCGATGCCCGGGTGACTAATGATCTTCAGCACGCCACCGTCTACTACACCGTGTTTGGGGACCAGGCTGTGCAGGCTGACGCTGCCAAGGGCCTGGAGAAGGCCAAGGGTGTGCTCCGGCAGGAAGTGGGCCGGAACATCACCGCCCGGCTGACTCCCACGCTCGAATTCGTGGCCGACCAGATTCCCGTAAACGCCTCGAACCTGGAGGAACTGCTGCGGGAAGCCAAGAAGCGTGACGCTGAGGTGGCCGCCCTGGCCGCCAACGCAAAGCACGCAGGCGAGGCGGACCCCTACAAGAGCGAAGCGTCCGCCGACGTGGACATCGACGAGGACGATTTCGACGAAGAAGACGTCGACCTCACCGACAACGATGAGTTCGACGAGGACGGCAACAAGTAGCCAGACACAGCAGAAGGCCCGGACCACAAGGTCCGGGCCTTCTGCTTCCCAGAAAGCTGCGCCGCAGGGTTAGCGGATGTCGGCCTTGATCACCTTGCCCGTGAAAGGTCCGGCAGGGGGAGGGGCTCCCGGGCCGGCAGGGGCACCGGAAAGACCGTTGATGGTGGCGTACAGCGTCCTGCCCTGGATTTCGACGTCCGCCGGCTGGTTCACAGCAAGGAAGACCGAACGGTCGCCGCTCCAACAGCTGAACTTCAGGATCTCGCCGGCAAAGAGGGAAGCCACATAGATGTCACCGTTGTTTGCAATGGCCAGTCCCGTGGGGCTGACAATCTCATCCGCCCAGGGCTTCATCTGCCCGGACCACGGGTTGATCCTGAAAATTGCACCGCGGGCACCGAGCGACTCATCTTCCGGGCCGCCCGGAAGGGAGGTTACGTACAGCCAGCCGTCTGGACCGATCTCCACGTCAGTGGGAACAGGCTCAAAAGCGTAGACGGAGCCTGCACAACTCGGAGCCTGCAACATGGCGGCGGCCTCTTCGGTGATGGTGGCAGGCCTGGGTGGCAGCACGGCAAGCGTGCTGATGTGGCCATTCCGGAGATCAACCTTCAGGATCGCGTTCATGCCAGCGTCCGCCACAAAGGCCGTGTTGCCCTGGACCGCCAAGGCGTACGGGTGGGAGTCAACTGCGCCTTTGTACCGGGGCGGCGGGCCCTGGTCCGGGGCAGGCGGCGTCGCCTCGGCCAGGCAGTCATCGCTTGCCTCCGGCCCCAGGCCGTACTGCTGGCCGCTGTCGGGGTTGTAGTTCCGTTCGTAGTCGGCAAAGTTGGCTATGGTGCGGACGTCGCCGCCAGGGCTGATGGCTTTCAGGTAGCCTTCGAGTTTCGCGGGATCGCCCATGCCTGCGCCCGTGCTCTCCAGGAAGAACGCGGTGGCGCCCCTGGTATCCACCCCGGCAACGTCCCAACCTTCCTTCCCCTTGGCGTAGACGTCGTCGACGTGGCCGTCCCGGGTGACGCGGCTCAGCGTCGCGGCGAAGTCCTGGCTCACATGGATCGACTTTGCTGTACCCACTGCGAGGTGCAGCGGCGAGACAAGCCCGTCGGCGAGGACGTCATAGGGTTCTGCGCCGTGTCTGGAATCGGAAGCCGCTGCCGGGCTCACCGGCGCCACCAGGGCCACGGCCGCCAGGGCGATGAGGGTCAGTTTTCTCTTCATGGGGTACTCCGGGGTGTGGCGCCCATGGCGGGACGGATATGGAAGCCTCCAGGAGGCACGAACGATCGGAACCCCAGGGCGCCAGACTATGCCTTCCGGGAGAGAATGTCGCCGGGAATTTCCCCCTATTGGGCCCCCCATTTCATCCCCTAACCCCTCCCTTGCTGGCTAGGATCGTGCTATGACCCAGGCAAGCGACCACCAGTCAGAGCGCTACCTTCGGCACGCGGTGGAGCTCGCCACCCGGAACGTCGGGGACGGGGGCGGCCCGTTCGGAGCAGTGGTGGTCACCCCCGACGGTAACGTCTATGAGGGCGTGAACCGCGTCACCCGGGACAACGACCCCACAGCCCACGCAGAGGTTGTGGCCATCCGCGCAGCGGCTGCCGCGCAGGCCACCTTCAACCTTGAGGGCGCCGTGCTGTACGCCAGCTGCGAGCCCTGCCCGCTGTGCCTTGCCTCCGCCCTCTGGGCACGCATAGGCCGGGTCTACTTCGCGGCAGACCGCCATGGCGCAGCGGCGGCAGGCTTCGACGACGCGTTGTTCTACGAGTACTTCGGCGGTACCCGGCCGGAACTCATGCCCGTCACCCGCGATGACATCGCAACCTCGGACGCCCCCTTCCATGCCTGGGAAGCCAACGCACAACGGACGGAGTATTAGGAAATGCTCGTCGAATGCCCCTCCTGCGGAAAAACCAACAGGGTCCCGGCGCACTCCACCGGCCGTCCACGCTGTGGCAACTGCAAAGCGGACCTGCCGTGGATCGTGAACGCCGGCGACACCGACTTCGCCCCCATCGCCGAACATTCCCCCGTGCCCGTGCTGGTGGATTTCTGGGCTGACTGGTGCGGTCCGTGCCGGATGGTCAGCCCGGTGCTGGACAAGCTGGCACGGGAGCGGCCCGGCCAAATCAAGCTGGTGAAGGTGGACGTGGACAAGGCCCCGGGCCTGTCCCGGCGCTTCGACGTCCAGGCCATTCCCACGCTCATGGTCCTGGTGGATGGCAAGGTAGCCGCCAGGCAGGCAGGCGCCGCCCCCGCGGGCGTCCTGCGGAAATGGCTGGACGATGCCCTTCGGGTTTCCCGCTAGGCCCGGCCCCCACTAGCCCCGCGGGCTGCGCCTACTCCGGCACGCCGCAGGTCAGGAGGGGCGCGCGGGCAGGCGGGACAGTCCCTCCAGCAACTCCTGCTTCCGGCCGCACAGGGCAATCCTCACCCAGCCCTCCCCAATGGAACCGAATGCCGTGCCCGGAGCAAGGGCAACGCCGGAGTCCGCCAGGAAACGGCGCACCCAGGTACGCACGTCGCCGCCGCTGGCGTGCGAGACGTCCGCCCACAAGTAGAACGCGCCCCGGGCGGGCAGGTATTTGATTCCCTTCGCGTCGAGCACGGCGGCTGCGGCGTCCCGGTTGTCCCGGTAGTGCCGGTGGGCATTCCTGACGTAGTCCTGGGGGCCGGTCAGCGCAGCGAGTGCCGCGTACTGCGATGGCGCGGCGACGCATGACACGATCGACTCCATCACGTTGTCCATCTTCTGCTTCAGCTCTGGCGGGCAGATCAGCGCGCCGATCCGCAGGCCGGTGAGGCCGTACGTCTTGGACAGCGTCAGCGAAGTGAAGACGCGCGCATCGCGGGCCGTCCCGCCGTCGAACCTTGCCGGGCTGACGTGCGGGACGTCGTAGGTGAACGCCTCGTAGCACTCGTCCGAGATCACCCAGAGGTCGTGCCGCCGGGCAAGTTCCATCAGCTCCCGCGTCAGGTCCTCACCGAGCACGGCACCCAGCGGATTGGACGGCGAGTTCAGGACCAGCACGCGGGTCCGCTCCGTAATAAGGGCCTCGAGGTCTTCCGTCCGTGGCTGGAACCCGTGCTCCGGATACAGGGGATAGTCCACGGGGACGGCGTTGAGCAGCCGGGCGGTCATGGCGAACGTGGGGTAGCCGGGATTCGGGATCAGGACCTCGTCGCCGGGGGAGAGCAGCAGGCTCATGGCCAGGTGCAGGCCCTGCTGTGCGCCGGCCACCACGTAGACCCGGTCGGCGCCCACGTCAACGCCCTGGTCCGTGCGGAACCTGGCCGCGAAGGCCTCGCGCAGCGCAGGGATCCCGGCGTTGGGGGTGTAGTTGGTCTCGTCCCGGTCCAGGCAGGCCATGCCGGCGTCGAGGACGTGGCGGGCGAGCGGGAAGCCCGGTTCACCGATGCTCAGCACCAGTGCGTCCGGCGTGCGCCACGCCGCCTCCGTGATCTCGCGGATCTGGTTGACGGGCACGTCGCGGACATGGGCGGCAAGCTCAGGCATGCCTGCCATCCTAGTCCGGCGCGGACCGCAATCATTCGTGCGCGGGGGCAACCGGGACGCACCCATATACTGGAAAGCGTGCTTTCTGGACTGGTGATAGTGGACAAGCCGCAGGGATGGACCAGCCATGACGTGGTTGGCCGGATGCGGCGACTGGCAGGTACCCGGAAAGTGGGGCACGCCGGAACCCTGGATCCGATGGCCACCGGTGTCCTGGTGGTCGGCATCAACAAGGCCACGCGCCTGCTGACCTACATCGTGGGAACGTCCAAGACGTACACGGCCACCATCCGCCTGGGCCAGTCAACGGTCACGGACGACGCCGAGGGCGAGGTCACCGCCACGGCAGCCACAGCAGGGGTCACCGAACAGGCAATCCACGACGGCGTCGCAGCGCTGACAGGGGACATCCAGCAGGTGCCGAGCAGCGTCAGCGCCATTAAGGTCAACGGCGAGCGTGCCTATGCGCGGGTCCGATCGGGTGAGGACGTCAAGCTCGCCGCCCGCCCGGTCACCATCCACCGGTTCGAGGTCCACGGCATCCGCCGGGCCCCGGACACCGACGTGCTCGACCTGGACGTCACCGTGGAATGCTCCTCCGGGACCTACATCCGGGCGCTGGCACGGGACCTCGGCAACGCCCTGGGCGTCGGGGGACACCTGACCGCACTTCGCAGGACACATGTGGGTCCGTACTCCCTGGAACAGGCCCGCACCCTCGAACAGCTCGCCGACGGACTCGACGTACTGGAAATGTCCCAGGCCGCCCGGGCGCTGATGCCCAACCGGGAGCTCACCGCGGAAGAAACCACCGAGATTTCCTTTGGCCGGCGGATCGCTGCCGGCGCGTCGCCCGGCAGTCCCGCCGCCACTGCGGACCGCCCGGCGGCGGCCTTTGCTCCGGATGGAAGCCTGGTGGCGCTGCTCGCCGATTCCGGGAGCTACGCCAAACCCGTCCTGGTCTTCGCACCGGGGAACAACACCGCCGAGAACGCCGGGCAGGCCTGACCGGTGGACGCCTACTTTTACATCATCCTCGTGGTGGGGCTGCTCTCCACCGGCATCTGCGCAGCCGCCGGCATCATGAAAAAGGCCCCCAACGACATCACCATCCTGTCCGTGGCGGCCGTGGAACTCGCGCTGGTGGTCTACCTGGTTGGCTCCATCATCAGGGTTATCGCCGGTGAACCCATCGCCGGCGAGGCCTGGGAGTTCTGGGGCTACCTCGCCACCGCCATGCTGCTCCCGCCGGCTGCCGTCTACTGGTCCATCCTTGAACGGACCCGGTGGAGCAACTTCGTCCTCGCCGCCGTCGGCCTGACCGCACTGGTGATGGCGGCCCGCATGAACCAAATCTGGTACTGAAGTGGAAGAAGCACGCAACGTGAAAGACCAGCACTCCGCGGCCACTACCGGTGACGCGCCTGCCCGCAACACCCGCAACACCGGCCCGGGCCGGCTGCTCATCGCCGTGTACGCGGTGTTCGCCATCTCCGCCACTGCACGGGCCGGCTACCAGATCGCCACCAAGTTTTCCGAGGCTCCGCTGGCATACCTGCTGTCCGCCTTCGCGGCCCTGGTGTACGTGGTGGCCACGGTCTCGCTCGCGCGGGCAGGCAGCACCTGGTTCAAGGTCTCCGTCGCCGCCGTGCTCGTTGAGCTTGTGGGCGTGCTGGTCGTGGGGGCGCTGAGCGTGTTTGACCCGGTGGCGTTCCCGCATGAAACCGTCTGGTCCCTGTTTGGCCGTGGCTACGGCTTCATCCCGTTGCTCCTCCCGGTCCTTGGGCTGGTGTGGCTGTACCGGCGCCGGCCGTCGAAGGCAAACGAAGCACGGTGACGCTGCTCGACTGACGCGGCGAAGTGAAAAAGGTGGCACGGTGAATACGGGTAACCTTAGAGAGTTCCGCGGCCAGGCCGGCCCGGGATGTTGATGCAGCAGGCAGTTTTAAGGCGAGGGTGATGGTCTACATCTGGAACGATCCGTCCGAGGTCCCGGCGGACTTCGGCCCATCAGTTGTCACCTTTGGCAACTTCGACGGCGTTCACCGCGGGCACCAGCAGGTACTGTCCCAGCTGATCCGCACCGCCCGCCTCTCGCACGCCAAGGCTGTCGCGGTGACCTTCGACCCGCATCCGGCCTTTGTCCACCGGCCCGAATCCGCCCCCGAACTGATCATGGGCCTGGACGACAAACTGGAGGCACTGGGGGAACTGGGACTTGATGCCATCCTCGTGGTCAAATACACCCTTGACCTCGCCAGCCTGACGCCCGAGGAATTCGTGGAGCAGTACCTGGTGGACCGCCTGCATGCCAGCCACGTGGTGATCGGGCACGACGCCCGCTTCGGCCGCGGCAACTCCGGCGACCTGGACACCATGCAGGCGCTGGGCGAAAAGTTCGGCTTCGAGGTACAGGTCATCAGCGAGTTCGGCTCGGAAGGCTACCCCCTGCATGACGACGACGGCACCGACCGCCGCTGCTCCTCCACCTGGGTACGCGAGGCCCTGCAGGAAGGCGACGTCACCACCGCGGCCGCAGTGCTGGGCCGTTCACACCGGATGCGCGGCGAAGTAGTCCACGGCGCCGCCCGGGGCCGCGCGCTCGGTTTTCCCACGGCAAACCTCGCGTCCAACGCCAGCGGCCTGATCCCCGCTGACGGCATCTACGCAGGCTGGCTCGTCGACCAGGCCGGCAAGCGTTGGCCCGCCGCCATCTCCGTGGGTTCCAACCCCACCTTCGACGGCGTCAGCCGGCAGGTGGAAGCGCACGTCATCGACCGGCCTAAAGAAGCGGTGGAAGACTTCGATCTGTACGGCCAGACAGTGATCGTGGAATTCGTTGCCCGCCTCCGCGGCATGGTGGCCTATCGTGGCCCTGAAGCCCTGGTGGACCAGATGAAGCTGGACGTCGTCCAGGCCCACGACCTCCTCACCAGGCGCTGAACCGGCGCGGGCAGCAGCAGTTCCACCCCGGCCCTCAGCAGCTCCGGCCGGAGGTCCGCAAGGAAAGGCAGAACGTGTCCGTCGAGAAGAACACCCGCAAGCTGGACAAGGGTATTGTCCGCGACTTCAGCTCGCGGATGAGCTACGCCTCCTATCTGCAGCTGCCCACGCTGCTGAGTGCCCAGCAGCCGGTCAGCAAGCCGGAGCACCACGACGAGCTGCTGTTCATCATCCAGCACCAGACCACGGAATTGTGGCTGAAGCTGGTGCTCCACGAGCTGCGCAGCGCCGCGGCCTGGCTCCGCGCCGACGACCTCGGCTCGGCATTGAAGGGCATCGCCCGGGTGAAGCACATCCAGAAGACGCTCACCGAGCAGTGGTCCGTGCTGGCCACGCTAACGCCCACCGAGTATTCGCAGTTCCGCGGATTCCTGGGCAACTCCTCCGGCTTCCAGTCGGCGCAGTACCGTGCCGTGGAATTCGTGCTGGGCAACAAGAACCGTAAGATGCTGCCGGTCTTCGAATCAGACCCGGAAGCCCACGCCATGCTGGAAGAGCTCCTGGCTGCGCCCAGCATTTACGACGAATTCCTGGCATACCTCTCCCGGCAGGGCTTCGACGTGCCGGTTGCCGTCCTCAACCGGGACGTCACCAGGGCCCACGAGTTCACCCCAGAGCTGGTACCGCTGTTCAAGCACATCTACGAGCACGCCGCGGACAACTGGGGCGCCTACGAGGCCTGCGAGGAACTGGTGGACCTGGAGGACAACTTCCAGCTCTGGCGCTTCCGGCACCTCCGGACCGTGCAGAGGACCATCGGCATGAAGACCGGCACCGGCGGTTCCAGCGGTGTGACCTTCCTGCAAAAAGCGCTGGAGCTGACCTTCTTCCCGGAACTATTCGCCGTCAGGACGGAAATCGGACAATGAGCACCTCCAAGGAAGAAACCGCACACACCCCGGCGCCGGAAGCGGAAGAGCTCCGGCAGCGCGCCGCGGACCTCGACAGCCAGGATCCCCTGGCGCACTACCGGGAGCACTTCATCGGTGCCGACACCACCGTGTCCTACCTCGACGGAAACTCACTGGGCAGGCCGTTGAAGCGCACGGCGGAGGACATCGCCGCCTTCATCCGCGAAGACTGGGGCGGCCGGCTCATCCGGGGCTGGGACGAGCGCTGGCTCAACCTGCCGCAGGCGATTGGCGACCAGCTGGGCCGTGCGGTCCTCGGAGCCGCCCCGGGGCAGACAATCATTGCCGACTCCACCACCGTGGTGCTCTACAAACTCATCCGCGCAGCCCTCGCCGCCGTGGCGGACCCCGACCGCAACGAACTGGTCCTGGACACGGAAAACTTCCCCACGGACCGTTACCTGGTGGAAGGCATCGCGCTGGAGGAGGGCCTTACCCTGCGCTGGATCGAAGCGGATCCCGCTGCCGGGGTGACCGCTGAGCAGGTGCGCGCCGCCGCGGGGCCGCGCACCGCCGTCGTACTCCTCAGCCAGATCGCCTACCGCTCCGGGCACCTTGCGGACCTGCCCGGCATCACGCGGGCAGTGCACGACGCCGGCGCGCTGGTTGTATGGGACCTTTGCCACTCCGCGGGGTCGGTGGAGATCGACCTCGACGGCGCAGGCGTGGACTTCGCCGCCGGCTGCACCTACAAGTACCTCAACGGCGGTCCCGGCTCGCCGGCCTTCGCCTACGTCAACCAGCGGCACCTCGCGGCGCTGAACCAGCCGATCTGGGGCTGGATGGGCCGCAAGGATGCGTTCGCGATGGCAGCGGGGTATGAGCCTGCGCCCGGCATCCGCGGATTCCTCAGCGGGACACCGGCCATTCTCGGGATGGTGGCAATGCAAGGCACCCTGGACCTGATCGAGGAAGCCACGATGGCCGCAATCCGGACCAAGTCCGGGAAACTGACAGCCTTCGCCGTTGATCTCTTCGACGCCTGGCTGGCGCCGTTGGGTGCCACCCTCGCCACGCCGCGGGAGCCGGGGGAGCGGGGCAGCCACATCACGGTGGACCACCCGGACTTCACCAAAGCGACTGTGGAAGCCCTGTGGGAGGCGGATGTGATTCCCGACTTCCGTTCGCCCCGCGGCATCCGCATCGGCCTGTCACCGCTGAGCACCAGCTTTGGCGAGGTGCTCCAGGGCATGGCCGCCATCCGGGACCGGCTGCAGCGCTAAGGCCGCGCTCTACGTTGGGCACGCCTGTTTCGCCCGTGTTTCGACAGGTTAGGTCCGGGCCGGTAAACTTGACGATGGATCCGGCTGCAGTCCGTGGCGGCTGGTTCCTGTCGTTTCCGCGGCAGACCCGGCAGTGAGTTTCTGACCGGGCCCTCACGGCACATTCCCAAGGAGTAATTGTGGCACTTGACGCCGCTGTAAAGCAGTCCATCATCAAGGAATACGCAACCGCTGAAGGCGACACCGGTTCACCCGAGGTCCAGGTTGCTGTCCTGACCCAGCGGATCAAGGATCTGACTGAGCACATGAAGGAGCACAAGCACGACTTCCACACCCAGCGCGGTCTGCTGGCCATGGTTGGTCGTCGCAAGCGTATGCTGAGCTACCTCAAGAAGACTGACATCGCCCGCTACCGTTCGCTCATCGAGCGCCTCGGCCTGCGCCGCTAGTCTGGCTTTGGGGCGGCCCCTCCACGGAGCGGGCCGCCTTCTTCACTAAAAACTAAACAGGAGGATCAACCGCATCACGCATTCGCGGTCCTCGGTAGTGATCTCCGGAAAGGCTTTCCATAAGCCCCGGCCCGTGGGTCTCGATCGATGACCGGGTGCAGGGCCAGTAGACAGATGCTGGACTGGGTTGATGCGGCTGGACTTCCGTGAAACAGAAACGGAGGTGACTCTCTTGGAGGGTCCCGAAATCCAGTTCTCAGAAGCAGTCATTGACAATGGCCGCTTCGGCAAGCGCGTAATCCGCTTCGAAACCGGCCGGCTCGCCAAGCAGGCAGCCGGCGCAGCCATGGTGTACATCGACGAAGACACCGCGCTGCTGTCCGCAACCACCGCCGGCAAGCACCCGCGCGAAGGCTTCGACTTCTTCCCGCTGACGGTCGACGTCGAAGAGCGCATGTACGCTGCCGGCCGCATCCCGGGCTCGTTCTTCCGCCGCGAAGGCCGCCCGTCCACCGAGGCCATCCTGGCCTGCCGCCTGATGGACCGCCCTCTGCGCCCCGCCTTCATCAAGGGCCTGCGCAACGAGGTCCAGATCGTTGTCACCGTCCTGGCCATCAACCCGGATGAGCTCTACGACGTTGTGGCCATCAACGCCTCCTCCATGTCCACGCAGCTGTCCGGCCTGCCGTTCTCCGGCCCGATCGGCGGCGTGCGCGTTGCCCTCGTCGCCGACGAAAACGGCTCCCAGTGGGTTGCCTTCCCGAAGCACTCCCAGCTGGAGAACTCCGTCTTCAACATGGTCGTCGCAGGCCGGGTTGCCGGGGACGACGTCGCCATCATGATGGTCGAGGCCGAAGCCACGGACAACTCCTGGAACCTCATCAAGGAACAGGGCGCCACCGCCCCCACCGAAGAGGTTGTGGCCGAAGGCCTCGAGGCCGCCAAGCCTTTCATCAAGGCCCTGTGCGACGCCCAGTCGGACCTCGCAGCCCGTGCCGCCAAGCCGACGGTTGAATTCCCGGTCTTCCTGGACTACGAAGACGACGCCTACGCCGCCGTCGAGTCCGCTGCCGCCGAGAAGCTCACTGCTGTCTTCCAGATCGCCGACAAGCAGGAACGCGAAACCGCTGCCGACGCCCTGAAGGACGAGGTCCTCGCGGACCTGGCCGGCCAGTTCGAAGGCCGCGAGAAGGAACTGTCCGCAGCCTTCCGCTCCGTCACGAAGCACGTTGTCCGCCAGCGTATCCTCAAGGACCAGATCCGCATCGACGGCCGTGGCCTGACGGACATCCGCCAGCTCACCGCCGAGGTCGAGGTCCTGCCCCGCGTCCACGGTTCCGCGATCTTCGAGCGCGGCGAGACCCAGATCATGGGTGTCACCACGCTGAACATGCTCAAGATGGAGCAGCAGATCGACTCGTTGTCGCCGGTGAAGACCAAGCGCTACATGCACAACTACAACTTCCCGCCGTACTCCACCGGTGAAACCGGCCGCGTCGGGTCCCCGAAGCGCCGCGAAATCGGCCACGGTGCCCTGGCCGAGCGCGCACTGGTGCCAGTCCTGCCGTCCCGCGAGGAATTCCCCTACGCCATCCGCCAGGTATCCGAGGCCCTCGGTTCCAACGGTTCGACGTCGATGGGTTCCGTCTGCGCCTCCACCCTGTCCATGCTGAACGCCGGTGTGCCCCTGAAGGCCGCCGTCGCCGGCATCGCCATGGGCCTGGTCTCCGACCAGGTTGACGGCCAGACCCGCTACGCCGCCCTGACCGACATCCTCGGCGCCGAAGACGCCTTCGGCGACATGGACTTCAAGGTTGCCGGTACGTCCGAGTTCGTCACGGCCATCCAGCTCGACACCAAGCTCGACGGTATCCCCGCCTCGGTGCTGGCAGCAGCCCTGAAGCAGGCCCGTGAAGCGCGCCTGCACATCCTCGAGGTCATCAACTCGGCCATCGACACCCCGGACGAGCTCTCCGAGTTCGCTCCGCGCGTCATCGCCGTGAAGATCCCCGTGGACAAGATCGGCGAGGTCATCGGCCCCAAGGGCAAGATGATCAACCAGATCCAGGAAGACACCGGCGCCGACATCTCCATTGAGGACGACGGCACCGTCTACATCGGCGCTACCGACGGCCCGTCTGCAGAAGCAGCGCGCTCCGCCATCAACGCCATCGCGAACCCGCAGGTCCCGGAAATCGGCGAGCGCTACCTGGGCACGGTCGTCAAGACCACCACCTTTGGTGCCTTCGTGTCGCTGACCCCGGGCAAGGACGGCCTCCTGCACATCTCCGAGCTGCGCAAGCTTGCCAATGGCAAGCGCGTGGACAACGTTGACGACGTGGTGTCCGTGGGCCAGAAGGTCCAGGTCGAGATCACCAAGATCGATGACCGCGGCAAGCTCTCCCTCGCCCCGGTTGTGGCCGAGGAAGAAGGCGCGGCCGAGACCGAGCGCGCCCACACCACGGATCCTGCTGAAGGCGCTGACGTCTAACAGTTCCGGTCTCCGGCACACAAGCATGAATCGGCGGGGCCGGTGGATGATCCACCGGCCCCGCCGCTGTTACGATGGCAGCCAGATCCGGCTGCCCTTCCCTGAAAGGCCTCAATGACTGTTGTACCCCTGCCGCTGGAGCAGAACCACCGCGGCGACACCCTGGTCCACGGTTCCGATGGCGGCTCCGAGGTCCGGCGTTCGGTGCTGCCAGGCGGCGTGCGGGTGCTGACGGAAGCGATGCCCGGGCAGCGCTCCGCGACCATCGGCTTTTGGGTTGGTGTCGGGTCCCGTGATGAAGCGCCCGGCCAGCACGGGTCCACACACTTCCTTGAGCATTTGCTGTTCAAGGGCACCAAGCGCCGCACCGCCCTGGAAATCGCGTCGGCGTTCGACGAGGTCGGCGGCGAATCCAATGCGGCCACGGCGAAGGAAAGCACCTGCTACTTCGCCCGCGTCCTCGATTCCGATCTCCCCATGGCCATCGACGTCATCGCCGACATGATCACCGGTGCGGTCCTGGACCCTGCGGAGATGGAGCAGGAACGGGACGTCATCCTCGAGGAAATCGCGATGGACAGCGATGATCCCACCGACGTCGCCCACGAGCACTTCGTGTCCGCAGTCCTGGGCAGCCACCCGCTGGGCCGGCCCATTGGCGGCACGCCCGCGGCCATCAAAGCGGTCGCCAGGGACTCGGTCTGGGAGCACTACCGCCGGTACTACCGGCCGGACGAGCTTGTCATCACTGCCGCCGGCGGCTTGGAGCACGACGTCGTCTGCGACCTCGTAGTCGATGCCCTTGAATCTGCCGGCTGGTCGCTGGAAGCAAACGCGGCCCCGGTGGAGCGCCGCTCGACCGAGCGTGCACTCATCACCGGCACCGCCGGGCTTCAAGTGGTCAAGCGGGCAGTGGAGCAGGCCAACATCATCATGGGCTGCCCCACGATCGTTGCCACCGATGAGCGGCGGTACGTGATGAGCGTCCTGAACGCGGTCCTGGGCGGGGGAATGTCGTCCCGCTTGTTCCAGGAAATCCGTGAAAAGCGCGGTCTGGTGTATTCCACCTACTCCTTCGCGTCCTCCTACGCCGACGCCGGCTACTTCGGCATGTACGCCGGGTGCACGCCGTCCAAGGTCCGCCAGGTGCTGGACCTGCTGGGCGTTGAGCTGGACAAGCTCGCCGAGCACGGTATCTCGGATGACGAACTGCGCAAGGCCGTCGGCCAGCTGTGCGGCGGGATCGTGCTTGCCCTGGAAGACACGGGGTCGCGCATGTCCCGGCTGGGCCGCGCCGAACTTGTCTCCGGCGAGTACCAGGACATTGACGAGACGCTGCGGCTGATCAAGGACGTGACCGTCGAACAGGTCCAGGACCTTGCCGCTGAGCTTGCAGCTGCTCCGCGGACAATCACTGTGGTGGGTCCTTTCGAGGAGACCGAGACCTTCGGGCTCTGAGCGCCGGCAGCCCTCGCCTCCTGGGTGCCCTCGCCGCCGGATGGCCCGCCGGACTACGATAAGGCCATCCGACGGCGCCGTGCTGGTGAGGGGTGGGAGCGTGTGACTGTGGATATCCATCCGGCACTTGCGGGGCTGCTGGGCGGTTGGCGGGGGAGTACCCGGCTCGCACCAGGACCCTGGGGCCCGGAGCGGACGGTGGAGGCCGAGGTGACGTACCGCCGTGCGGCCGGCGGATACGCCGTGGTGCAAAGCTACAGGCATGTGGAAGCCGACGGCTCGCACTTTGAAGGCCACGGAGTCTTCACTCTGGATCCAGATCACCCCGACGTCTTCTGGTACTACGTGGACAGTACAGGCGGGACACCGGACGCACCGTCGCGGTGTACATGGCATGACGGTGTGCTCCGGGTGGAACGGCGCGGCAGCGGAGGCTGGACACGGCACTCGGTCAGTCTCGACGGCGAGGTTCTCCGACACGTCACGGAGTTGCGCAGCCAGGTCCAGGGCGGGCATCCGGAGGAGGCACACCCAGGAAGCGGCGTTGGTGAAGTCCACGGTGCAGCCGCCAATGGCACAGGCTCTGCCTTCATTCCCTTCATGACATCCACGTTCCGTCGCACCTGAACACAATCGCCGACTGCCTCATTCGACGGGCGCGGACAGCATCGATTCCCATTCCGGTTGTGGGTCGGGTGGCAGGTTGAAGGGTGTGGCGTAGAAGGCTGCCCAGATGGGGTCGTCGGGTTCGAATTCGTTGGCATCTATGAGGTTCTCGTCCTCTGGTTCTTCCCCTGGAGGCTCCAGATAGGGCGGTGCCGATTCGAACCATGCAGGATCGGGCCATGCAGGGTCGGGCCATGCAGGATCGGGCCGGGGGGTGCGGCTGGTCCTGCGTCGAACGCTGTGTCCGGATCGCCAGTTTCTGAACCCTGTCCCTTCCCGGGTTCTTCCACTCCCACCGGCGCCACACCCATACCAGCTGGCCACTTCGGTGGTTGGCGGTCGGGTTGTTCGGCTGTGTAGTGGCGGCCGGTTGGTGAGGTCCAGCCGGGTGGTTCGTCTTTTGTGGCGGCTGTTGGTTCCCACCTGCTGTTGTGTTTGAGGCGGTGGTGTTTGGGGCAGAGTTGGGCGAGGTTGCTGATGCCGGTGGTTCCGCCGTGTTGCCAGGCTGTGAGGTGGTCGGTGTCGTTGTCGAGGGAGTTGTTGCTGCAGCCGGGAAAGACACACTTGCTGTCCCTGAGTTGGAGCGCTTTTTTCATGGCTTTGGCGAGCCGGTAGCTGGTGCGGCCAATCTCCAGAGGTGTCCCGTCCCTCGGGTCGAGCAGGACGCGGCGGAAGGATTCGGCGCCGCCGGCGAGGAGTTGACGCGCGATGGAGGCGGGGATGGGTCCGTAGCCGTCGAGTTCGGCGGGTTCATCGGTGAGGCCCAGGAGCGCGAAGAACGGGACGGTCACGAGAACCTCGGCGCGGGGCGTGGGGACCCTACCCAGGTCTTGATTCGTGCCCGGATCCGTAATGTTGTCCGGGTCCGTGCCGCCGGGATCCGGGGCGGTGGCTGTCCGGTTTGTGAGGAGCCTTGCAGCGAAGACGTCGGTTTTGAGTTGGGCGAGGGTGCGGGGTTCGTTGGGTCCCTGCAGCGTCCTGGCGGTTGCGGTGAGGTCGTTGTTGATCGCCAGTGCCTGGTCTGCTGGCAGGTAGGCGGAGATCCAGGCCATCCCGTCCCGGTCCGGGGTGTATTCGATCCGCCGGTCCGTGAATCCTTTGCGGTGGCGTTTTTCGATGGATTCGGGGTGGTGGCGTTCCCGCCAGCCCCGCAGCCTGGCCCGCAGTCGGGCGGGCACAAGCCCCGCGGCAGGGCAGCCACGGGCGGGGTTGGGCGCGCCGGGGTCGAGGAAATGCTCCACCAAAGCGGCCGCAGCAGGGTGGTCCAGGGCCTCGGTTTCGTCGGCGAAAATCCGGGCCTGCTGCCAGGACAGGGCCCCGGCCGACAGGGCATCCATGACCGCCGGCAGCGCACAGACCTGCCGGGACTGGGCTACGAACGCGGACGCGGCCCCGGAACTGATGGTCAGGATCCCGGCGATCTCCTCGATGGTCGACATCTCGGTGTAGGTCCGCTCGTGCAGGGGCGCGTCCGGGGGTGTCATCGCGTGCTGCAGGTCCAAGGCCCCGGACGCGTCCCGGGCCTGAAGCGCCGACAGCTGGGCCTGCAGCTTCTTTGTCACGCCGAGGCGTTCGAGCCTGAGTTCGTAGGCCCGCTGCAGCACATCAACCCCGTCCCCGGCTACAGCCGGAGCACCGGCAGAGGCGAGGGCGGCGTCCTCAGCGGTAAGCGCGGCGAGAGCAGCAAAAGAGGCGTGAAGTCCTTCCATCAGTGCCGCCGTCCCTGCGCCGTTTCCCATACCAACATCATCGGTGGAGGCACTGACATTTTGGGTTCGACCTGCTGGCCGCGGTGGAAGGTCCGCAGCAGGACCCACGGGGCCGCCAGCAGACGACGTCATCACGCCTGCCCTGGTGTCCTTGTCCGCCGTGTCCTTCTGCATAGAGACATCATCAGCACAGGCACTGACATTCCGGGCAGTAGGGAGCAGGCACTCAGCGGGCAGGAAGTGCAGCCAGGGAAGGAGCGTTAACCGCCCGCGAAGGGCGGCAGGACGTCCACGACATCATCGGGCCCAACAACGGTGTCGTGGTTGCGGACGGCGACCTCGTTCAAGAGGAAGCTGCTGCGGGACAGGATCCGCGCCAACGGTGGCGTCCCGGCCGGAGGTTCCGGACGCTCCACAGCCAACAAGGCATCCAGGAGCCCGGCCACGGTGGTGCCTTCCGGCAGATCGAACTTCTCTTCTTCAAGGCCCGCGGCAGCGCGTGCGGCAGCGAAGTAACGTACATGCATTGTCTTAGCCTCCGATGGCGCTCATGCTGCGGTCCGGCTGGACGAAGTCCGGAGCGTCAAGTCCCACATGGTCCATGCCGTGGGCTTTGGGCTTGAGCCACATAGCGTCCTGCCAGCGCCCCGCCAGGGCGTCGTCGTCGGCGCCGGAACGCAACAGGCCCAGCAGGTCGAACTCCTCATGCGAGAACAGGCAGCTCATGATCTTGCCCTCCGCCGTGATCCGTGTGCGCCGGCAGTCGGAGCAGAACGGTTCGGTGACGGAAGCGATGATACCGACGGTCCCCAGGACGGGGCCGTGCACGGCAGCCGGAGCATCCGCCGCGGACCCGGCCAGCCGCCGTCGTACTTCAAAACGCTCGGCGGGGGCACCGTCGCGGGCGCGCGGGTCAGGGGTGAGCAGAAAGTCTTCAGACAACAGCCCGCGAATTTCCTCGGCCGTAATCATGTTGCGCCGGGTCCAGCCGTGATCGGCGTCCAGCGGCATCTGCTCAATAAACCGAAGCTCGTAGCCGCGCCCCAGCGCCCACGCCAGCAGGGACGGCGCTTCAGCGTCGTTGATGCCGCGCATCAGGACCGCGTTAAGCTTCACCGGACCCAGGCCCGCAGCCCACGCCGCGTCCACACCTGCCAGGACCTGGTTCAGGAACGGCCGGCGGGTCAGCTGGGTGAACGTTTCCTCGTGCAGCGAATCCAAAGACACGTTGATGCGGGTCAATCCTGCCGCCTTGAGCGGTGCTGCCTTCTTCGCCAGGCCTACGCCGTTGGTCGTCATCGAGATCGGCAACTCCGGATGGTTGCGCCGCAGCTCCGCGATGATGTCCACAAGATCGTGCCGGACCAGCGGCTCGCCACCGGTGAGCCGCAACTCGCGCACTCCCAGGTGCCCAACACCAATCCCCACGATGCGCACGATTTCCGCGGCGGTCATCACGGCCTGCTTCGAAAGCCACTCCAGGCCCTCGGCCGGCATGCAGTACGTGCAGCGCAGGTTGCACTTGTCCGTCAGGGACAACCGCATGTCGGTAGCCCGGCGCCCATAGCGGTCCACAAGCCCGGCGCCTGCACTCGCAGGACGGGCGGCGGGCACGGACGGGCCGGCAACCTCCCTTGGTTGCGGCATGCCTAGCTGGACACTCATAAATTCAGGCTACGCCAGGATGCGCTGCGCATCACACTCGTGACCGCACCGCGGAATCCCGGCGGCGAATTCCGGCGTGCACGGGGCCACTACCGGCCCGCAATCCTATGCTTGAAAGGTGGACAGTTCCCGGCACCAGCAGGCAACGCACGACGACGCCACCCGCCTTGGCCCGTCCACGGACGGCCGGGTGCAACGCCAGGCAGCGGTGCCCCGGCGCCGTCTTTTCGCCGCGGCTGCGGGCGCCGCCGCCGTGGGGACTGCCGTAGCAGCGGGTGAGCTCCTGGCTGGGGTCTTCAGTCCGTCGCTTTCGCCAATGACAGCCGTTGGCGGCGCTGTCATTGATGCAGTCCCGCCCGGCGTCAAGGACTGGGCCGTGGCGCTATTCGGCACAGCGGACAAAGCTGCCCTGCTGGTGGGGATGGCCCTGGCCATTGCCGCCTTCGCGGCCCTGGCGGGGGTGGTGGAGGACTGGCGCCGTTTTGCCGGCGCGGCCGTAGCGGTTGCGTTCGGGCTTGCGGGAGTGGCGGCCGTCCTCACCCGGGCCCAGGTGACGCCCGTGGCCCTGGCCCTCCCGGTCGTCACAGCCGTCCTGGCGGCGGTGTGGATGCGGTTCCTGGTCGGCAGGTTGCAGGCCTGGGTTGCCGTGATGGGGGACAGCCCGACGCCGGACGCCCCGGCAGTTGCCACAGCCCGCCGCCGGTTCCTGCAAGCCCTCGCCGGCGGTGCGGTGGCCACGGCGG
>NZ_BAAHNO010000042.1:0-56422 GCF_054656615.1 Arthrobacter sp. AD-310 | reverse complement strand
CGCCGGCCCCGCCGCCGGCCATGCCGGGCGGGATGCCCCTGCGGCCCCGGAGCCGCTGGCTGCCGGTCCCGGAGATCCTGATCCTGCCGACGCCGGACTTGCCGCGTCAATCCCGGCCACCGACCTCACCAGCTCCTATGACCACCTCTGGGAGCGCACCGTGATGCGCAACATTGAAGACGCCGCAGTGCGGGAAGAGCCCGGGGAAGGCGGGGACGCCTCCGCCCCTGCCCCCTTATTGAAGCAGGCCCCCGTCGTCGCGGTGCCTGCATCGGCGGAAGAGCCGGCTCCCGCGCTGGACTCCCCACTCCAAAATCCTGCCCATGAACGTCCGGCCCCCGAAAGTTCCGGCCCTGAAAGTCCAGTGCAGGAAACACCCGACGCCTCGGCGGCACCGGAGTTGCCTGTCCCGCCGCCCGCGGGGGTCCTGATCGACTCGGTCCCGTGGCGGACCGGCGGGGACAACAGCCCGAAGGCACCCGCTCCGGCACCCCTGGCATCCGGAACCCCCGGCACGCCGGTGGGATCGCCGCCGTCGAACGTTCCGGCATCCATGCCGCTGCCTTCTCCTGCCGGCGCCGCCCAAGTGCCGGGTCCCGCGCAAGGGCAAGGTCCCTTCCAAGTGCAGGGTCCCGCCGGTTTCGACGGCGACCACGACGGCCAAACGGTCATGAAGAGCAGCCTCGCCGCAAACGCGAACGCTCCCGCCACCGCAACGGCGGGCGCGAGCGCCGGCGGCAGCACTGCTGCCACCGGCGGTCCGCAGGTGCTGGCCCGGGTCTGCGCGCAGGGCCATCCAAATCCGCCGACCCGTACCACCTGTGCGGCCTGCGGCGGCGCCCTCCTGCAGGATGCCGTGCAGGTGGCCCGCCCCCGGCTGGGCAGGATGCGCCTGTCCACGGGGGAGCTGCTGGACCTTGACCAGTCGCTTGTGATCGGCCGGCAGCCGTCGGTGTCCCGCGTGCAGGGCGGCGTGATGCCGCGCCTGGTCCAGGTGGCAAGCCCGGGCGGCGACATTTCGCGGTCCCATGTGGAGGTCCGGCTGGAGGGCTGGCATGTGATGCTCTGCGACCTGAAGGCCACCAACGGCACCGTCCTGGTGCGTGAGGGACAGCCCCCGCGCCGGCTCGCCCAAAATGAGATGGCCATCCTGCTGGACGGCGACATCGCCGAGCTGGGAGACAACATCTCGCTGCGTTTTGAGGAGATTCCTTGAGTTCCAAACGGCCTGTAGCGCCGCCGCCCCGGATCCCGGGGTTCACGTATATCAGCCTGCTCGGGTCCGGAGGATTCTCCGATGTCTACCTGTACGAGCAGGACCGCCCCCGCCGGAAGGTCGCAGTGAAGGTCCTCGTCTCGGACCTCAAGACCGAGGGTGCCAGGCGCCGCTTCGAATCCGAAGCCAACCTGATGGCGCAGCTGTCCTCGCACCCCTACATAGTCACCATTTTCGAAGCGGAAGTCACCGACGACGGGCACTCCTACCTCGCCATGGAGTACTGCTCCCGGCCCAGCCTGGACGTCCGGTACCGGCGCCAGCGCTTCAGCGTGGACGAGGTCCTGGCCGTCGGCATCCAGGTGGCCTCCGCCGTCGAAACAGCCCACCGGGCCGGCATTGCCCACCGCGACATCAAGCCCGCAAACATCCTGGTCACCGACTACAACCGACCGGCGCTCACCGACTTTGGCATCGCCGGTACGCTCGCCGGTGACTCGGAGGACGACTCGGGTATGTCCATTCCGTGGTCCCCGCCCGAACAGTTCCGGGACGGCAGCGTGGACGGCGTCCTGGTGGACGTTTGGGCGCTGGGCGCCACGCTCTACACGCTCCTGGCCGGCCGTTCACCGTTTGTTATGCCGGGCGCGGACAATTCCCAGCGCGAGCTGATCAACCGGATCAGCAACCTGCCGGTGCCCCGGCTCGGCCGCGCCGACGTGCCGGAATCCCTTGAACTGGCGCTGTCCACGGCGATGGCGAAGTCCCCGCAGTCCCGGTACTCCTCCGCGCACGCATTTGCCCTGGCCCTCCAACGCATCCAGGCGGAACTCAACCTCTCGGTCACACCGTTCGAGGTGCTGGAGGAGCCGCACCAGGAGGACAGCCACCCGGACGAAGGGGTTGAGGAGACCCGCGTCCGCAGCATCGCCGCCATCGATCCCGAGCGGACGGGCAGCGGCCCCACCTTCCCCGCCCGCACCCGCCCGCAGGCAGCCCCGGACTCCCCAACTCCGTACTCGCCAGCCCCGGGATCCACAGTTCCGGGATCCACAGCCCCGGGGTCCACAGCCCCGCCGTCGCGCTTCCCCCCGCCCGCCGCGTCCGGCAGCGGGCAGGCAACGCACGACGGCGGCCCGCAGGACTGGGCGCAGGCAACCGTCCTGCGCGGCGCCGCCGCCACCGCCCCCGCAAATGCCGGTGCGCCGAACGACGGGTACGCAGCCGACACCACGATCCACCGGCCTGCCCCCGGAGGGGAACCCGCCGGGGATGCAGCCGTCGAACCGGCCGGCAGCGGCGCCGATCACGGCAAACGCAACCTCTGGCTGGCCATCTCCGGCGGTACCCTGCTGGTGCTCGCCGCGGTCGTGGGGCTGGTCGTGGCCAACGCCGCGCCGGAGACGCCCCGGGCGGCAGAAACCCTGCAGGCCGGCAAACCCCCGGCCGATGCACTGGATAACGGCGTTGTTCCCAACGTTGAAGGCCTCACGGCGTCACGAAAGCCCGAAGACCCGAACATCATCGTCTTCTCGTGGACCAACCCCCAGCCCAAGGACGGCGACACCTACAAGTACCGCTCCAAATCGGCCAGGGCGGACGGGCCCTACGAGACCACAAGCGTGGAGGCGGCCTTTGTCTCCGGTTTCGGGGAACCTCCCATCTGCCTGGAAGTGATCCTGGTCCGGGCCGACGGCAGCGCCTCCCCTGAAGGCCCGGACGCCGTCGCCTGCCTGGACGGGTAGCCGACCGACTGATGACGCACACACATTGCCCAACGAGGAGGCACAGAACATGGGGGATCTAGCAATAGATTTCTGCGGCGAATGGTACGAGCCCTCGGACGAGGACGTCTTCAACATCGGCCGCGAGGGCGACCTGGAAGTTGACGACAACCCTTACCTGCACCGCCAGTTCCTGCAGGTGGCCCGCTACGACGGCATCTGGTGGCTCAGCAACGTGGGCAGCATGCTCTCCGCCACCGTGGCCGACGGCTCCGGCGGCATGCAGGCGTGGCTCGCACCGGGAGCCCGGATCCCGCTGGTGTTCAGCCACACCAACATCATCTTCACGGCCGGGCCCACAACATATGAGTTCGCCGTGCACCTGAAGACGCCGTCCTTCCGGCAGGAGGCACGCGAGGGCGGCAGCACCGGTGACACCACCATCGGTCCGGTGGTGTTTACCGACTCGCAGAAAGCACTCATCGTGGCGCTCGCCGAACCGATGCTCCGGCGCGAAGGCACGGGCTTCAGCGCCATCCCCTCCTCGGCCGCGGCGGCCAAGACACTGGGCTGGGCCCTGACCCGGTTCAACCGGAAGCTGGACAACGTGTGCGACAAGCTGGACCGGGTTGGCGTGGTGGGGCTGCGCGGCGGTGGCGGCAAGCTAGCCACCAACCGCCGCGCCCGGCTGGTGGAACACGCCGTCACGTCCCACCTGGTGACCCCTGAGGATCTCTACCTCCTGGAAAAGATGCGGGGTGTGGACGAAGGATGAGGATCCGACTGACCCTCCGCCGCGAGCCCGCCGAGGCCAAGGACCTGGCCGTAACGGTGGACGGCCTGGCCACGGTGGCCGATATCGCCGCAGAACTGTGGGCCGCCGACCCCGGCCGCAAGGGCGTCCCGGTCCCGGACAATCTTTCCCTCCGCATTGACGAGGCCTTTGTGGGGGCCGGCATCAGCGGAAACGTCCTCACCCGTTCGGACAACCTGCTTGAATCCGGGCTCCGCCCCGGCTCGGTGGTGTCCCTGGCGCAGGTGAGTGACGAGTTCCACCTGCCCGGCAGCAGCCGCGGACCCGCGGCCGCCACCCTCCGCGTCCTGTCAGGACCCGACGTCGGGCGCGAATTTTCGCTGCCGGCCGGTACCAGCTACATTGGCCGCGACCGGGACGTCGACATCAGGCTCACCGACCCGCTGACGTCCAAGCGCCACGCCCGCATCACGGTGGGGGAGGGCGTGGAAATCGTTGACACCAACTCGGCGAACGGGCTCCTGATGGACGGGCTTCCCGTCACCCGTGCCACCCTGAACTCCTCGGACACCATCACCCTGGGCGACACCACCATCACGGTGGTTCAGCTGGGGCACCACCATGCGGCAGCGCCGTCGTCGCCCCTGGTGGACTTCAACCGTTCACCGCGGGTGGTGCCGCGCTTCGAGGAGCCAAAGCGCGTGGCCCCGTCCGGGCCCAAGCGCCCCGACGACCAGCCGTTCCCCTACATCATGCTGGTCACACCGCTGCTGATGGGCGCCATCATTTTCGCCATCACACGGAACGCCCTGTCCATGGTGTTCATGATGCTGATGCCGCTGTTCATCGTCGGCCACTACGTGGACCAGAGGATGCGCACCCGCCGCCAGCAGAAGGAAGGCCTTAAGCATTTTCGGGCCTCCATGGCGGCCTTCCGCCAGGACGTGACCGAGCTGCAGCAGGTGGAACGGGCCGTCCGGCTGCAGGAGGCGCCTTCAGTCAGTGACACCGTGGACGCCATCTATAAGCTGGGGCCGCTGCTCTGGACCCACCGCCCGGAACACAAGTTCTTCCTCGGGCTGAGGTTCGGGCTGGGAACCATGCCGTCGCGCCTCCAGCTGGAGGAACCGTCCAGCAACGACACCGAAGTCCAGTACACCCGCGAGATCCAGGACAGCCTCAAGCAGTTCCGCAACATCGAGGGCGTGCCCGTTGTCTCCCAGTTCCGCACGTCGGGGTCGCTGGGCATCGCCGGCGCGCGGGGACTGGTGGACGACGTTGCCCGCGGCATGGTGCTGCAGCTTGTGGGGCTCCACTCGCCCGCCGAAGTGGTCCTCACCGCCGTTACCTCTGCCCAGTCGCGGGAACGCTGGGACTGGCTGCAGTGGCTGCCCCATGTCGGCTCCGGCCACAGCCCCCTTTCCGGCGACCACCTGGCGGCGGGCTCCGCCGGCGGCTCTTCGCTCCTGGCCCGGCTCGAGGACCTGCTCGACGCCCGTGAAGCCGCCGCCCGCCGCTCCGGCCCTGAGCTGCGGCCGGAGGTCGATCCGGCGAAGCACGAGGTGGCAGGCCCCGTTCTGCCGTCCGTCCTGGTGATCGTCGAGGACGACGCCCCGGTGGACCGGGGCCGCCTCACCCGCCTCGCCGAACGCGGACCGGACTCCGGCGTGCACGTCCTGTGGGTGGCCACGGACATCCAGGCCCTCCCGGCCGCCTGCCGCGACTTCATGGTGGTCGACGGCGACCACGGCACCACGACAGGCCAGGTGCGCCTGGGACTGCATACCTACCCCGTCAGCTGCGAAAGCGTGGACGCGGAACTGGCCGGGCAGCTGGCGCGCTTGCTCGCCCCCGTGGTTGATGTGGGCAAACCCTTGAACGACGACTCCGACCTGCCGCGCGCCGTGTCCTACGCCACCCTGATCGGCAAGGACTTCCTGGACAATCCCCAGGCCGTGGCCGAACGCTGGACCGAGAACAACTCCGTCCACGCTTCCGCGGTGCCCAACCGCAAGGACAACGGCACGCTCCGCGCCCTGGTGGGTTCCAAGGGCATCGAGCCGCTGTACCTGGACCTGAAGAACGAGGGCCCGCACGCCCTGGTGGGCGGCACCACCGGCGCCGGCAAGTCCGAATTCCTGCAGTCCTGGGTGATGGGCATGGCGGCCGCCTACAGCCCGGACCGCGTCAGCTTCCTGTTCGTGGACTACAAAGGCGGTGCCGCGTTCGCGGACTGCATCAACCTCCCGCATACGGTGGGGCTGGTCACCGACCTCTCGCCGCACCTGGTGCGCCGTGCCCTGACCTCGCTCCGGGCCGAACTCCACCACCGCGAACAGCTGCTGAACCGGAAGAAGGCCAAGGACCTCCTGGCGCTGCAGCGGGAGGCCGATCCCGACGCCCCTCCCTACCTCATCATCATCGTGGACGAATTCGCGGCCCTGGCAAATGACGTCCCCGAGTTCGTGGACGGCGTGGTGGATGTTGCCGCGCGCGGACGCTCACTGGGGCTGCACCTCATCCTGGCCACCCAGCGCCCGGCCGGCGTGATCAAGGACAACCTGCGCGCCAACACCAACCTGCGGGTTGCGCTGCGCATGGCCGACGAGGATGACGCCACGGACATCCTGGGTGTCCCCGACGCCGCCTATTTCGATCCCGGCATTCCCGGCCGCGGCGCCGCGAAGACCGGTCCGGGCCGGATCCAGGGCTTCCAGACCGGCTACGCCGGCGGCTGGACCACGGACAAGCCGCAGCGCCCCCGGATCGACATCGTCGAGATGGCCTTCGGGTCCGGGCCCAGCTGGGAAGCACCGGCACCGGAAAAACCTGTGGACCAGGAACCGGCCGGACCCAACGACATCGCCCGCATGACCGCGAACATCGTCCGGGCAGCCGACACCCTGGCAATCTCTCCGCCGCGCAAGCCGTGGCTGGACGAACTGGCCAAGACCTACGACTTCTCCAAGCTGCCCAACCCGCGCACGGATGAGCAACTGCTGCTGGGCGTGGCCGACGACCCCGCACGCCAGGACCAGCCCACCGTGTTCTACGAGCCGGACAAGGACGGCAACATGGCGATCTACGGGACGGGCGGATCCGGAAAGTCCGCCGCCCTCCGCGGCATCGCCATCGCCGCGGCGGTGACACCGCGCGGCGGGCCCGTCCACGTCTATGGCATCGACTGCGGCTCGTCCGGGCTGCGGATGCTTGAAGAACTTCCGCACGTGGGCGAGGTCATCGACGGCGACGACGTGGAGCGGGTGGGCCGGCTGCTGCGGCTCCTGCGCGACATCGCCGAGCAGCGTTCCGCCCGCTTCGCCGAGGTACGGGCATCCACCATCGTGGAATACCGCAAGCTCGCCAACCGGCCGGACGAGAAGCGCATCTTTGTGCTGGTGGACGGCATGTCCGCCTTCCGCGAAGCGTACGAACACAGCCGGCTGTCGGGGCTGTGGGACATCTTCCTGCAGCTTGCCACCGACGGCCGCACACTGGGCATCCACCTGGTTGTCACGGGGGACCGGCCCAACGCCGTCCCGCCGTCACTGCTGGCTTCAATCCAGCGCCGGCTGGTGCTCCGCCTGTCCTCCGAGGACGACTACATCACCATGGACGTCCCCCGCGACGTCCTGAGCGCCGCCTCACCGCCGGGCCGCGGCCTGCTGGACGGCCGGGAGGTCCAGCTCGCCGTCCTTGGCGGAAACTCCAACCTGGCCCTGCAGGCCCGCGAAGTCCACAAGCTCAGTGAAGCGATGCTGCGGCAGGGACTGGACACCGCACCGGGCATCGAACGGCTTCCCGAGCAGGTGGACCTCGACGTCCTGCCCGCCGGCAGCCCGGACCTGCCCGTCATCGGAGTGGACGACGAATCCCTGCAGCCCGCCGAGGCGATGGCCCGCGGGCCGTTGCTGCTGTCCGGGCCGCCCGGTGCCGGCCGGACCGTGGCGTTGGTCACCCTTGCCTGCGCCCTGCGCCGGTCCAACCCCGACACCGAGCTTGTGTACGTGGGATCCCGACGCTCCGCTGTCGCCTCGCTGCCGCTCTGGAACCGCTCGGTGGTGGGTCCTGATGACCTGGCAGGGGTCGCGGAGGACCTGATGGAGCACTCCACCGCCAACCCGGGCAAGGTTGCGATCTTCATCGAAGGCCTCACGGAGTTCACGGACACCCTGGCCGAATCCGGTTTGGCCCGGCTCATTACCGCATCAATTAAGGCAGACCAGTGGGTGGTCGGCGAATCCGAAACCTCCACCTGGTCTTCTGCCTGGCAGCTCGCCCAGCCATTCAAGTCCGGCCGGCGGGGCCTGCTGCTCAACCCCGGCGACATCGAAGGCGACAGCCTGCTGAACACCTCCCTGGGCCGGGTCAGCCCCGAGTTCATCCCCGGCCGGGGGTACCTGGTGGGCCGCGGCAAAGCCCGCAAAATCCAGGTGGCGTTGCCCCCGGAAAACCGCGGGTAGGAAGCGCCATAACCGCCGGGCCGCAAATCCAGGTGGTGTCCCGTGGATTTGCGGCCCGGCGGCGTGTTGTAGAAGACTTCTCGGAGACCAGAAAGCCGCAGAGGGGGGACTGCGCGCACCGAAAGGTATCCATGACCCCGTCCTCCCCGGTACTCCGCGCGGTCTCGGCAACGGCATCCGCGGCCGTGCTCGCGCTCTCCCTGAGCCTTCCAGCAGGCGGTCCGGCCTACGCCGAGTCACCTGAGCCCACGGGCACCGCCACCACCGCGCCGGGCTGCTCGGAAGGCTGTACGCAGGAGCCGACCGCCACCAGTCCCGACGATCCGCGGCCGGGCAAAACCACCAGGCCCGAGGACGATCCGCAGCCGGACCAGCCTGCCGCGCCCCAGCCGACGGCGCCGTCCGTCCCGGCCCCTGAAGCCCCTGCCCGGACCGTTGACATGCCGGCCGCGGACGTGCCCGAAGAACCTGCTGCCACAGAAACCACGGCGGAGGAAACCCCCGGCCCGGGCGCCACGACCCCGGCGACCGGTTCGCCGTCGTCAACATCCAACTGGAATGTCCCGGTCACCCGGTCGTCCAAAGCCACCCAGGCTGCCTCCGTGTCCCGCCAGGGCGACGGTCCACTCGGACCCGACCTGCCCGCCATCGCAACCGGCCTCCTCCTGGTGGGCGTCGGCGGAGGAACCTTCGCGTGGTGGGGCAGGAACCGCCTCCGCGCACACTGACGTCGAGCCGGGGATTTGCGGCCCGGGGCCGGGCTGTAGAAGACTTCCGGGGGACACCAGAAAACGCCGCGGCGGGGGACTGCGCGCATTGAAAGGCAGTAATGACCCCGTCTTCACCGGCCCTCCGTGTTGTGTCGATCGCCGCAGCCGCAGCAGCCCTTGCCATGGCGGTCAGTTTCTTTCCGGGCAGGCTGGCAGCCGCGGATTCCGCCGCAACGACACCTGCCGCGACGCCGGGTGCGCAAGCCCCGGCCGACGACTGCGGCCTGGTCTGCCTGCCCATCCTCGATGGCAGGCCGGAACCCGCAGACCCCGAACAGCCCCGGCAGACAACGACCGGAACCCCGGCCCCGCCACCCGCGGCAGAAGCGCCCGCCGGACCCCAGGCGCCGGGTGCGTCCCCGGCCGCTGCCGTACCGGGCACCGTGCCGTCCACGCCGGACCCGGCCGACGGGGCCGCGCCCGGTGGGGCGCCTGCCGAAGCCACCGCCCCCGGCACCAGCCCCGCACCCCCGAACAGCTCCGCCGCTGTGCCTGACTGGAACACGCCTGTTACCCGCTCCGCCAGGGCAACGGAGGCGGCAGCCATCACGGCGGGGTCCGGAGCAGGCACCGGCGGTCCGGAACTGCTGCCCATCGCCGCAGGCACGCTCCTGGTGGGAGCAGGCGGTGGCGCCTTCATCTGGTGGGGCAGGAACCGCCTGCGCACCCACTGACACCGCCGGGTGTCGTACCGGTAAGGCAAGATAGGTCTGTGAGTACAGGACCAGGCCCCGCAGAACAGACAGCCACCCGGACCGCCGGCCCCGACGGGACGGACAGCGCCCGTTCCGAAACAGCCCCTTCTGAAACAGTCCCCGCAGAATCGGTCCGCGAGGAATACGAGAACCTGGCGGACCTCGTCCGGAAGTACCGTTTCGCGTACTACCAGGAGGACGCACCCCTCGTCTCCGACGCGGAATTCGATGACCTCTTCCGCCGGCTCGAGGAAATCGAGGCCCTGCACCCGGAACTGGTGTCCAACGATTCACCCACCCAGGAAGTGGGCGGCGAAGTTTCTGCGGCGTTCGCGGCGGTGGAACACCTGCAGCGCATGTACAGCCTTGAGGACGTCTTCTCCATCGGGGAACTCGAAGCCTGGCTGAACCGGGCCGAGGCGAGCATCGAAAAGTTGGGCAACGGCGCCGGCAAGACAGCCTGGCTCACCGAACTCAAGATCGACGGCCTCGCCGTCAACCTGCTGTACCGGGACGGCAGGCTGGTCCGTGCCGCCACCCGCGGTGACGGCTTTACCGGTGAAGACATCACCCACAACGTCCTTACCATCAAGGAAATCCCCCAACAGCTGCACGGAAGCAACTTTCCGGCAGAGGTGGAAATCCGCGGCGAGGTGTTCATTCCGTCCAAGGCCTTCGCGGAGTTCAACGAGGCCCTGATCGAGGCCGGAAAAGCCCCGCTCGCCAACCCCCGCAACGCCGCCGCCGGCTCCCTGCGGCAAAAGGACCCCGCCGAAACGGCCAAGCGGCCGTTGAGCATGTTCGTCCATGGCATCGGCGCCCGCGAAGGACTGGATGCGGGCAGCCAGTCCGAAACCTACGCTCTGCTCAAGGACTGGGGCCTGCCGGTCAGTCCCTACTTCGAGGTGCTGGAACGGCGTGAGGACGTCCTTGGTTTCATCGCCAGGTACGGCGACCAGCGGCATAAACTGCTCCACGAGATCGATGGCATCGTCATCAAAGTGGACAACTTCGCCACCCAGCGCGCCCTCGGGTACACCACCCGCGTTCCCCGCTGGGCGGTGGCCTACAAGTACCCGCCGGAGGAAGTGCACACCAAGCTGCTGGACATCCAGGTGAACGTGGGCCGCACCGGACGCGTCACCCCCTTCGGCATGATGGAGCCGGTCAAGGTGGCGGGCTCCACCGTCGAGATGGCCACCCTGCACAACCAGGAAGTGGTCAAGGCCAAGGGCGTCAAGATCGGCGACATCGTGGTCCTGCGCAAGGCCGGTGACGTTATCCCCGAAATCGTTGGCCCGGTCCTGGCCCTGCGGGACCAGCAGGACCCGCCGGTCCGGGATTTCGTGATGCCCACCGAGTGCCCTTCCTGCGGGACTCCGCTGGCCCCCGCCAAGGAAGGCGACGTGGACATCCGCTGCCCCAACGCGAAATCCTGCCCGTCCCAGCTCCGGGAGCGTGTGTTCCACCTCGCCGGCCGTGGCGCCTTCGACATCGAGGCGCTGGGCTGGGAAGCGGCCATCGCGCTGACCCAGCCCGCAGAGCCGGAGGTGCCGCCGCTCACCTCCGAGGCAGGGCTGTTCGACCTGAAACCCGAGGACCTCGCAGACGTGCGGATCCGGCGTGAAAAACGCTCCAAGGGTGTCGGCACGGGTGAGTACGAGCTGGTGCCCTATTTCTACAGCAAGGGCACGGCCAAGTCCCCGTCCAGGCCCACCGCCACCACGGACAAGCTGTTCAAGGAACTGGAGAAGGCAAAAGCGCAGCCGCTGTGGCGTGTCCTCGTCGCGCTGTCCATCAGGCACGTGGGCCCGCGGGCCTCGCGTGCCCTGGCACAGGCTTTCGGCAGCATGGACGCCATCCGGGCAGCCTCCGAGGAAGACCTCGCCCACGTGGACGGCGTGGGGCCCACCATCGCCGCGGCCCTCAAGGAATGGTTCGCCGAGGACTGGCACCGCGAGATCGTCGACCGCTGGGCGGCCGCCGGGGTGCGGATGGAGGACGAACTGGACGAGTCAACGCCACGCACCCTTGAAGGGCTGACGGTGGTGGTCACCGGTTCGCTGCCGAACTTCAGCCGCGACGAGGCAAAGGAAGCCATCCTGGTCCGCGGCGGCAAGGCAGCCGGCTCGGTCTCCAAGAACACCAGCTACCTGGTGGCCGGCGAAAGTGCCGGCACGAAACTGGACAAGGCCGAACAACTCGGCATTCCGGTGCTGGACGAGGACGGGTTCCGCAAACTGCTCGACGGCGGTCCGGCAGCCCTGGGGGAGGGCGCGGCACCGGATACCGAGGAAGAAGACACCGGCCCGGACGCTGCCGAAGAGGCAACCCTGCCCGCGGAGGAATCAGCATGACAGCGCCGAACGAACTCCTCGCCATTGCCAGGGATGCCGCGGCGGCGGGAGCCTCCGTCCTTGCCTCCCGCAACAGCGACGCACTGCAGGCCAGCAACAAGGGCGCCGCCGGGGACTGGGTCACCGCCTTTGATGTCGCCGCCGAGAACGCCGTCCGTGAGGCCATCGCCGCGGCCCGCCCAAACGACAGCATCACCGGCGAGGAGCACGGGACCACCCGGCCGGACGCGCCCACCGGGTACCGGTGGTCTATCGACCCGCTGGACGGCACCACCAACTTCATCCGCAACATCGTCTACTACGCCACCTCCGTGGCGGTCGCCGACGCGGACGGCACCTGGCTGGCCGGCGTCGTCCACGCCCCCGCGCTGGGCCGCATTTACTACGCCTCCCGGGGCGAAGGAGCGTGGCTTGAAGAAGGCGGCACCGTGACGCGGCTGGAAGGGCCCGTCCCGGGCCGCAAGGGACAGATCCTCGCCACCGGATTCAGTTACGACCCCGCCGTGCGTGCTGACCAGGCGGCGGCGTTCGGCACGCTCATGGACGGCTTCGCCGACGTCCGGCGCCTCGGGTCCGCGGCACTGGACCTGTGCCTGGTCGCGGACGGAACACACGACGCCTACGGTGAACGCGGGCTCAACGAGCACGACTTCTCCGCCGGTGCCCTGATCGCCGAGGAAGCGGGCTGCTGGGTGCGGCGGCCCCGGCTGGCCAGCCCGCTGGAGGGCGGGCCGAGCGACCGGGACCGGCTGGACGCGTGGACCTGCGCCGCCGGGCTCGAGCTGTCCGGGAAGTTTCCGCTGTAGGCGGCGCCCGGCAACGGAAAGGCCTGCCCGTACTGATAGTTCTGTCACGGAAAGCGCCCTTTCGCGCCCTGCGCCGGGCCGCCGCCACTACCATTGACGGGTGCATCCGCAGATAACCGTCCGTCCCGCCGTCGAAGCGGATTACGACGCCGTCGCCCGCATCACGCGCGATTCCTACCTGGCCGCGGGGTACTTCGACGACGCCGGGCACCCCTACATGCGCAAGATCCAGGAGGTCGCAGTACGGGCCGGCCAGGCGACGATCTGGGTGGCGGAGCGGGAGGGCACAGTGGTCGGCTCGGTCACGCTGGCGGTGGCCGGCGAACCCTATGCGGACATCGCCCGGCCGGACGAACTTGAATTCCGCATGCTGGTGGTGGATCCTGCCGTCCAGCGAAGCGGGGCAGGACAGGCCATGGTCCACGCCATCATCGCCTACGCCCGTGTCCTGCCCGGCATCACGGGAATCGCCCTCACCACCGGTGAAACGTGGGAGAGCGCGCATGGCCTCTACCGCAAGAACGGCTTCCGGCGGGTCCCCGTGCGCGACTGGTTCGTCCCCGGAACTGACACAAAACTGCTGGTTTACCGGCTGGACCTGTAGCGGCCCTACAGTGGTGGCGACCCGAATCCAGCTTTGAAAGGCACCACCATGCGTAAAACCTTCGGCACCGGCTCCGTCTGGGAACAGACCCTCGGCTACTCCCGCGCGGTCCAGGTGGACAACACGCTCTACATCTCAGCCACCGCGGCCAGCGGCGAGGACGGCATTGTGGGCGAGGACTTCTACACCCAGACCCAGTACATCCTGCAGAAACTCGGCAAGGTCCTGGCAGACGCCGGTTTCAGCTACGAGGACGTGGTCCAGTCCAAGCTGTACCTGACGGACATCAGCAAGTGGGAGGAAGCCGGCCGCGCCCATGGTGAAGTCTTCGGCGACATCCGCCCCACTCTGTCCCTGGTGCACGTGCTGCCGTTCCTGGACCCGAAGATGCTCGTCGAAATCGAGCTTGTGGCCCAGAAGAGCGCGTAACTCCCAGCCCGGCCCGGACTTTCAGCCCGGTCCGGCGGGCAGGCCGTAGCGGTGCTCCGGCCTGCCCGTCGTCCCGTACCGCAGCTGGATGTCCACGGCGCCGTCGTCCGCCAGCGAGGACAGGTACCGTTGCGCCGTTGCGCGGGAGACCCCCACCCGGGCCGCCACCTCGGCCGCAGAGTACTGTTCGCCGGGCTCCAGCGATTCCAGCACAGCCGCCTCTGTTGCCGAGCGCGGCCTGGCCGACGGCGTGGCATCGCCCGGCAGGAGCGCGCGCTTCGCCCGCTCCACCGCCTCCTGGTCCAAGGCGCCGGGCTGCGACAGCAACCGCCGGTAACGGGCATACGAGCGCAGCTGCTGGGACAGCGCGTCAGCCGTGAAAGGCTTCAGCAGGTAGCCCAGCGCACCACGCCGGAAGGCCGTGCGCACGGACGCGGCATCCGAGGCGGCGCTCAGGATTACCGTATCGACGTCCAGCTGCTGGAGCAGGTCAATGCCGGACGCATCCGGAAGATAGACGTCCAGCAGCACCAGGTCCGGCCGCAGGCTGTGGATCGCCTGCAGCGCCAGGGACGCCGTGCCCACCGGCGCCAGCGCAAGGAAGCCCGCCACCGAATCCACGTAGGCGGCGTGGAGCTTGGCCACGTGGAAGTCGTCATCCACGATCAGCACCCGGAAGTCGTCAGCCATCGTTATGGCCTCCCTTCACTAAAAGCCTTTGCCGACGTCGTGCCCGGCAGGGTAGCCATAAAGACCGCGCCTGGTCCGCCGGACTTGCCGCGGTCCAGTACCGTCACGTCGCCGCCGCGCCGCCGCGCCAGCTGCCGGGCGAGCGCAAGCCCGAAACCCTGGCCGCCGCCGGAACGGCTGTTCCTGGAGAGGCCGCCGGTCCTGGACAGCGCGCCGGTCGCGGTGGTGAAACCCTCGGCGAACACCTCCTCGGCGTCCGTCCCCTCAGCGAGCCCGTCACCCGAGTCGGCGACGACGACGTGCAGCGTGCCGCCGTCGTCGCCCGGCTCGTCCAGCACCTCCAGCTCAACCCAACGGTCGGCCGCGGAACCGGCCACGGCGGCGTTGACGGCGTTGTCGATCAGGTTGCCCAGCACCGTCGTGACGTCCTGGGCGTCGGTGACGCTGCCGCGCACCAGTGTCTCGGGCCCGATCCGCAGGGCAACGCCCCGCTCGTCGGCCTCCACGCCCTTCGCCCCCACAAACGCCTGCAGGTACGGGTCCTGGAGCAGTTGGGCCTGCTCCACGGGGAACTTCAGGGGACCGGTGGCCGCCAGCTGCGCCAGGTACTCCCGGGCCTGCCGGTGCTGCCCGATGCCCAGGAAGCCCGCCAGTGTATGCAGCTGGTTGGCGAACTCGTGCCGCTGGGCACGCAAGGCGGTGGACATGGTGGCGACGGCATCCAGCTGGCGGGTGAGTTCCTGCAGCTCCGTGCGGTCGCGAAGCATCACTACCCAGCCCAGGTCTTCGCGCCGGTGCAGCGCCTTGCGGGCGGTGGCCACCAGCACGCGGCCTGCGGCCACGAGTTCCAGGGCTTCCCCGCCGGCGGCGGTGCCCGGCCGGGTGAGCGACTTCAGCTGGCCGGGCACCGGGGCGTCCGCCCAGCGTGTGCCGGCCAGGTCCGGAAGGTTGAGCAGGCGCTGTGCTGCGGCGTTGAAGACGCTGATCCGGCCGTCGGCACTCACCCCGATGACGCCGTCGTCCACGCCGTGCAGCACCGCCACCTGGTCGTGGACCAGCGTGCTGATCTCCTCCGGTTCCAGTCCCAGCGTGAGGCGCTGCAGCCGGCGGCGCAGCAGGAACGAGCCCAACACCCCCGCCAGAAGGGCGGCCACAGCCGTCACCGCCACCGGTCCGATGTCCCGGGCCACGCTCTGGCCCACGGTTTCCATGGAATAGCCCACGCTGACCTCGCCCACCACGGTGGTGCTGTCCGGCGCGTACACCGGCACCTTCGCGCCGGCCGACGGGCCAAGGGTTCCGGTGTTCCGGGTGGTGACCTCGCGCCCTGCCAGGGCCTCGGTGGGGTCCGTGCTGACCTGTTCACCCAGCCGTTCCGGGTCCGGGTGGGCCAGTCGGAGGCCGGTTTCGTCAGTGATCACCACAAACAACGCCCCGGTCCGGGTGCGGGCGGCCTCTGCGGCGGCCTGCAGCGGCCCGGCAAGGAGTTCGGTGGCAGGGGGAGTGCCGGCCTGTTTGCTGATCGCCTGCACATCGGCGCGGATATCGGGATCGGAGGCCACGGTGCGGGCCAGCGTCAGGGCCTGGTTTTCGGCGTCGCTTCCCACCCGGTCGTAGGTGAGCCAGGCGTGCACGGCGGCGCTGAGCAGGACCACCAGCAGGACCACGGCCAGCTGCAGCAGGAGCGTCTGGGTGGAGAACCGCAGCGGCGGCCGGGGTGCGGAACGCTGCATTCATCCTCCTTGACGGGCGTGGCACGGGGCGCGGGGCCGGGCGGTGGTGTGCACCGGGCCCTTCCGCCCGTGAGCACAATGAGCAAAATGCTCCCAATAAGCAGTATGCCAATCAATTGAGCCAAAGGCACTGCCGTGACCGCCGCCACCCTACAGTCTGTAGCACGCATCACAACGCTGTGGTGCCGTTCACAAGAAGGAGCCGGCTGTGCTGGTAATACTTGGATTCGCCATGATCGCGGTATTCATGGTGCTGATCATGACGAAGAAGTTGACGCCAGTGCTGGCGCTGATCATCGTCCCCACCGTTTTTGGCCTTTTCGCCGGTGCCGGCCTCGGCATCGGCGACATGGTCCTGGACTCCATGAAGTCCATGACCTCCACCGCGGCCCTGCTGATGTTCGCCATCATCTACTTCGGGCTGATGATCGACGTCGGGCTGTTCGACCCGCTGGTGAAGTTCATCCTCCGCAAGCTGGGCAACGACCCCGCCAAGGTGGTCCTGGGCACCGCGCTGCTGGCTGCGGCCGTCTCCCTCGACGGTGACGGCTCGACCACCTTCATCCTCACCACAGCGGCCATGCTGCCGATCTACCTCCGCCTGAAGATGAGCCCCGTTGTCCTGACCTGCGTGGCCGGCCTCGCCAACGGCACCATGAACATCGTCCCGTGGGGCGGCCCCACGGCCCGTGCCGCCACGGCGCTGAACATCGACGTCAACGACGTCTTCGTCCCCATGCTCCCGTCGCTGCTCGCCGGCATCACCGTTGTCCTGGCCTTCGCCTGGATCCTGGGCCTGCAGGAGCGCAACCGCCTCCGCGCCACGCAGCCGGAAATCTGGGGTGTTCCCGATACCGCCGAAGGGTTCGACGGCGGCACGGCCACTGGTGGTTCGTCCACCGCCGGTGCCGGCCGTGGACGCAAGGGCGCAGGCTCCGGCGGAACTTCCTCCGGCGGAGCAGCCCCCGCCGCCGGTGGCGCGACTCCCGCGGGCGTGGCACTCCTGGAACGCCCGGAGACCCTGGTGGACGAGCACGACACCGCCATGGCCGACACAGCCCTGGATCCCAACCGCAGCACCCTGCGGCCCAAGCTGTTCTGGTTCAACCTGGCCCTGACCGTCGCCGTGATGGGCATGCTCGTCGCTGACCTCGTGCCCCTGCCATACGTCTTTATGGTGGGCTCGGCGATCGCCCTGCTGGTGAACTTCCCCAACGTCAAGGACCAGGGCACCCAGCTCGTGGCACACGCGCCGTCCATCGTCGCCGTCGTCAGCATGGTCATGGCCGCCTCCGTCCTCACCGGCGTCCTCACCGGGACCGGCATGGTTGAAGCCATGTCCGCCTGGCTGGTCCAGATCATCCCGGCCAGCATGGGCCCGCTCATGGCCGTCATCACCGGCGTGCTCAGCATCCCCATGACGTTCTTCATGAGCAACGATGCCTTCTACTTCGGTGTGCTGCCCGTCCTCAGCGAAACCGCCGCCCACTACGGCATCAGCGGCGCCGAGATGGCCCGAGCGTCCATCACCGGACAGCCTTTCCACATGCAGAGCCCGCTGGTTCCGGCCATCCTGCTGCTGGTCTCGCTGGCGAAGGTTGACCTGGGCGACCACCACAAAAAGGTCCTTTGGCGCAGCGCCGTGGTGTCCCTGGTGATGCTTGGTGTAGGCATGCTGACTGGAGCCATTGGTATCGGTTAGTCTGTAGCTGCCCGCGGTTGTGCCCCCGTGGCACGCCCGGGCAACGAAGGTGCCCGTCTGACGCCCGCTGGGGGTCGTCAGACGGGCATCACCGTTTCCCCACTAGAATGGATCGGAAAACAATTCGAACTTTGCAGGGGAGATCCATGGCTGCGATCAACCGTGACGACGTTGCGCATCTCGCGCGGCTCGCTCACATCGAGATGAGTGCTCAGGAGCTGGACAGGATGGCCGGAGAACTCGCCGTCATCGTTGATTCCGTCAAATCCGTAAGTCAAGCCGCCGGTGACGACGTCCCGGCCACCTCGCATCCCATCCCGCTCAGCAATGTGCTGCGCGAGGACGTCGTGGGCCACACCTTCACCGCGGAACAGGCGCTGTCCGGCGCCCCGGATTCGGACGATAACCGTTTCAAGGTTCCGGCAATCCTGGATGAGGACTAAACCATGACTGAACAGAACACCAGCGCCGAAAGCCTGATCCGCCTGTCCGCCGCGCAGCTGGCCGAAAAGCTCCGTGCCGGCGAGGTCACCGCCGTCGAGGTCACCCGGGCGCACCTGGACCGCATCGCCGAGGTTGACGGCGGGGAACGCGGAGTCAACGCGTTCCTGCACGTCAACGCCGAGGAAGCCCTCGCCGTCGCCGCCGAGGTGGACGCCATCCGCGCCGCCGGGGGAGCGGAAGCTGACGCCCTGCACTACCTGGCCGGCGTGCCCATCGCCGTGAAGGACCTCATCGTCACCATCGGGCAGCCCACCACCGCAGGATCGAAGATCCTCGAAGGCTGGCACAGCCCGTACGACGCCACTGTCGTGGAGCGCCTGCGGGCTGCGAAGATGCCCATCCTCGGCAAGACCAACCTGGACGAGTTCGCCATGGGGTCCTCCACCGAGCACTCGGCCTACGGCCCCACCCGCAACCCCTGGGACCTGGACCGGATCCCCGGCGGATCCGGCGGTGGGTCCGCTGCCGCCGTCGCCGCCTTCGAAGCGCCGCTCGCCCTCGGCACGGACACTGGCGGCTCCATCCGCCAGCCCGGCGCAGTCACCGGCACCGTGGGCGTGAAGCCGACCTACGGCAGTGTTTCCCGGTACGGTGCCATCGCCATGGCTTCCTCCCTGGACCAGATCGGCCCGGTCACCCGCACCGTCCTGGACTCCGCACTGCTGCACCAGGTCATCGGCGGCCACGATTCGCGCGACTCCACGTCGCTGCCCGAGCCCCTCGAAGACCTGGTCGCTGCCGCGAAGACCGGCAACGTCGAGGGCCTGCGGATCGGCATCATCAAGGAACTGCACGGCGAGGGCTACCAGGCCGGCGTCGAAAACCGGTTCAACGAGTCCCTCGACCTGCTCCGGGAAGCCGGCGCCGAAATCGTTGAGGTGTCCTGCCCCAACTTCCAGTACGCGCTGGGCGCCTACTACCTGATCATGCCCTCCGAGGCGTCCTCCAACCTGGCCAAGTTCGACGGCGTCCGGTATGGCCTGCGCGTCCTTCCCGAAGACGGGCCGATGACGATTGAACGCGTTATGGGTGCAACCCGCGCGGCGGGCTTCGGCGACGAGGTGAAGCGTCGCATCATCCTGGGCACCTACGCGCTGTCCGCCGGCTACTACGACGCCTACTACGGTTCGGCCCAGAAGGTCCGGACCCTGGTCCAGCGCGACTTCGACGCCGCCTTCACCGTTGCCGACGTGCTGATCTCTCCCACGGCCCCCACCACGGCCTTCCGCCTCGGTGAGAAGCTGGACGACCCGCTGGCCATGTACCTCAACGACGTCGCCACCATTCCGGCCAACCTCGCCGGCGTTCCCGGCCTGTCGCTGCCCGGCGGCCTTGCCGACGAGGACGGACTGCCCGTGGGCATCCAGCTGCTCGCCCCGGCGCGGGAGGACGCCCGCCTGTACCGCGTGGGCGCCGTCCTCGAATCGCTGCTTGAGGCCAAGTGGGGCGGCCCGCTGCTCGCCCAGGCCCCCGACCTTGCCGGCACTGCCGCCCTCGAAACCCAGGAGGCAAAATAATGAGCACCGACACCATCCTCAGTTTCGAAGAGGCGATGGAGAAGTACGACCCCGTCCTGGGGTTCGAGGTCCACGTCGAACTGAACACCAGGACCAAGATGTTCTCCTCGGCGCCCAACGTCTTCGGCGATGAGCCCAACACCAACGTGAACGAGGTGGACCTGGGCCTGCCCGGCGTCCTGCCGGTGGTGAACAAGACCGCCGTGGAGTCCTCCATCAAAATCGGCCTTGCCCTGAACTGCAAGATCGCCGAGTCCTGCCGCTTCGCCCGGAAGAACTACTTCTACCCGGACACCCCGAAAAACTTCCAGACCTCCCAGTATGACGAGCCGATCGCGTACGACGGCTACCTGGACGTTGAACTCGAGGACGGCACCGTCTTCCGCGTGGAAATCGAACGCGCGCACATGGAGGAGGACGCTGGCAAGCTGACCCACATGGGCGGTGCCACCGGACGCATCCAGGGCGCCGACTTCTCCCTCGTGGACTACAACCGTGCCGGCGTGCCGCTGGTGGAAATCGTTACCAAGCCGATCGAGGGCGCCGGTTCCCGGGCTCCGGAACTGGCCAAGGCCTACGTGGCGGCCATCCGCGAAATCGTCAAGAACCTCGGCGTTTCCGACGCCCGGATGGAACGCGGCAATGTCCGGTGTGACGCCAATGTGTCGCTGCGCCCGCACGGCCGCGAACGCTTTGGCATCCGCTCCGAGACCAAGAACGTGAACTCGCTGCGCGCCGTCGAACACGCCGTCCGCTACGAGATCCAGCGCCACGCCGCCGTCCTTGACGCGGGCGAGCCGGTGATCCAGGAAACCCGGCACTGGCACGAGGACACCCGCACCACCACCTCCGGCCGTGCCAAGTCCGATGCCGACGACTACCGCTACTTCCCGGAGCCGGACCTGGTTCCCGTGGTTCCGTCCCGGGAATGGGTGGAGGAACTTCGGGCCAGCCTGCCCGAGCCGCCGGCCGAGCGCCGCAAGCGTCTCAAGGCCGACTGGGGCTACTCCGACCTCGAGTTCCGCGATGTGGTGAACGCCGGCGTCCTGGACGAAATCGAGGAAACCATCGCTGCGGGTGCCTCGGCGTCCGTAGCCCGCAAGTGGTGGATGGGCGAGATCGTGGGCCGGGCCAAGGCCGCCGACGTCGACCCCGGCCAGTTGGGCATCCAGCCGGCCACCATCGTTGAACTCGCGAAGATGGTGGAAGACGGCAAGATCAACAACAAGATGGCTTCGCAGGTCCTCGACGGCGTGCTCGCCGGCGAAGGCACCCCGGCGGAGATCGTCGACAAGCGCGGCCTCGCCGTCGTGTCCGACGACGGGCCCCTCCTGGAAGCCATCGACGCGGCACTCGCCGCGCAGCCCGACGTCGCAGACAAGATCCGCGGCGGCAAGGTGCAGGCCATCGGCGCCATCGTGGGCGGCGTTATGAAGGCGACCCGCGGCCAGGCCGACGCCGGCCGTGTCCGCGAGCTGATCCTGGAGAAGCTCGGCGTCTCCGCGTAGCCACCTTCCGCACCCAACTGGGTCGCAGGAGGTGTCGTTTTGAGCCCTCAAAACGACACCTACTGCGACCCAGTTGGGCTTTAAGTACTCGACTGTGCGGACACGGTACTCAGGTGCCGCGGCCGCAAAAGTACCTATATCCCGCGCGCCGGCCCAGCCCTACACTTGAGCGCACGGGGCCCGGGTGGAAAATCCGGCCCCGGCCAGCCAAGGGACTGGCCGGCCGGGGGACCCGCCAGCCACGGGAAGGGATCGCGATGCCACTGCAGGACCAGCCAGGGATCCGGAAGGCGTTTCTCGCCGGGGCAGTCGCCCTTGCCCTCACCGGTACGGGTGCGGCGATCGCCTGGTCCGCGGACTCGCCATTTCCCTCGCCGTCGCAGTCCCAGTCCGCTCCAGGCCAGGACAAAAAGGACAAACAGGACAAGCAGGAAAAACCAGGGAGGGCCCAGCGGCCGCAGCTCCAGCACAGCGAAAGCGTTGTCAAGGACGCCGACGGCGCCTTCCATACGATCCTTGCCCAGCGCGGCACCGTCGAAGCCGTCAGCACAACCTCCATCACCGTCAAGAGCGAAGACGGCTTCAGCCAGTCCTACGCCGTCAACGCCGACACGAAGGTCACCACGGCTCCGGGAACGGGCGACGACGGCAGCCGGCCAAGGCCCCCGGCAGGCACCATTGAGGACATCACGGCAGGGGAGGTCGTCCGTATTTCGGGTGTGAAAGACGGGGGCCAGGCCACCGCTGAGCGGATCGTCGAAGGTGCCGGGGATGTTCCCGGCCTTGGGCTCGGACGCGGCCAGGGGCAGGGACACGGCAAGGGGCACGTCGAGGGAAGGGGAAATTCCCAGGGCAGGGGACTGGGTCACACTTCAAATCCTGGCCACAACAACGGTCCGGGCCAAGGCACGGAGCCCGCTGAATAGCCTGCCTCAGCCCTGCTTGACGAGCCCGGCCATGATGTCCTGCAGCGCCTCAGCCACTGTCACCACCGCGCGGCGTTTCAGGTTTTCCGGGCGTGCCAGGAGGTCGATCCTGCGGCGGGTGCTGATCCCCTCGAGCGGCCGCAGCACAATGTCCGGGTGAAGGACCGGGCCTGCGGTGTAGCGGGGGAGCAGTCCCACCACGCCGCCGGCCGCCACCAGCGCTGCCACGGTGGAGTAGTCGTTGATGCGGTGCACGATGTTCAGCTCGCGGCTGGATACGGCCGCGACGGCGGACAGGACATCGGCGGGGGAGTAGCCCACGTGGCTGGTCACCCAGGCCTCACCGCCGACGTCGTCCGCGGACACCGCGCGCTTGGCTGCCAGCGGGTGCCCGGCCGGCAGGGCCACGTCCAGCGGCTCGTGCAGCAGCGGGATCACCGTGACGCGTTCGGCGGGCCAGCGCGGGCTGTGGTCCATCCGGTGCGCCAGCACCAGGTCATACCGGGCCGTCAGTGCAGGGAAGTCCTGCTGCGCCACATCTTCGTCCGAGAGCTCAATCCTCGGCTGTCCCGGCGCATCGAGGGCCCGGGCCAGTTTCGCGAACACGGCCTGGCCCGCGCTATGGAAACCGCAGAGTGTGACCCGACCGCTGGCTGCGCCGTGGTAGTTGCCGATCGCGCCCCGGGCATCGGCCATGGCGCTGACGACGGCGGCGCCCGCGTCGGCGAGTACCCGGCCGGCGTCGGTCAGGACCAGGTTGCGGCCCTCCTTGCGGGTCAGCGGGACCTCGACGCTGCGCTGCAGCAGGGCCAACTGTTGCGAGACGGCGGACGGCGTCACCATGAGGGTGTCCGCCACGGCCTTGACGCTGCCCAGCTCGCCAAGTTCCCGCAGGATTTCGAGCTGGTGGATTTCCATTCCCCTATCTTATGCATTAGTAACTGCTACATCATCGATTGAGGAAAACCCTGTTGTGCTAAAGCTTTGGTAGGGCTGTAATGGGGAAGGCAGTACCCTGCCAACGAGCTGAGAAAAGTAAGGAAGCCAATGAAGGCTCTGTACAAGGCGGGCCCGCAGCCGGGCTTCGAACTGGTGGACCGGCCGGAACCCGCAGCCGGTCCCGCAGACGTCAAGATCCGGGTCATGACCACCGGGATCTGCGGTACTGACCTCCACATCCAGTCCTGGGATGCGTGGGCGCAGGGGATCATCGAAGCCCCCCTGATCGCGGGCCACGAGTTCTACGGTGAAGTGGTGGAGGTTGGCGGGGATGTCCGCGACGTCAAGGTGGGGGACCGGGTCTCCGGTGAGGGCCACGTCGTGTGCGGCATCTGCCGGAACTGCCGTGCCGGACGCCGCCAGATGTGCATCCACACCGTCAGCGTCGGGGTTCAGCGGGACGGCGCCTTCGCCGAGTACGTGGTGATCCCGGAGACCAACGTCTGGGTCCATCATGATCCGTCCGTCACACCCGAGCTCGGCGCCATTTTCGATCCTTTCGGCAACGCCGTCCACACCGCCCTGAGCTTCCCGCTGGTGGGCGAAGACGTGCTGATCACCGGCGCTGGGCCGATCGGGCTGATGGCGGTCGCCGTCGCCCGCCACGCAGGCGCCCGCAAGATCGCCATCACCGACGTCTCCCGCCCGCGGCTGGAACTTGCCCGGCAGCTCGGGGCCGACCTTGCCATCGACGTCTCCACCACGCGGGTCAGTGATGCCCAGCGTGAACTGGGCATGCGCGAGGGGTTCGATATCGGCATGGAAATGTCCGGCCACCCGACCGCGCTGCCGGAGATGATTGACAACATGAACCACGGCGGCAGGATCGCGATGCTCGGACTGCCCAGCCAGGACATCACCATCGACTGGGGCAAGGTGGTCACCCACATGCTCACGCTCAAAGGTATCTACGGCCGGGAAATGTACGAAACCTGGTACGCCATGAGCGCCATGTTCTCCTCCAACCCCGTGCTTCATGCCGGAATTTCCGCCGTGGTTACCGACACTCTGCCCGCCACGGACTGGGAAAAGGGCTTTGACATCGCCCGCAGCGGTACGGGCGGCAAGGTTGTCCTCGACTGGACCCGACTCTAAGGAACACCATGTACACCTCGATCAAGGACCAGCTGGCCACCGAGCTGGAAGAGATCCGCACTGCCGGCCTGTACAAGACCGAACGCAGCATCAGATCCCCGCAGTCCAGCCACATCACCGCCGGCCAGATCGGCGCGGCCGGCACCGGTGTCCTGAACTTCTGCGCCAACAACTACCTCGGCCTCGCCGACCATCCCGAGATCATCGCAGCGGCCAAGCACGCGATGGACGAGCGCGGCTTCGGCATGGCCAGCGTCCGCTTCATCTGCGGCACCCAGGACCTGCACCTGGAACTCGAAGCCAAGGTCTCCCGGTTCCTGGGCACCGAGGACACCATCCTGTTCTCCAGCTGCTTCGATGCCAACGGAGGGGTGTTCGAGTCGCTGTTCGGCCCGGAGGACGCGATCATCTCCGACGCCCTGAACCACGCCTCCATCATCGACGGCATCCGCCTCTGCAAAGCACAAAGATACCGGTACGCCAACCAGGACATGGCGGACCTGGAAGCCCAGCTGGCAGCGGCCTCGACGCAGGACAAGCCCGCCCGCCGGAAGATCATCGTCACGGACGGCGTCTTCTCGATGGACGGCTACCTGGCCCCGCTCGAAGCGATCTGTGACCTTGCTGACAAGTACGACGCCCTGGTGATGGTGGACGATTCCCACGCCGTCGGTTTTATGGGTCCCACCGGCGCAGGCACTCCTGAGCATGCCGGTGTCGCGGACCGTGTCGACATCTACACCGGCACCTTCGGCAAGGCCCTGGGCGGCGCGTCCGGCGGCTACGTGTCCGGCCGCTCCGAAATCGTGGCCATGCTCCGGCAGAAGGCACGCCCCTACCTCTTTTCGAACTCGCTTGCACCGGCCATCGTGGCCGCCACCATCAAGGCGCTGGACCTCGTGCAGAATTCCGCCGACCTTCGGAGCCGGCTCTTTGAGAACGCTGCCCTCTTCCGCCGCAGGATGAGCGAGGAAGGATTCGACCTGCTGCCTGGCGAGCACGCGATCGTACCGGTCATGTTTGGCGACGCCGTCCTGGCCGCCCAGGTGGCCGACCGGATGCTGCGGCACGGCGTGTTCGTCACCGCCTTCAGCTTCCCGGTGGTTCCCCGCGGTGCCGCGCGCATCCGCGTCCAGCTCTCGGCCGCACATTCAGCGGACGACGTCGAAGCATGCGTGAGTGCCTTCGTCGCCAGCCGTGCGGAAGTTGCCGCCTGAGCCCTTCCCGGCGCGCGGAGCCAGCATGCAGTGCGGGACCGGCCCGCAGCGCCGGATAGCTCCGCAGCCGGCGATATCTCTGTAAGGATGATGGCATGGCAACTCATTACGATGTCCTGATTGTGGGCGGCGGCATTGCCGGACTGTCCCTCGCCTCCGCGCTGGCCGGGCGCTGCAGCGTTGCCCTGGTGGAGGCGGAGCAGGAGCTGGCTTACCACACGTCTTCCCGCTCCGCCCGGCAGCTGATCCCCAGCTACGGCCCGCCTGTCGTCCAGGACCTGACGGTGCGAACCCTTGAGCTGATCGCCGCCCGTGACGAGGAACTGCCGGCGCCGGTCCTGTCGCCGCGAAGCTTCATGCTCATAGGTTCCGAGGCAGAGGTCGCCGCCGAGGCAAGCGGTGCCATGCAGCCCATCACCCATGCCGAGGCGCTGGAGCTTTGCCCGGCGCTGGTTCCGGAATCCTTCGCCGCCGCCGGACTGGATACCGGATCGTTCGGCTGCAATTCTCCGCTGCTGCTGGCCGACCACCGGCAGCGGGCCGCCGCCGCGGGTGCGGACATTCTTACCGGTGTCCGAGTGCACTCCGCCCAGCGGGTCGGCTCCGGCTGGGAAGTGGGTGCGGGCACCGAAGCCTTCGAGGCCGGCGTCCTGGTCAACGCCGCGGGTGCCTGGGCGGACGAACTGGCAGTCCTCAGCGGCGTGGAAAAGCTGGGACTGCAGCCCTACCGGCGCACTGCGGCGATTGCCGCCGTCGACAACCCCCTGCCGGAGCGCAGCCCCATGGTGGCGGCAGCGGACAACTCCTTCTACTTCCGTCGGGAAGGCAGCGACGTGCTCATCTCGCCGTCGGAACACGTGCCCAGCGGGGCGGAGGACGCCCAGCCCAGGCCCGGGGATGTGGAGCGGCTGGTGGGCCGGCTGAACGCCGTGACCACCCTCGGTATCGGCGCCGTCCGCAAGGCCTGGACCGGGCTCCGCACCGAGGCAGCCGACGGCGTCCCCGTGGCAGGATTCGACGCCGAAGCGCCCGGCTTCTACTGGCTCGCCGGGCAGGGCGGCTACGGGTTCCAGACATCCTCGGCCCTGGCCGAACTTGCCGCCTCCCAGATCCTCGCCGGTGCCTCCGGTGACCAACCTGCTGCGGACAGTCCGGAATACCGGACAGCGCAGGCGCTCGCTGCCACACGCTGGTCGGTCCGGCGCTGAAGAATGGTTCCATGAGCACACTGATCACCAATATCGCCGAACTGATGACCCAGGACCTGGAACACCGGGTCCTGAAAGACGCGGCGGTGGTGGTCGAGGGAGAACGTATTGCCTGGATCGGTGCGGCCGCCGATGCACCCGCAGCGGATGACGCCGTCGACGCCGGCGGCCGGGCTGTATTGCCCGGCTGGGTGGACTCGCACACGCACCTGCTGTTTGCCGGTGACCGGACAGCCGAGTTTGAAGCGCGGATGGCAGGGGAGCAATATGCGGCCGGTGGCATCGCCGTCACCGTGGACGCGACCCGCACCACGTCGGACTTCGACCTGACCCGGCTGGCGCTGGGCCGGGTTGCCGAGGCTGTCTCGCAGGGAACCACGTACCTGGAGACGAAGACCGGCTACGGCCTGGACGTGGAACAGGAGGCGCGAAGCGCGCGGATCGCATCAACTGCCGCCAACCAGGTCACGTTCCTCGGCGCCCACCTGGTTCCGGCCGGGCAGGACCCGGACGCCTATACCGACCTCGTGTGCGGACCCATGCTGGCCGCGGTGCGTCCCTATGCCCAGTGGGCTGATGTCTTTTGCGAAAAGGGTGCCTTCACGGAGGAACAGTCACGCCGCGTGCTGCTGGCCTGCCGCGACGCCGGGCTGGGGCTCCGGGTGCACGGCAACCAGCTCGGTGAGGGGCCGGGTGTGCGGCTGGCCGTGGAACTAGGCGCCGCCAGCGTGGACCACGTGAACTACCTCGCGCCGGGGGACATAGCGGCCCTTGCGGGTACCTGGACAGGCTGGGACGCCGCCACCGGGAACGGACAGCGGGGCACTGTGGCGACCTGCCTGCCCGCCTGCGACCTCTCGACCCGCCAGCCGCTTGCACCGGCCCGCGCACTCCTGGATGCAGGCGTGCAGGTGGCGCTCGCCTCCAACTGCAACCCTGGCACGTCCTACACGAGTTCCATGGCGTTCTGCGTCTCCACCGCCGTGCTGCAAATGCGCCTCAGTGTGCACGAGGCTGTCCGGGCCGCCACCTACGGGGGTGCGCTGGCGCTGCACAAGGAAACCGGGAACGACGCCGACGGCGAACGCGCTGTGGGGTCCCTCGCCGTCGGACACCGCGCGGACCTGCACATGCTCAACGCGCCGTCGGCGACGCACTTGGCTTACCGGCCGGGCATGCCGTTGACGTACGCTGTGTGGCGGGCCGGCGTGCGGCAACGGTAGCCTTTCCTGCTTATCTTGACGGTAGATGATCGTTTTGCTTCTGTTATGATCAGAAAACGTCATCCAAAGCGGTGGCCGTAGTACTGAGAGGCCTGCATGACCCGCACCGACCGTTTGACCGCCATCCTTGACCTGCTGGCCAGGACGGGGCAGGTGGAGGTCGACGAAATCGTCAGCACTCTCGGGGTCTCACCCGCGACGGCCCGGCGGGACCTGGACAGCCTGGCCAAGCGGCGGCTGCTGACCCGTACGCGCGGGGGTGCCACCACCGGCGCCCTTGCCTACGACCTCCCAGGCCGCTACAACCGCGACGACCACGCCCAGGCCAAGGAACAGATCGCGCAGGCGGCATCGGCACTGATCCGGCCCGGTGCCGTCATTGGCCTGTGCGGTGGAACCACCAGTACTGCGCTGGCCCAGATCCTTGCCACACGCGAAGACCTGAACGCGCCCTCCAACCAGCCCACATTGACGGTGGTCACCAATGCCATCAACATCGCGGGGCAGTTGGCTGTCCGGCCGAACATCAAGGTGATGGTTACCGGCGGCATCCTCAACCCGCGGTCCTATGAGCTGGTGGGTCCCTACACGGACATCATCATGCAGAAGGTGGTGCTGGATATTGCCTTCATCGGGGTTAACGGCATCGACCCCGAAGTGGGACCAACCAACACGGGTGAAGGTGAGGCATCGGTCAACGCACTCCTCGCAAGCCGGGCGCGGGTGTCCTACGTCATCGCTGACTCCTCCAAGGTTGGGGTCCGTGCTTTTGCCACCATGGACGGCTACAACTTCACCCGGCTCATCACCGACGCCGGGATTTCGCCGCGGGACAAGGCAGCGTTCGAAGCCAACGGCACCGAAGTCATCGTCGCAGCGGCATAACTGTTCCCGGACCCGCCTGTCAGCCCCGCTCCAGAAACTGCAGGCAAGATGGGTACATGCTGGTTCCCTCCCGCCGCCGCCTGAAGCTCGAAGTCTGGATTGTCCTGGGGCTCTCCCTCGGCCAGTCGGCTGTGTACTCCGTCGTACAGCTCCTGGACAAGATCACCCGCGCCCCTCTGGCCGAGGGTACTTCGACGCTTAACCGCTCCCAGAGCACGCGCGAGTACTTCGACCTGACCTACCAGCTGTTGGACATCATTTTTGCCCTGGTTCCAGTGATGCTGGTCATCTACTTCCTTACCGACCAGCGGCAGGCGCCCGGGGATGCCGGCAACCAGGGGTCGGCGTTCCGGAAGCTCGGATTCAACTTCGCGCGTCCCGGGAAGGACATGCTGCAGGGGCTCGGGCTGGCTGCCCTGATCGGTATTCCCTCCCTGGGGCTCTACGCCGCGGGCCGCGCACTGGGGATCACCACGGCCATCATCCCAAGTGCGTTGGACGCGTACTGGTGGACGGTTCCGGTGCTGATCCTGTCAGCCCTTCGGCACGCCGTGGTGGAGGAAGTCATTGTGGTGGGGTACCTGCTGAACCGCTTTGGCAAATTCGGCTGGAGCGTTCCGGTGGCGATTGCCGTGAGCTCGGTGCTCCGCGGCAGCTACCACCTCTACCAGGGCTTCGGACCATTTATCGGCAATGTGGTGATGGGTGTGGTGTCCGCCTGGCTCTACACGCGGACGAAGCGGGTTATGCCGTTGGTGATTGCCCACGCCCTGCTCGACATCGTCGCTTTCGTCGGTTTCAGCCTCTTTGGCAAGGCAGTCGGTCTCGGCTGATACAGGCTTTGCGGTCAGGGAGCCGTGGCCTCGAGCAGGAGTATCCATTCCGGTTGTGGGTCGGGTGGCAGGTTGGAGGGTTTGGCGTAGAAGGCTTCCCAGATGGGGTCGTCGGGTTCGAGTTCGTTGGCGTCGATGAGGTTTTCGTCTTCGGGTTCGTCGCCTGGAGGCTCCAGATCGGGCGGTGCTGAATCGAACCATGCAGGATCGGGCCAGGCAGGATCCGGCCAGGGTGGTGCGGCTGGTCCTGCGTCGGGAGCTGCGTCCGAACCGCGCCCTTCTGAACCCTGTTTCCCTCCTGAACTCTGTCCCTTCCCGGGTTCTTCCACTCCCACCGGCGCCACACCCATACCAGCTGGCCACTTCGGTGGTTGGCGGTCGGGTTGTTCGGCTGTGTAGTGGCGGCCGGTGGGTGAGGTCCAGCCGGGTGGTTCGTCTTTTGTGGCGGCTGTTGGTTCCCAGCTGCTGTTGTGTTTCAGGCGGTGGTGGCGAGGGCAGAGTTGGGCGAGGTTGCTGATGCCGGTGGTTCCGCCGTGCTGCCAGGCTGTGAGGTGGTCGGTGTCGTTGTCGAGGGCGTTGTTGCTGCAGCCGGGAAAGACACACTTGCTGTCCCTGAGTTGGAGCGCTTTTTTCATGGCTTTGGTGAGGCGGTAGCTGGTGCGGCCGATTTCCAGGGGTGTTCCGTCCCTTGGGTCGAGCAGGACGCGGCGGAAGGATTCGGCGCCGCCGGCGAGGAGTTGACGCGCGATGGAGGCGGGGATGGGTCCGTAGCCATCGAGTTCGGCGGGTTCGTCGGTGAGGCCAAGGAGCGCGAACACCGGGACGGTCACGAGGACCTCGGCGCGGGGCGTGGGGACCTTGGCTTCATCCGGGCCCGTGCCGCCGGGGTCCGGGGCGGTGGCTGTCCGGTTGGTGAGGAGTCTTGCAGCGAAGATGTCGGTTTTGAGGTGGGTGAGGGTGCGGGGTTCGTTGGGTCCCTGCAGGGTCCTGGCGGTTGCGGTTAGGCCGTTGTTGATGGCCAGTGCCTGGTCTGCTGGGAGGTAGGCGGAGATCCAGACCATCCCGTCCCGGTCCGGGGTGTATTCGACCCGCCGGTCCGCCGCGGACTTGCGGTGGCGTTTTTCTATGGATTCGGGGTGGTGGCGTTCCCGCCAGCCCCGAACTTTCGCCCGCAGCCGGGTGGGCACCAGCTCCGGTGCGGGGCAGCCCCTGGCGGGGTTGGGCGCGTCGGGGTCGAGGAAGTGTCCCACCAGCGCGGCCGCAGCGGGGTGGTCCAGGGCCTCGGTTTCGTCCGCGAAAATCCGGGCCTGCTGCCAGGACATGACCCCGGTGGACAGGGCTTCGATGACCGGCGGCAGCCCACACACCTGCCGGGACTGGGTCACGAACGCGGACGCCGCCCCGGAACTGATGGTCAGGATCCCGGCGATCTCCTCGATGGTCGACATCTCCGTGTAGGTCCGCTCGTGCAGGGGCGCATCCGGCGGTGTCATCGCGTGCTGCAGGTCCAAGGCCCCGGACGCGTCCCGGGCCTGAAGCGCCGACAGCTGGGCCTGCAGCTTCTTTGTCACGCCCAAGCGTTCGAGCCTGAGTTCGTAGGCCCGCTGCAGCACATCAACCCCGTCCCCGGCTACAGCCGGAGTTCCGGCAGAGGCGAGGGCGGCGTCTTCAGCGGTAAGCGCGGCGAGAGCAGCAAAAGAGGCGTGAAGTCCTTCCATCACTGCCGCCGTCCCTGCGCCGTTTCCCATACCAACATCATCGGTGGAGGCACTGACATTTTCGTCGGCCGGCGTCCTCACAGGCAGCCGCAAGAAAACCGGCGGGAAAATGGATTCGGCCGCTATCGGCAAGTGACGCCGTTGTCACAAGCTGATAGCGGCCGAAGTGTTGCGCCGGGCGGTGGACGCCCGGCTGCCCTGGTCGGGCTGTACCGGACCAGGGCAGGGAGGCGTCAGATGGTGACGGCCCCGTTAGCGGTTTCGAACGTGACCGAGAGGATGCCGGGGGTGCCGTGCGGGGCAACCCACTCAACAGCAACATCCTCCAGCGGCTTTTCCACCGGTTCACCCAGCCACTCGGTTACCCGCGAGGCGGAGCCGGCAATGGTCAGGCAGCTCATCTTGATGTTGCTCTCGTAGGCGTTGGACGGGTGCAGCGACGGATCGCCCTCCCACTTGAGCATGTACGGCACCTGCGGATCGGCGATGAGGCCGAGGATGCCAATCTGCTTCCACACCAGTTCGCGGCCGTCCGGGAACTTGCGGTTGCCGTTGACTGCCGCGCGGCCAAGGCGCTCTTCGAAGGGGGCAAGGTCGTCCACTTCGACGCACCAGCCCATCCAGCCGCCACCGGCCGCCGAGCGGGCACGCACTGCCTGCCCGAAGGGCGCCTTGTCCGATGCCGGGTGGTCCAGGACCTCCACGACCTCAAGGTACTTGTGGCCCGCGAGCGGGATGATCATATTCCGGGTTCCGAACCGGGGGTGTACCCCGCCTTTCACTGCCTCAACGCCGAGGGCAGAGGAAATACGTTCGGTTGTGGCCGCGAGGCCATCTTGTTCACAGGCGTAAGAGACGTGATCCATGCGCATGCCATCATCTTGGCACTTTGTGATCAGGCTCTCAGCTTAGGGTTGCCTTACCGGGATTTTCCGAGGCCAGGCCCTTTCCGGCTGCCCGGGGAGCGGTAATAAAGCTGCCGGACCATGTTCGTCACAATGCTGTCCGGCGCGCGACCGAAGTTCCTACACTGGGCTCAGGTCATGAGTGCCAGCGCCAAGCCCCGGCTCGCTGGCCGGCAACCCTCCTTCCGCGGTGGGGTGCCCCGGGTGAGGACCGGGCTGTCCGGTAACGGCCGGATGGCAAGCGCGGCCCGAGGTGCTCCCAGCATGCCGGGCCCATGTCAAAGGAGCCTTGAAATGTCCAACGGTTGGTCCTTCGAAACCCGCCAGATCCACGTGGGCCAGGAACCGGACGCCGCCACCGGCGCCCGTGCACTCCCCATCTACCAGTCCACTTCCTTTGTGTTTCCGAGCGCCGAAAGTGCTGCGAACCGCTTCGCGCTGGCCGAGCTTGCTCCGATCTACACCCGCATCGGCAACCCCACGCAGGACGCCGTTGAACAGCGGATCGCAAGCCTGGAAGGCGGCCTGGCCGCGCTGCTGCTCAGCTCCGGGCAGGCGGCGGAGACGTTCGCCGTCCTGAATATCGCAGAAGCCGGTGACCACATTGTCGCCAGCCCCAGCCTCTACGGCGGCACCTACAACCTGTTCGCGCACACCCTAAAAAAGTTCGGCATCTCCGTCACCTTCGTCGAGGACCCCGACAACCTCGACCAGTGGCGCAACGCAGTCCGGCCCAACACCAAGCTGTTCTTCGGTGAGGTGGTTTCGAATCCACGACAGGACGTCCTGGACATCGAGGGCGTTTCGGCGGTGGCCCATGAGGCGGGTGTGCCCCTGATAGTGGACAATACCCTGTCCACGCCGTACCTGATCCGCCCGCTGGAGTGGGGTGCTGACATCGTGGTCCATTCGGCAACCAAGTACCTCGGCGGCCACGGTGCGGCGATCGCCGGCGTCATCGTGGACTCCGGAAAGTTCGATTTCAGCAAGGACCCCGAACGCTTCCCCGGCTTCAACACCCCCGATCCCACCTACAACGGCCTGGTCTACGGCCGGGACCTCGGCGAGGGCGGGGCGCTGGGAGCCAACCTGTCATACATCCTCAAGGCCCGTGTCCAGCTCCTGCGGGACCTCGGTTCGGCTGTGTCACCGTTCAACGCCTTCCTGATTTCCCAGGGCCTGGAGACCCTGAGCCTGCGCGTGGAGCGGCACGTGGCCAACGCCACCGAGGTTGCCCGCTGGCTTGAAGCGAGGAACGACGTCGAGTCGGTCGCCTACGCAGGGCTGCCCTCCAGCCCCTGGTACGAACGCGGCAGCAAGTATGGTCCCTTGGGCACCGGCGCGATTGTCGCCTTCAACCTCGCCGGTGGCGCCGAAGCGGGGAAGCGGTTCGTCGACGCGTTGGAGCTGCACTCCCATGTTGCCAACATCGGCGACGTCCGCTCCCTGGTCATCCACCCGGCGTCGACCACGCACAGCCAGCTCACCCCCGAACAGCAGGCGGCCGCCGGAGTCGCACCCGGACTGGTCCGGCTCTCGGTGGGCCTGGAGCATATCGACGACATCCTGGCCGACCTTGAGGCCGGCTTCCGTGCCGCCAAGGAGGCGCCAGGCGCCTGAGCAGGTAAATCACGACGGCGGCCGGTCCGGCAGGCGGGCGGCAATCCGGGAAGTCATAACCAGTCACACTCTTGGCCCGGAGCGGGTGGTGTTTCGTACACTCGAACCAGGTCATGAGTGCCAGCGACAGCCCCGGCTTGCTGGCCGGCAACCCTCCTTCCGCGGTGGGGTGCCCCGGGTGAAGACCTGGCCTGCCGGTCATCCGCCGGTGGGCAAGCGCGTAGAAGAGGTCTTGCCATGACGGTTACCGTCGCCCGTACCACCGTTCCCGAACACGGAATTGTCCGCTATGCCTCCATCGGCGGGCTGGAGCTCGAAGGCGGCGGCTACCTGCCGGATGTCACGCTCGCCTACGAAACCTGGGGCACGCTCAACGCTGACGGCAGCAACGCCATCCTGATTGAACACGCCCTGACCGGCAGCACCCACGTCACGCGCGGTGACAGCGACGAAGAAGGCTGGTGGGAACAGCTGGCAGGCCCCGGCGCGCCGGTAGATACCGAACGGTTCTTCGTAGTGTCCATCAACATCGTCGGCGGTTGCTACGGGTCTACCGGCCCGTCGTCGCCCTCCCCGGACGGCAGCCCGTGGGGTTCCCGCTTCCCGCTGGTGACGCTCCGGGACAGCACCGTTGCGGAGGCACGGCTGGCGGACCGGCTGGGGATCCGCAGCTGGTACGCGGTCCTCGGCGGCTCGATGGGCGGGGCCCGGGCCCTGGAGTGGGCCATCACCTACCCCGGGCGCGTGCAGCGGTGCGCAGTCATCGCCGTTGGTGCCGCCAGCACGGCCGAGCAGATCGCCTTCGCGCAGGCCCAGACCCTTGCCATCCGCCAGGACCCGCACTTCAATGGTGGCGACTACTACAACGGGCCCTTCCCCGAAAGCGGGCTGGCCCTGGCGCGCCGCATTGCGCACATCACCTACCGATCCGCCGCGGAGCTCGACGGCAGGTTCGGGCGGGCACCCCAGGCACCTGAGTCTCCCTTGCAGGGTGAAGTACTGGCGGCGCGGGGCCGGTACCAGGTCGAGAGCTACCTTGACCACCAGGGCAAAAAGCTGGTGAAGCGTTTCGACGCCAACAGCTACATCGCCCTGACAGAAGCGCTGATGAGCCACGATGTCTGCCGGGGCCGCGGCACCCTCGCCGAGTCGCTTGCCCGCTCGGATGCCCGTTTCTTCGTGGCCGCCGTGGACTCCGACCGGCTCTACTTCCCTTCCCAGTCCCGCGAGCTTGCAGAGGCGCTCCCGGGGGACGTGGACGTGCACCTCATCAAAGCCCCGATCGGGCACGACGGCTTTCTCACCGAGATCGGGCAGCTGGGCGCACAGCTTCGCTGTCACCTCTTGCCCTGAGGATGCAGCCACCCGGACCTGGGAGGCGCGCCGGCACTGAGGGAAAAACCGGACGCTTTGCGGGTCTTTCCGCGCCCTGCCGTGCGCACACCGAACGATTGTGCAATTTTGCACACCGCTTCTGCGGTATTCGCCGTTGAGCTCCCAGCTTCCCCGAGGAATACTCATGTGAATCTGCGGTTTTGTTATGCAAATCACAAAACCGCCATCCGGTCCCATGTGGTGTCGACGAAGACGCCAAAGGAGTTCACTAATGAGTACGGAACGCTCCGCCGCAGGGCGGCTCGAGGAAACCGACGTCAAAGCTTCAGGCCTCAAGAAGGTCGTCACGGCCTCCATGGCAGGCACGGTCGTGGAATGGTATGAGTTCTTCCTCTACGCGTCGGCCGCCACGCTCGTGTTCGGCAAGACGTTCTTCCCCAATTCGGGTACAGAGCTGGACGGCATCATCGCCGCCTTCGTCACCTATGCCGTGGGCTTCGTTGCCCGGCCCATCGGGGGCATTGTCTTTGGCCACTTCGGCGATAAGTTCGGCCGCAAGCAGCTGCTCCAGTTGAGCATCATCATGGTTGGCGTCGCCACCTTCCTCATGGGCTGCCTGCCCACCTTCGCCGAAATCGGCTACTGGGCCCCGGCGTTGCTGGTCTTCCTGCGGTTCGTGCAGGGCTTCGCCGTCGGTGGTGAATGGGGCGGCGCCGTGCTGCTCGTCGCCGAGCACAGCCCCAGCCACTCGCGCGGGTTCTGGGCCAGCTGGCCGCAGTCCGCAGTTCCGATGGGGAACCTGCTTGCCACGGGTGTGCTGTTCACGCTGTCCTCCACGCTGTCCCAGGAAGCCTTCCTCGGCTGGGGCTGGCGCGTGGCGTTCTGGCTGTCTGCCGTGATCGTGATCATCGGCTACTACATCCGCACCAAGGTCCAGGATGCGCCGATCTTCATCGAGGCACGCAAGGAAGTCACCGCGGAAAAGAAGGGCTACGGCGTCGCCGAGGTCTTCCGCCGTTACCCCCGCGGCGTCTTCACCGCGATGGGCCTCCGGTTCGCCGAGAATATCCTCTACTACCTTGTGGTGACATTCTCCATCACCTACCTGAAGGTCGTCGTCCAGACTGACACCTCCCGCATCCTGCTCCTCCTGCTGGTGGCACACTTCATCCACTTCTGCGCCGTCCCGCTGGTCGGCAAGCTCTCCGACACCTTTGGCCGGCGCCCCGTCTACATGGCAGGCGCAATCCTCGGCGGGACCTGGGGATTCTTTGCCTTCCCCATGATGGACACCGCCAACGACATGGTCATCCTGGCCGCCATCACCATCGGCCTGCTCTTCCATGCGCTGATGTACGCGGGCCAGCCGTCCATCATGGCGGAAATGTTCCCCACCCGGATGCGCTACTCCGGCGTATCCCTGGGCTACCAGGTGACCTCGATCGTGGCCGGTTCACTGGCCCCGATCATCGCCACGGCGCTGCTCAGCAACTTCAAGTCCTCCACCCCGGTGGCCCTGTACCTGCTGGGTGCCTGCATCGTGACCGCAGTATCCGTGTTCTTCCTCAAAGAGACGAAGGGCATCTCGCTGCACGACGTGGATGCCGCGGATGCCAAGGGCACCGCAGCGCTCCTCGCTGCCAACAAGAAGTAGCAAGCCGCCAGGCGGCACGAGCCAAGGCAGCTGCCCGGATCCGGGCAGTTGTGCGTCCCACGATCCAGCCACAGCAAGGAGCTGCCATGCGAGCCGCTGTCCTGTACAACACCGTTCCCTCAGGAGCCAGGTACTCCGAGGCACGCCCCCTTGTGGTGGAGGAGCTGGAACGGCCGGATCCGCGCGCCGGTGAACTCGGTATCGCCATCACCTATTCGAGCCTGTGCCACTCCGACCTCTCCGTCGTGGACGGCTCGCGGGTCCGTCCACTGCCGATGGCGCTTGGTCATGAAGCGGTGGGCCGGGTGCTGTCCGTGGGCAGCGGAATCACTGATGTTTCGGTGGGCGACCATGTCGTCCTGGTCTTCGTGCCGAGCTGCGGTGACTGCCGGGCCTGCCGGGCCGGCCGCCCTGCCCTGTGCCACCGGGCGGCCGAGGTCAACGGGTCCGGCGACCTGCTGCACGGCGAGGCGCTGCTGCGGACCCGCCAGGGAGGCCGCATCAACCACCACCTGGGTGTCTCCGCTTTCGCTGATTACGCGGTGGTGGCACGGGAATCGGTGGTGGTCATCGATGACAACGTTCCGGACACGGTGGCGGCGATGTTCGGCTGCGCAGTGCTGACCGGCATGGGGGCCGTGCTCAATACAGCAAAGCTCGACGACGGGGAATCCGTTGCCGTCTTCGGCCTCGGCGCTGTGGGCCTTTCCGCCATCATGGCGGCGCGGCTGGCCGGTGCCGGTTCGGTCATCGCAATCGATCCGAACCAGGGAAAGCACCAGCTGGCCCTTGACTGCGGCGCTACTGCGGCAGGAACGCCCGACGACGCCGCCCGCCTGGTAGCCGATGCCACCGGTGACGGCGTGGACGTTGCCGTGGAAGCGGTCGGTTCCGCCCGCGTGATCGCCTCGTGCCTGGAGCACGTGACCCGCGGCGGCGCTGTAGTGTCCGTAGGCCTGCCGCACCCCTCGGCGGAACTGACCGTTCCGGGGCTGCAGTTTGCCGGTGCCGGCAAGCGGCTGCTGGGGTCCTACATGGGCGATGCCGTGCCGGAACGGGACATCCCGAGGTACCTGGGATACTGGCGGGAGGGCCGGCTGCCGGTCGAACTGCTGCATTCGGACACCCGCCCCCTCGCCGAGATCAACGAAGGGCTGGACGCGCTGGCAGCCGGGCGGGTAGTCAGGCGGCTGTTCCAGGCGTAAAAGCTTCCGGAACGGAGCTCAGGCTGCGAGCAGGTCCTGCCGGGCCGACACTTCCTCCCTGAGGGCGGCAAGGACTGCCTGCACGCGCCCCGAGCGCAGTGATTCCGGCCGGCCGACAGCCCAGATGGGCAGCTGGCGCTCGAAATCGTGCGGCAGGACGGGCACGAAGGCGGGGTCCCGGGCCACCATGAAGTTCGGCAGCAGCCCGATGCCCGCACCCCTGCGTACGGCCTCCACCTGCGCAAAGATGCTCGTCGCCTGGAAGCTGGATTTTGGCATGGGCAGCTGGGATGAGCGATGGCCCAACTCCGCAACTTGGAGTGCCGACTCAACGTACGACACGAAGCCGTGCTGCCCCACGTCGTCGGGCGTTTCAGGCAGGCCGCGCCGCTGGGCGTACCCGGCACTGGCATAGAGCCGGAGGTAGTAGTTCGTGAGGAAGATCGTCTGGGCGTTGCTGACATCTGCTCCGCCCACCACCACTTCGAGGTCCACGCCGGACCTGTTGCGGCTGACTTTGCGGGTGGCGCTGAGCATTTCAACATTCAGCAGGGGGTGGCGTTGCTGGAGGCGGACCAGGGCAGGCGCCACGAATTCGGCGCCGAAACCGTCGGAGGTGCTGATCCGGACCATGCCCGAGAGGGCGCCGTGTTCCTGGCAAATGGCTCCTGCCAGCGAGCCGAGCGTCTCTTCAATGGCTTCTGCGGCTGCCACGGCCGAAGTGCCGAGCTCTGTCAACTCCCAGCCGTGCGGGCTCCGTTCGAGTGTCCGCCCGCCCAGCTGCCTGTCAAGCGCCAGGATCCGCCGCGAAATTGTGGTGTGCGTGGTGCCCAGTGCCTCCGCTACCGCATTGAACCGTCCCAGCCGTGCCACGGTCAGCAGGATCAGCAAGTCGTCCGGGTTGGGAAGCCTGCCCACTCGTCCGAACCTTTCCATCAGTGTGCATCCATGCACATGCCATCTGTGATTTTTCTCCTTGATTGCACTCTAACAGGATGTGACGGTGGACACTGAGCATTCCGGCCAAGGCGGCCGGGAGCAGAGCGAAGGAGCTTATGCCATGGCGGTAATCGGTTGGATCGGGTTGGGAAACATGGGCGGCTCCATGTCTGCGAACCTCGTCAAAGCAGGGCACGACGTACGGGGATTCGACCTGAACCCGGCTGCTGTCTCCGGGGCGGAAGCCGCAGGAGTCAAGCCAGCCCGGAGCATCGCCGACGCTGTGGACGGCGCCGACGTCGTCTTCACCATGCTCCCCAAGGGGGAGCACGCCAAGGCGGTGTATCTGGGGGACCAAGGCATCCTGGCTCACGCCGCCACACGCACCCTCTTGGTGGATTCCTCCACCATTGACATCGCCGCAGCCAAGGAACTGCACGACGCCGCTGCTGCCGCCGGCTTCCGTTTCGTCGATGCGCCGGTCTCGGGCGGCATGAGCGGGGCAAAGGCCGGGACGCTGACGTTCATGGTGGGCGGCGAGGACGGGGCGGTGGCGGAGGCCACGGAGTACATCCGGCCCATGGCAGCAAACATTATCCCCACCGGAGGCGCCACCACCGGCCAGGCCGCCAAGATCTGCAACAACCTGATGCTCCTGATCAATCTGGCCTCCACCGCCGAGGGCGCCGTCCTGGCGGACCGGCTGGGCCTGGACAAGCAGGTCTTCTGGGACATCGCGTCTGTTTCCTCCGGGGACAGCTGGGCCCTGCGCACCTGGTACCCCGTCCCGGGCGTGGTCCCCACGGCCGCGTCCAACAACGATTTCGCGCCGACCTTCACCACTGAACTGGCCAACAAGGACATCGGGCTGGCGATCAGCGCGGCAGAGGATACCGGCACACCGCTGGAGATCGGCAGGCACGTCCAGGAGCTGTTCCAGCGGCTTATCGATGCCGGCGAAGCAGGCAAGGACTGTTCCATGATCATCAAGCTCGTTGACGGCACGCTGGCAGCAGCCGAGTAACAACGTTTTTCCGAAAGAGGCACCCATGCAGACCATTCCCCATTTCATCAACGGCGCCCTTGTATCCGACGCCGAACGGTTCGGCCCGGTCTTCAACCCGGCAACCGGCGCCCAGGACAAGCAGGTGGCTCTCGCCTCCGCCGCCCGGGTGGAGGAGGCCATTGCCGCCGCGAAGACTGCCCTGCCGGCGTGGCGGGCCACCTCCCTGGCCAAGCGCACCAACATCTTCTTCCGCGTCCGCGAAATCCTCACGGCACGCAAATCCGAGCTGGCAGCGATCCTGACCAGCGAGCACGGCAAGGTCCTCTCCGACGCCGAGGGTGAGATCTCCCGCGGCCTCGAGAACATCGAGTTTGCGACCGGACTGTCACACATGCTCAAGGGGGAACGCTCCGAGCAGGTTTCCAGCGGTGTGGACGTTCACTCCGTCCGCCAGCCGGTGGGTGTGGTCGCGTGCATCACGCCGTTCAACTTCCCCGCCATGGTGCCGTTGTGGATGATCGGCAGCGCGCTGGCGTGCGGCAACACCGTGCTGCTGAAGCCCAGCGAGAAGGACCCGTCGTCCGCCGTCTTCATCGCCGAGGTGTTCGCCGAGGCCGGACTTCCGGCCGGCGTGCTTAACGTTGTCCAGGGGGACAAGGAGGCAGTGGACGTGCTGCTGGAGCACCCGGATGTGAAGGCGGTCAGCTTCGTCGGGTCAACGCCCATCGCCCAGTCCATCTACAAGCGCGCCGCGGACCACGGCAAACGGGTCCAGGCCCTGGGCGGCGCCAAGAACCACATGGTGGTCCTGCCCGACGCCGACCTGGACATGGCAGCCGATGCCGCCATCTCCGCGGCATACGGCTCCGCCGGTGAGCGCTGCATGGCAGTCAGCGTCCTGGTGGCGGTGGGCAATATCGCCGATGACCTGGTGGCGGCGATCAAGAGCCGGATGGCGGGCCTGAAGATCGGCCCCGGAACGGATCCGGCATCCCAGATGGGTCCGCTCATCACGGCCGAACACCGGGACCGGGTGGCGTCGTACGTTGCCGGCGCCGAGGGCGAAGGCGCCACGGTGGTGGTTGACGGCCGCGAGCAGCAGTTCGACTCGAACGGGTTCTTCATCGGCGTCAGCCTGGTGGACCACGTCAAGCCAGGCATGAAGGTCTATGACGACGAGATCTTCGGCCCGGTCCTGTCAGTGGTCCGCGCTGACACCTACAGTGACGCCGTACGCCTGGTCAACGAGAACGAATTCGGCAACGGCGTGGCCATTTTCACCCGCGACGGCGGCGCGGCACGCCAGTTCGAGTTCGACGTCGAAGCCGGCATGGTGGGTGTCAACGTGCCCATCCCGGTGCCGGTAGGCACGTTCTCCTTTGGCGGCTGGAAGAGCTCCCTGTTCGGCGACACGCACATGTACGGTCCCGAGAGCATCCGCTTCTACACGCGCGGCAAGGTGGTGACCACGCGGTGGCCGGATCCGTCCACCTCCGTTATCGACCTCGGATTCCCGCAGGTGGATTAGGCGCCCGTCAGCCGTTCATGATCTCGCCGCGGCGGGCCATGTACTCCTCGACCGACAGTTCGCCGTTGCTGTATTGCTGGTCGAGCTCCGCAAGCTTCCGGGCACGGAAGCCCTGCGGGGCCGACGGCGGCGGGGGAGTACCTGGCCCGCCCGGCTGCTCCGGGGCCTGGTAGGCGCCGGGTTGACCGGTCCCAGGCTGCTGGGACGGGGGCTGCTGGAATGGTGGTTCCTGGGGTGCCCACGGTCCGTTACCCACGGGGGGCACCGGCGGCTGTCCATACTGGTAGGGCAGCGGCTGGGGATTGTCGGCGGGCTGCTGCCGGCGTTCGATGCTGCGGAATCCGCCGGCGAAGTAGTCCTGCTGGGTGTAGCCGTCGCGGGGCGTTTTGCTCTGCGGGCCGGCGGAGCCCGGGAACTGTCCCGGAAATTGCCCTGGCTCCGGAAACTGCCCCGGATACCCGCCGGAGAAGCCTTGGTCCTGGTTCCTGCGGTCAACGGATTTGCGGTACATCCGCATCCCCACCGGGATCAGGAGTGACAGGATGATGATCCAGAAAAACAGGTCGAGCACGATGCTGCACCTCTCATGTTGTCTCATCCAAGCTTAGTGCCGGAGGACACAGCCACCACGGGTACGCCAATAAACCGTTCGTACCGGTCCACGGCCGCCTGGAGCGCAGCTGCCAGGGGTGGGGCCGGCCTGTCGGCGGCGGAGCCTGCGAGCCGGATGTCGAGTTCGCACCGGTCCCTTCGCAGGTTGTGCCGCCAGGAACCGGCCATCCGTCCGTCCAACAGCACCACGTGCATCGGCTCACCCCCAAACGGGAACGCGGGAGCGCTGCCACCCAGGTAATGCCGGGTGGCAGAGTACCCCATCACGTATTCGTCATAGCACTGCAGCAGGTCGATCCGCGGCCCCGCAGCAGCAGGCGGGAGCTCCCCGGATGCGCAGTAATGGTCGACGCCGTCAATCACCACTTCCGCCAACTCGCCGGAATGTGCCTCCAGTGCTTGCTGCACTCCCTGCCGGACGTCCGTTACGGTCAGCCCGGACCAGCCTGCACAGTCCTTTACTGTGGCCGGCCCTCGGCTGGTGAAATAGCGCCGGACGAGTTCCGTGAGCGCGTCCGCGCGGGCGGTCCCGGATCCGGCGGGCACCCGCTCGTCAAAAAGCGCGTACGTCTGTTTGAGGGCGCCCCCGGCGCTGCGGACCGGCCGCCCGCTGACCAGGATGCCGGAAACCTCGGCATGCATGATGAGGTACGCCAGCTGCAGGCCCTTCGCCGGGAACCCCGCTGCCCGCAATGACCCTGCGAGTTCATCACGTGTCAGGTGGTTCCCGCCTGCCACCGCTCCGGCCAGGACCGAGGCCCTGCGCGCGGCAGTGGCGGCATCGATCCCCGTCTGCCGGTTGGTGGCAGCGTTCATCAGCTCAAGCCGCGGCGCTGACAAGGGCAGCAGCCAGCGGAGGTCGTCCCGGTGGACGAAGTGCCACGTGGGCCGCAGGATATGCGTGCGCAGGATCGTGCCCTCGCCTACTGCCTGCTCAATTTCTGTGGCGGTGACCGGCGCCGCCCGGGGGACGCGCTGCGCCAGGCTCCACCGGGCGTAGGCGAACTCCTGGGACTGCACGGCCAGGAGCTTCCGCAGGGCGGCCTCGGCAGTCACCGCACCCGGTTCCCGGAGCATCTGTGCCTGCAGCCTCCGCTGAACCACCTCGTCCGGTTCCATCGTCACCTGGCCACCATGGGTCCAGCGCCGCAGGCCCTGGCGTGTTATCGCCGGGCGGGCTCGCTGCTGCCCAGGGGTCCCTCGCCGGACCCCAGTGGAACTCCCGGGCCGAAGACGGGACCCGGCGTCGGACGTTTGGCCGTGATGCCGTCGCCCGAGGACTGGTGCCGCAGCCGGCGGAGCACCCAGGGGACGAAGTACTCGCGGGCCCACACCAGGTCCCCGGACCGTGCTTCCCGCCAGGTGCGCGGCGGGAGCGGCTTGGGCTGGAGCGGCTCCAGCGTGTGATCCACGTTCAGCGCGTCCAGCACCATGGCGGCGATGGTGTGGTGGCCCAGCGGGGAGAAGTGCAGCCGGTCCTGGTCCCACATCTGCGGGTCGCTAAGCTGCCGCAGGGACCACATGTCGGCGATGATGGCGTCGTGCCGGGAAGCTACCGTGCGCAGGTTCTCGTTGTAGATGGCCACCTTGCTGCGGATCCGGCTGAGGACCGAGGAGCCGGTGTCAGGCCCGTTGAAGAGGACAACCGTGGTTCCGCCCATGGCCAGGATCTGGACCACCGAATCGAGTTTCTCGGCCAGCGCGTCGGGGTCGCCGCCGGGACGGATGAGGTCGTTGCCGCCGGCGGACAGCGTCACCAGGTCCGGCTTCAGCGCAAGGCAGGGTGCCAGCTGCTGGTCGACGATCTGCTGGAGCAGGCGGCCGCGCACAGCCAGGTTGGCGTAGGCGAAGTCGGGGTGGCTGCGGCCCAGTTCCTCGGCCACCCTGTCGGCCCAGCCGCGGTAGCCGCCGGGGCTTGAAGGTTCGGGGTCGCCGATGCCTTCGGTGAACGAGTCGCCCATGGCCACGTACCGGGTCCAGGGGTGGGATCCGGAGTGCGCGGGCGGGGTCTGGATGGCACTTGCGTCAGTCACGGTCCCTATCCTGCCTTTCGCCGCTCCGGCTACGCGAACGTAGGTTGTTACCTTCGGGTAGCTGATAAAAATGGAAACCATGACTGAAGCCGAAGTATTTCCTGCCCCTGTTGTCCTGTGGTCCCACCCGGAGGACCAGCGCGACGGCAAACCGCTGCTCGTCCTGCTGCACGGCTACGGCGCCAACGAACAGGACCTCCTGAGCCTGGCCGACCTCCTCCCGGGGGACTTCGCGGTCGCCTCCGTGCGGGCGCCGATCGCCATGGGTCCCGGCTTCACGTGGTTCCCGCTGACGGCGTCCATCGACTACTCGCTCGAGCGCGTCAAGCGTGCATCGGAGTACGTGCTGGACTGGATCGACAGCATCAGGGTCGGGCACCCGTCCGTCACCCTGCTCGGCTTCTCGATGGGCATGGCCATGGCCACCACGCTCCTGCGCCAGCGGCCCACGGACTTCGCCGCCGTCGTCGGGCTCTCAGGCTTCGTGGTGGACGCAGGCGACGATCCCAGCTTCCGGGACGACGAACTGGACGGCACCATTCCGATGTTCTGGGGCAGGGACCAGCAGGACCCGGTGATCACGCCGGACAAGATCGACTACACCATGGGCTGGGTCCGCAAGCACGTCAAGCTCACCAAGGTGCTCTACACGGGCATGTGGCACGGCATCAACCAGCAGGAGATCGGGCACGTCGGCGAGTTCCTCACCCACGAGGTCCTAAAGAAATAGGAGTACGACGGCGGGGCGCGCCAGGGTGGGACCCCTCAGTCCTCCGTCGGCTCAGTCCTCCGTGGGCGCCACCACGCGTACCGTCTGGTTGTTCACCGTGACAGTATCGCCGTTGCGCAGCTGCCGGCCCCGCCGGTCGTCGATCTCGCCGTTGACCTTGACGAGTCCGTTCCTGATCAGCTCGGTGGCCTCCACACCGTCCTCCACCAGGTTGGCGAGCTTCAGCAACTGGCCGAGGCGGATCATGCTGTCGCGGATGGGGACGTCGTCAACGGGGTTGCTCATAGAGCAATAATGCCTGACGTAAGGTGGATCCAATGACCTCCACCTCCCGCCTGCCCGTGCTCGCAGGCCTGCCGCTGGCGGTGGGCGCAGGCCTTGCCATCCCCGCCCAGGGCCGGATCAACGGCGCGCTCGGTGCCCGGCTCGACGACGGCGTCACCGCCGCGGTGGTGAGTTTCAGCACAGGCCTGCTTGTCATGATCCTGATCTCGCTCGTCCTGCCGCGCGGCCGTGCGGGACTGGCCCGCATACTTCCGGTCGTCCGCAGCCGGGCGTTCCCCCGGCCCTACGTCCTGGCCGGCGGCATCGGGGCGCTCTTCGTGTTCGCCCAGACCTTCACGGTCGGCATCCTGGGCGTCGCGCTGTTCACCGTTGCCACCGTCACGGGCCAGACAGTCAGCGGTTTGCTGGTGGACCGGCTGGGCCTTGGCCCCGCCGGCCGGAAGTCCGTCACCGGCATCCGCATCATCGGCTGTATCCTCACGATCGCCGCCGTCGCCTGGGCCGTGTCTCCGCGGTTTGCTGCGTCGGGCCCGGGAACAGGCCCCGACGGCGGAGCTGCCGCGCTGCTGCTGCCCCTCCTGCTGCCCGTGGCGGCGGGCTTCCTCATGAGCTTCCAGCAGGCCATGAACGGCACCGCAACCGTGCACTACGGCACCCCGATTGCCGCCACCCTGGTCAACTTCATCGCCGGCTGCCTGGTCCTGTGGACGGTGCTGGGCATCAAGGTGGCCGTCGCCGGTCCGGGCAACCCGCTGCCGGGGGAGTGGTGGTACTACCTGGGCGGACCCATGGGCTGCGTCTTCATTGGCCTCGGGGCCCTGCTGGTCCGGACCCTCGGCGTCCTGGTCACGGGCCTCGGGATGATCGCCGGCCAGCTGCTGGGTTCGCTGGCGCTGGATGTGTTCCTTCCCGCCCCGGGCAGCGTCGTGGCCCTCCCCACAGTGCTGGGCACAGTCCTGACCCTGGCGGCCATCATCCTGGCGACCCTGCCGTGGCCGCGGGGCGCGCTGCGCCGATAACATCCGGGCGGGCAGCGGCCGGTAGGCTAGGACACGCAGCTTTTACGCATCCCTTCATCCGCCCCGCCGCGCTCCCGGACGTGCCTTACGGCCGGCAGCGCCCGGGGCCTGAAAAACCGCGGACCGCACCCAGCGGCCCTGTAGAAATTGGAGTTACCCCCATGGCAGCAAAATCCGTTCTCGACCAGGTCATTTCCCTCTCCAAGCGGAGGGGCTTCGTGTTCCAGGCCGGTGAGATCTACGGAGGTTCGCGCTCTGCCTGGGACTATGGCCCCCTCGGCGCCGAGCTGAAGGAAAACATCAAGCGCCAGTGGTGGCAGTCCGTTGTCCGCGGACGCGAGGACGTGGTGGGCCTGGACTCCTCCGTCATCCTGCCCCGCCAGGTTTGGGAAGCCTCCGGCCACGTCGAGGTCTTCTCCGACCCGCTGGTCGAGTGCCTGTCCTGCCACAAGCGCTACCGGGCGGACCACCTCGAGGAAGAGTACGAGGAAAAGAAGGGCCACCCCGCCGAAAACGGGCTGAAGGACATCGTCTGCGCCAACTGCGGCACCCGGGGCCAATGGACCGAACCGCAGGAGTTCTCAGGCCTGCTCAAGACTTTCCTGGGCCCGGTGGCCAGCGAGGAAGGCCTGCACTACCTCCGACCGGAAACCGCACAGGGCATCTTCGTGAACTTCAACAACGTGCTCACCACGTCCCGGAAGAAGCCGCCGTTCGGCATCGGCCAGATCGGCAAGTCCTTCCGCAACGAGATCACGCCCGGCAACTTCATCTTCCGCACCCGCGAGTTCGAACAGATGGAAATGGAGTTCTTCGTTGAGCCCGGCACGGACGAAGAGTGGCACCAGTACTGGATGAAGGAGCGCATGGCCTGGTACACGGGCCTGGGCATCCGCGAAGAGAACCTGCGCTTCTTCGAACACCCGAAGGAAAAGCTCAGCCACTACTCCAAGGGCACCACGGACATCGAGTACCGCTTCGGGTTCCAGGGCTCCGAGTGGGGCGAGCTGGAAGGCATCGCCAACCGGACCGACTTCGACCTCTCCACCCACGCCAAGGCCTCCGGCACGGACCTGAGCTACTTCAACCAGGCCACCAACGAGCGCTACATCCCGTACGTGATCGAACCCGCCGCCGGCCTCACCCGGTCCTTCATGGCGTTCCTGATCGACGCCTACACCGAGGACGAGGCACCCAACGCCAAGGGCGGCGTCGACGTCCGCACCGTGCTGAAGCTTGACCCGCGCCTGGCGCCGGTTAAGGCCGCCGTGCTGCCGCTGAGCCGCAATGAGGCACTGTCCCCGAAGGCCAAGGACCTCGGCACCCAGCTCCGCAAGAACTGGAACATCGACTTCGACGACGCCGGCGCCATCGGCCGCCGCTACCGCCGCCAGGACGAAATCGGCACCCCGTTCTGCATCACCGTGGACTTCGACACCCTCGAGGACCAGGCCGTGACCATCCGCGAGCGGGACACCATGAGCCAGGAACGCGTGTCCCTGGACAAGGTGGAGGGCTACCTGGCCGCCCGGCTGATCGGCGCCTAGCCATGGCCATCGAGTACCGCGAATGGCAGGAGGGCGACGACCTCGCCCTCCTCGAGATCTGGGGCGACCCCGAAACCGCCCAGGCCCGTCAGTTCCGCGGCGCCCTCGCCGTTTCCTCCAACGGGGGCGGCGGCATCCCGTGGCGCCGCTGCATCGTGGCCGAGGACGTCATCGACGGCGTCGGCATTCCCGTCGCGGCCGGCGTCGTGTATGAAGCCTCGCTGCATCCGGAACGGCTCTGGACCTACATCGAGGTGGCCCGGGACCACCGGCGCTCAGGCATTGGTGCGAGCCTCCTGGCCATGCTGCGCCGCGAAGCCGAACACGCGCCGTCGGGTGTCACCAGGCTGCGCGCCAAGGTGGAGCCGGGAACTCCCGGAGCCGCGTTCGCGGAGGCCGCCGGACTCGCGCCCATCCAGCGCTCCCGCCTGGTGGTGGTGGAGCCCGCGGCGCTGAAACTTCCGGTGTTCCCGGACAAGGATTACGGCGGCCGGCCCGTCAGCGGCGAAAACGCCGGCTCGGACGTGGTGATGGACCTGGCCACCGGCTCCGTGGAACTCACGGACGTCGTGGGCCGGTACTACACGTCCATCCACGGCTGGGACTCGCCAGGGGTGCTGTCCGTCGGGCAGGTGCAAAAGCTGTTCCTGGACGACCTCACGGGAGCGCACGGCGCCATCGTGCTGCGCGCCCAGCCGGAATCCGCGTTCGGCGCGGGTGTCGCGCCGGGCAGGAAGGGCCGGATCCGGGCCTTCGCCGTCAGCTACGCGGCTCCCGCGGACCCTGACGCGGCACCGCACCTGGAACAACAGGGCGCGGAGGGCACGGCTCCCGGGGCCCCCACCGACGTTTTCGTCGGCCACGACCCCGCACTGGACGCGGACGACGCCGCAGAGGCCGTCCGCGACATCCTCGCACTCATCGCGTACCAGCACCCGGTGATGCTGGAACTGGACGACTCGATGACAGCCCTGCGCGCCGCCGTCGAACCCCTCCTGGAAAGCGGCAAAGCCCGGCTCGCGGGCGCAGAGACCCTCGTCGTCTCGGACTGACACCCAACTATCCATCTATGTGGCGCGAAGTGCCGTTTTGACCGCCCAAAACGGCACTTCGCGCTAGTTGCTTGGGGTGGTGCTACGTGGCGCGGGAATCACGACGGCGGCGCGCGGCAGCGTCCTGCGCGTCCATCACCTGCCGTTCCCGTTCGGTGGGCGCGCTGCCGCCCAGGTGCGCCGGCATCCACCACGCACCCGGTTCCGGTGCCCGCGGGAAACCGGCAATACAGGCGTCGATCCCGGCCTGGAGCACACCGCGGAGCCGCTCCGTGGCATCCTGAACATCTGTGTCCGGCCCGAAACGCAGCGGGTCACCGATCTGGATCCGCACGGGGGCGTGCCAGGCCCTCCGAGCCGAAAATCCGTGCCCCCTGGTCAACAGCCGGTGGGCACCCCATACCGAAACCGGTATCAGCGGAACGCCCGCCTCCGCGGCCATCCGGACCGCGCCCGTCCTGCACTCGCGGACCACGAAGCTGCGGCTCACCCCGGCTTCGGGAAACACCGCCAAATACTCTCCGGCGCGCAGCTTCGCCACGGCCTCCCCATAGGCCGCCCTGCGGTCGGTGCGCCCCACCACCACCTGGCCGGAAGTCCTGATCGCCATCCCGGCGAGCCAGTGGTCGGCGGCACCCTGGTGGATCAGGAACCGCAGCCTGGCACGGCAATGCCTCCACAGGACGAGTTCTGCCACCGCAAAATCAAGGTAGCCGAAGTGGGTGACGGCAAAGACCGCCCCGCTGCCCGGCATGACCGCGCGGGAACCCCGCCTCGGCCCCGGTGCGGGCAGGTGTCCAAGCCCCGACGCCAAGATGCGGATCCGGAAGGCCCACCGCAGGAACTGCCCGGTCCGCAGCATGAACCGGTACAGTCCGTCACCGGGCGGGACGCCCCGGAGCATGCAGGCCGCCTTACCCCGCCCGAACGCCGGAGGCCGGGCAGGGCTGGAAGGGGCAGCCTCCGGTCATAACGTCACCTGCACCGCGGACTCCGGCAGGAGATGGCCGAAGCCGCGGGGCGGGCGGACCTTGGCGCCGGTGCTCTCGGCGAACGCCTTGATGACGAAGCCAGTGGCAAGGGTCTGCCACAGACGCAACTTCCGCAGCATAAAGTGGCCCGCGCCTGTCAGCGCCACGTACTGCACGCTGGCGGTTTCACTGCTTGCCCGGCGGGCGAACGCCAGCGACTGGGAGGGACTGGTCCAGCGGTCTGTGGTGCCGTGGACAATCAGGACCTTCCTGCCCGCCACATTGCGGACCGGCGTCTGGGGACTCAGCCAGGGGGCGAGCGCCACCACAGCCTCCACCTGGGGGTGGTCGGCGGCGCAGACCGCCGTGAGTCCGCCCATCGAGTGGCCCACCAGGAAGACGGGGAGGCCGGGATGCTGTTCGGTGATCTGCGCAAGGGCCCACCGGGCGTCCTGCAAGGGGCTCATGTCCGGGCCGTTCCAGCCGCGGACGCTGTTGCGGAGCAGCCACACTTCCAGCCCGTGCTTGCGCCCGGCGCGGTGCAGGTGCCGGGCGAAGGGCACCATCCGTGCGGGGCTCAGGTGCCTGGCTTCCACCGGTTCGCGGCTGTGCGACTTGCCGCCGTGCAGGACCAGGGCCACCGCGCGGGTGGGAACCGAGGGCCGCAGGACGCTCAGCACCGCCTGGTGGGCCGGTGCGGCAGAAATGCCCCCGGACAGCCTGGAGCTGCTGTCTTCGCTGATTGGGTTGGCCACGCCTGGTACCTCCCGCTGATCCATTTATCAACCCTACGGTGCCGGACGTAGAGTTCAAGGTATGAGGTTTCACTGCTGATGGGCGCCGGCCACTCCCATACGTCAGAAAGTCATTCGGAGCCGACGCCGCAGGCGATGGCTGCACGGCGCAGGGCAAACCGGATCCTGGCGGCGGTGCTGATTCCCATCGCCATCCTGACGCTGGCCGGCATGGCGATGCTGTGGCCGTCCGGCAGCAAGGAAGGCATCTCGCTGGCCAACCCGTATGCTGCGGCGCCGGGGGTCACGTTCGACACGGGGACCATCCAAAGCGTGTCGGTTGAGAACTGCATGCAGGGCGTCAGCCAGCAGGGGCAGGGCCAGCAGGGGCAGGGCCAGCAGGACTCCGGTGGCCAGGCGCAAAACCCGCCCGCGCAGCAGGGGGCCGATTGCACCTTTGCCCTTACGGAGCCGGACAAGGGCGGCAGCCCGGTCAAGGTGGTCATCAACCCGGACGTCGCCAAATCCCACGGGGTGAAGCCCGGCGACCAGATCCGGTACCTGAACCTGTCCCAAGCCCAGGGCGCCGCGGGCTCCCAAGGATCGCCGGCCTACATCTTCGTGGACTTCGTCCGTTCCCTGCCCATCGTGCTGCTGGCGGTGCTGTACGCCGCGGTGGTGATTGCAGTGGCCCGGTGGCGCGGCCTCCGGGCGCTGATCGGCCTCGTGGGCGCCTACTTCGTGCTGGCGACCTTTATGCTGCCCGGCCTGGTGGAAGGGAAACCGCCGCTGCTGCTGGCCCTGGTGGGATCCACGGTGATCATGATCGGGGTGCTGTATTTCGCGCACGGTTTTTCGGCCCGGACCTCAACGGCCCTGCTGGGGACGATTTTCGGGCTGGGCATCACGGCGCTCCTGGCGGCATGGGCGACCGGCGCCGCCAACCTCGCCGGCGTGGGCAGCCACGACGCCACCACCCTGGTGAACACGTCGGCCAACATCTCCATCTCCGGGGTAATCCTGTGCGGCCTGATCATTTCCGGACTGGGTGTCCTCAATGACGTGACCATCACCCAGTCCTCGGCGGTGTGGGAGCTGTACGAACTGGCGCCCGGCAGCAGCGCGCGGAAACTTTTCACGTCCGCCATGCGGATCGGCCGCGACCACATCGCCTCCACCGTGTACACCATCGCCTTTGCCTACGCGGGCGCAGCGCTGCCGATCCTCATCATCGTGATGCTGTACGACCGCCCGCTCGCGGACACCCTGACCAGCGCCGAGCTCTCCGAGGAGGTCATCCGTACGCTCGTGGGTTCGATCGGGCTGGTCCTGGCCATCCCGGTCACCACCCTGATCGCCGTGCTGGTGGTCAAGGCGACCGGCATCAAGGACGCCGGACCCGCTGCGCAGCAGCACAACACGGTGCAGCAGCAGGACAGGGTGCAGGTGCAGGACAGGGCGCTTCAGGACGACGGCGGCCGCAGCGTTGCGGACGGCGTCGACGACACGGGGGCCCTCGCCGCCGCGGCGCTGGAAGGCCGCGCGCGGCGGGAACAAGAACCCGACAGCCCGCCTGACGGCATGCCGGCGACGCGCCGCGGCCGGCGGGCTGCCGGCAACTGACGCCGGACTGCAGCGGGGCGGGCGGGCTGGTTCCTGCTGGTCAGCCAGCCACAGGTCCGGGCCGAACACCTGCCGGAATCACGATTTGCCGGGCTTTGCAACAATGGAATGGTGACTGTTGCAGCAACTCCTCCCGCCCCCAAGCTGGAACTCCCGCCCCTGAAGCTGGGACCCATCACCGTCGACACGCCGGTGATCCTGGCGCCGATGGCCGGAATCACCAACTCCGCGTTCCGCCGGCTCTGCCGTGAATACGGCGGCGGCATGTACGTCGCGGAGATGGTCACGTCCCGCGCCCTGGTGGAACGCACCCCGGAGTCGCTTCGCATCATCTCCCACGACGACGACGAGAAAGTCCGCTCCGTCCAGCTGTACGGCGTGGACCCGGGCACCGTGGGTGCAGCGGTACGGATGCTGGTTGAAGAGGACCGTGCCGACCACATCGATTTGAACTTCGGCTGCCCGGTGCCCAAGGTGACCCGGCGCGGCGGCGGCTCCGCCCTGCCCTGGAAGATCGACCTCTTCACCGCCATCGTGCAGACTGCCGTCAAGGAAGCAGCCAAGGGCAACATCCCGCTGACCATCAAAATGCGCAAGGGCATCGACGACGACCACCTCACCTACCTCGACGCCGGCCGGATCGCCCGCGACTCCGGCGTCGCCGCCGTCGCGCTCCACGGCCGCACGGCCGCGCAGTTCTACTCGGGCCAGGCGGACTGGTCGGCCATCGCACGGCTGCGCGAAGCGCTCCCCGACATCCCGGTCCTGGGCAATGGCGACATCTGGTCCGCCGAGGACGCCGTCCGGATGGTCCGGGAAACAGGTGTCGACGGCGTGGTGGTGGGCCGCGGCTGCCAGGGCCGGCCGTGGCTGTTCGGCGACCTGCAGGCAGCCTTCGAAGGCAGCGACGTCCGGCACCGCCCGACCCTGGGCCAAGTGGCGGCCGGGGTGTACCGGCACGCGCAGCTCATGATCGAAACGTTCGGCGGGGACGAATACAAGGCGCTGCGGGAGATCCGCAAGCACATGGCGTGGTACTTCAAGGGCTACCCGGTGGGCGGCGACCTGCGCGCCAAACTGGCAACGGTGCCCACGCTGGAGGTACTCCGGTCCCTCCTGGACGAGCTTGACCAGGATATGCCGTACCCCGGCGTGGACTCCGAAGGCCCCCGCGGCCGTGCCGGCACTCCGAAGAAGCCCGCCCTGCCCAAGGACTGGCTCGATTCCCGCGCCCTCAACGACGCCCAGTCCCGGGACATCGCCGCCGCTGAACTGGACGTGTCCGGTGGCTGAGACTCCCGTGGCCGAGACCCCGGCTGTCACAACGTCCGGCTATAACGCCGACGATTCCGCCCGCTGGGTGGAGGAACCGCCCAAGAGTGTCTACCGGTCCGACTTCGAACGCGACCGTGCCCGGGTCCTGCACTCCTCGGCGCTCCGCCGGTTGGGCGCGAAAACGCAGGTGGTGGCGCCGGACACCGACGACTTCGTCCGCACCCGGCTGACGCACAGCCTGGAAGTTGCCCAGGTGGGCCGGGAACTGGGGCGGGCGCTGGGCTGCGATCCCGACGTTGTGGACACTGCCTGCCTGAGCCACGACCTGGGCCACCCGCCGTTCGGCCACAATGGGGAATCGGCCCTGAACGAGGTGGCGCACGCGATTGGCGGGTTCGAGGGAAACGCCCAGACCCTGCGCCTGCTGACAAGGCTGGAGCCCAAGGTCCTGTCCGCCGACGGGCAGCCCGCCGGGCTGAACCTCACCCGCGCCAGCCTGGACGCGGCCGCCAAATACCCGTGGTCCGCGCTGGAGGCACCGGTGATCCACGGCCAGCGGACCAGCAAGTTCGGCGCCTACGAGGACGATCTCCCCATCTTCAAGTGGATCCGGCAGGGCGCACCCGAGCGAAGGTCCTGCCTGGAAGCCCAGGTCATGGACCTCGCAGATGACATCTCCTATTCCGTGCACGACGTGGAGGACGCGATCGTGGCCGGGCACTTCCAGCTGCGGTGGATGGACAACCCGGACCACCGCGCCCGGGTGGTGGGCTACGCCAGGCAGTGGTACTTGCCGCACAACGATCCCGCTGCCATCGACGCCGCCCTCGCCCGGCTGGAGGCCACCGATGTGTGGGTCCGCGAAGCCGACGGCAGCCGCAAATCCATGGCCGCGCTGAAGAACATGACCAGCCAGCTCATCGGCCGGTTCTGCCAGAGCGCCCTGGAGACAACCCGGGCCGTGTACGGTCCCGGCCGGCTCACGCGCTACGGGGCCGAGCTGATGGTTCCGGATGAGACCGTGATGGAAATCGCGGTCATGAAGGGCCTGGCCACGACCTTCGTGATGACCACCGAGCACCGCCAGCCGATCTACGAACGCCAGCGGGAAGTCCTGCACGCGCTGGTCACCGCCTTGAGCGCCACGGGGGACCGGCACCTGGAACCGATGTTCGCCGCGGACTGGCGGGACGCTGCCGACGACGGTGCGCGGCTTCGCGTGGTCATCGACCAGGTGGCGTCCCTCACGGACGGTTCCGCCCTGGCCATGTACGAGCGCCTGGTGGGCAGCCTGCCGTCGCTGTGGTGAATTACGCAGCGGGGAACGCGGCAGGCTGCCGGCCGCCGTCGTACCCGCAGAATAGGATTTTTCTGTGGCTGGGCTGATCAAACGCGAAGACATTGATGAAGTACGCCAGCGCACGGACATCAAGGAAGTGGTTGACGGCTACGTCACCCTGAAGGGCGCCGGGCTGGGCACCTTCAAGGGCCTGTGCCCGTTCCATGACGAGCGCTCGCCCTCGTTCACCGTCCGGCCCCAGGTGGGCCGCTACCACTGCTTCGGCTGCGGCGAGGACGGCGACGTCATTGCCTTCGTCCAGAAGCAGGACCACAGTTCCTTCCAGGAAGCCGTGGAAAAGCTGGCGGCGCGCATCGGCTACGAGCTGCGTTACGAGGACGGCGGGTCCGGACCCAGCCGCGAGGAAGTCGGCCGCCGGCAGCGGCTGCTGGACGCGCACAAGATCGCCGACGAATTCTTCCGTGCCCAGCTGCTGACCCCCGGCGCCGCCGAGGCCAGGACCTTCCTGTTCGGCCGCGGCTTTGACCGCGCCGCTGCCGAGCATTTCGGCTGCGGCTACGCGCCGCAGGGCTGGGACGCGCTGCTCAAGCACCTCCGCGGCCGCGGCTTCACCGATGCGGAACTGAAGCTGACCGGCATGTTTTCTGAGGGGAACCGGGGTATTTACGACCGCTTCCGCGGCCGCCTGATCTGGCCCATCAAGGACATCGCCGGGGACACCATCGGGTTCGGCGCGCGCAAGCTGTACGAGGACGACCAGGGCCCCAAGTACCTGAACACCGCCGAGACCGCCCTCTACAAAAAATCCCAGGTCCTGTACGGCATCGACCTCGCCAAGCGGAGCATCGCCAAGGACCGCCAGCTGGTGGTGGTTGAGGGCTACACTGACGTGATGGCCTGCCACCTGGCAGGAATCACGACGGCGGTGGCAACCTGCGGCACCGCGTTCGGCACCGAGCACATCAAGATCGCCCGCCGGCTGCTGTCCGACGACGGCACCGGGGGAGAGGTCATCTTCACCTTCGACGGCGACGCCGCCGGGCAGAAGGCGGCGCTGCGCGCCTTCGAGGAGGACCAGCGGTTCACGGCCCAGACCTATGTGGCGGTTGAACCCACAGGTGCCGACCCCTGCGACCTCCGCCAGGCCAGGGGTGACGACGCCGTGCACGGCCTGATCCAGTCACGCCGGCCGCTGTTCGAATTCGCCATCCGCACAACGCTCAAGCAGTTCAACCTGGACACCGTGGAAGGCCGTGTGCAGGGCCTGAAGGCCTCCGTGCCCGTGGTGGCCGCCATCCGTGACGCGTCCACCCGGACGGGCTACTGCCAGGCCCTGACCGGCTGGCTGGGCATGCCCGACCCCAACGAGGTCCTGCGCCTGGTCAACGCCGAAGTGAAGAACGCCGCCAGGCGCGGGGACAACGGGCGCCCCTCCGGTGCCGGAACCCACGCCGGCGCTGCCCCGGCCAGCGG
>NZ_BAAHNO010000041.1:4242-5216 GCF_054656615.1 Arthrobacter sp. AD-310 | reverse complement strand
GGCCAGAACTACCTCTCCGTGGACCGGGACCTCGTCCTGGCCTACAAGGAATCCCCCGCCGGGCAGCTGATCCACCCCGGCATCAACGAAGCCGGCGCCGTCGCAGCCTTCACCGCCGCCGGCACCGCCTACGCCACCCACGGCGTACCCCTGGTCCCGGTCTACGTGTTCTACTCCATGTTCGGCTTCCAGCGCACCGGCGACGCCTTCTGGGCAGCCGCCGACCAAATGACCCGCGGCTTCATCATCGGCGCCACCGCAGGACGCACCACCCTCACCGGCGAAGGCCTCCAGCACGCCGACGGCCACTCCCCCCTGCTCGCGTCAACCAACCCGGCAGTGGTCACCTACGACCCCGCCTACGGCTACGAAATGGGCCACATCATCCGCGACGGCCTCGAGCGCATGTACGGCCCCGACAGCACCGACCGGAACCTCATGTACTACCTCACCGTGTACAACGAGCCGATCGTGCAGCCGGCCGAACCCGAAGAGCTGGACGTCGAAGGCGTCATCAAGGGCATCTACCTGCTCGCCCCGGCAAAGATCGACGGCCCCCGGACCCAGATCCTGGCCTCCGGCGTGTCCGTGCCCTGGGCCCTCGAAGCCCAGCGCATCCTCGCCGAAGACTGGTCCGTGTCCGCCGACGTCTGGTCCGTCACCTCCTGGAACGAACTCCGACGCGACGGCCTCGCCGCCGAAGAAGAAGCCTTCCTCAACCCCGGACAACCCGCCCGGGTCCCGTTCGTCACCCAACAGCTCGAAGGCGCCACCGGCCCCGTCGTCGCCGTCAGTGACTACATGAAAGCCGTCCCCGACCAGATCCGGCAATTCGTCCCGAACGAATACGCCACCCTCGGCGCCGACGGCTTCGGCTTCTCCGACACCCGCGCAGCAGCCCGCCGCTACTTCAAGAACGACACCCACTCCATCGTGGTCCGTGCCCTTGAAATGCTGGCGCGCCGCGGCGAGGT
>NZ_BAAHNO010000041.1:0-4142 GCF_054656615.1 Arthrobacter sp. AD-310 | reverse complement strand
CTTCTCCGACACCCGCGCAGCAGCCCGCCGCTACTTCAAGAACGACACCCACTCCATCGTGGTCCGTGCCCTTGAAATGCTGGCGCGCCGCGGCGAGGTGGATGCCCAGGCGCCAGCGAAGGCCATCGAGAAGTACCGCCTGCTCAATGTCAATGCCGGTTCCACCGGCAACGCCGGCGGCGAGGCGTAGCCCTCCCCCGGACGAGAAGTCCACAGGCAAGCCAGTAACGACGGCGGCTCCCTCCGGAAGGCGGGGGCCGCCGTCGTTCTTACTGGGGCCTGCCGCTGCCGTGATGCAGGCCGTTGTGATGCAGGACAACTTGAGTTGTAGCCTTCGTACAAATGGAGCTTGCAGCCCGCGGCCCGTATGCTCGAAGAATGCCAGCACCAGCCAGTCCGTCCGCGAAGCGAAAACCGTCCCAGCCGGCGGTAAGCCCGGAGAAGTCCGAAACCCTCAAGCAGCTGCGCGCGAACGTAGGGCAACTTTCCACGACCACCATGCGTGAGCTGGAAAAGTCGCTTCCCTGGTACAGCCGGTTGAGTTCGGATGAGCGTTCCGCGCTCGGCATGGTCGCCCAGAACGGAATAGCCGCCTTCGTCACCTGGTACGAGCGGCCCAGTTCACCGTCCTGGATCCTCACGGACGTCTTTGGCACTGCACCCACGGAACTGACCCGCTCCATCAGCCTCCAAAAAGCCCTGCAGCTGATCCGGATCGTCGTGGAGGTTGTCGAGGACCAGGTCCCGGTCATCGCTCCCGAAGCCGACCAGCCTTCCCTTCGCGAAGCGGTGCTGCGCTACTCGCGCGAGGTCGCATTCGCCGCCGCGGACGTTTACGCCCGCGCTGCCGAGTCCCGCGGCTCCTGGGACACCCGGCTCGAGGCGTTGATCGTCGACGCAATCCTCCGGGGCGAAAATACCGATGCCCTCCGATCCAGGATTGCAGCCCTGGGCTGGAAGGCACAGGAGCGGTTCACCGTCATGGTGGGCAACTCGCCCTCCGAACCCAGTGCCAGCTACGTCAGCGAACTGCGCCGGATGGCCGGACGCTACGCCGAAGATGCGCTGGTGGGCATCCAGGGTGACCGGCTGATCCTGATCCTCGGCGGTGTCCAGGACCGCGAAACCGCCTATGTGAAGCTGAGCGAAATGTTTGCCCCCGGGCCGGTGGTGTACGGGCCCGAGGCCGGGTCGCTGCTTGAGGCCAGCGGTTCCGCACAGTCCGCCTTTGCGGGCCTCACCGCCGCCCGGGCCTGGCCTTCCGCGCCTCGGCCGGTCGCCGCCGACGACCTGCTTCCGGAGCGCGTCATCTCGGGGGACGACGCCGCCCGCCGCTCCCTGGTCAAGAACATTTACCGTCCGCTCCTCGCGGCGTCCAACGGGCTGGTGGAGACGCTGGGCACCTACCTGGAACTCGGCCATTCGCTCGAGGCCACAGCCCGTGAACTTTTTGTCCATGCGAACACCGTCCGTTACCGGCTGAAGCGGGTGTGTGACGTCACAGGCTGGGATCCGCTGCTCCCCCGGGAGGCATTCGTCCTGCAGGCTGCCCTGGTTGTGGGCCGGCTTTCAGCACCGCCGAAGGCAGCCACAGAGCGCCAGCCTTCCCGGAACCAACCCTGAGACGTTGTAGACTTCCTACAATCTGTCTTCGTGAGCTTGGTGCGGACAAACACCGCTGGATCACACAGTAATTTGGAAAGCTGGTTACGTGCTTGCAATAGTCTGCCCTGGACAGGGCTCACAAACCCCGGGTTTTCTGGCCCCCTGGCTGGAGCTGCCCCCGGTGGCAGGCCAGCTGGCCTCGCTGAGCGACATCGCCGGCATTGACCTCATCGCCCACGGCACCACCTCCGACGAGGAAACCATCAAGGACACTGCCGTGGCGCAGCCCCTGATTGTTGCCGCCGGGCTGGTCGCCGCGGCTTCCCTCTTCGACGTCGAACTCAGCTCGCTGCCGGTCATCCTGGCCGGCCACTCCGTGGGCGAGATTACCGCGGCCGCCCTCGCCGGCGTCCTGACCGAGAAGGAAGCGATGACGTTCGTCCGCGAGCGTGCCAACAGCATGGCAGCCGCTGCGTCCGTCACTCCCACCGGCATGAGCGCCGTGGTGGGCGGGGATCCGGCAGAGGTCCTGGCAGCCATTGAAGCGTCCGGTGCCACGCCCGCCAACGTCAACGGTGCGGGCCAGACTGTTGCTGCCGGAACCTTCGAACAGCTGAAGGCACTGGCCGACAACCCGCCGGCCAAGGCGCGCATCATCCCGCTGAAGGTTGCAGGCGCCTTCCACACGAGCCACATGGCTCCCGCGGTAAGCGCCCTGAAGGCGATAGAACCGCAGCTGAAGCCGCAGAACCCGGCCGTTCCCCTGCTGTCCAACTACGACGGCGGCGAAGTCACCGGCGGGCCTGCCGCCGTCGAAAGCCTCATTGCCCAGGTTTCCCGCCCGGTCCGCTGGGACCTGTGCATGGAAACCATGGTCGGGCGCGGCGTCACCGGCGTCATCGAACTGGCGCCCGCCGGAACACTTGCCGGCTTGGCAAAGCGTGGGATGCCCGGGGTGAAGACGGTTGCCGTCAAGACCCCCGACGACCTCTCCGCCGCGCTGGCACTGTTTGCGGAGCTGGAGGGCAACTCATGAGCGTTCCCGCCCTGAAGCAGGCCCCGATCCAGGAACATACCCGGATCCTCGGGCTCGGCGCCTACCGCCCGGACGTCATCGTCACCAACGAGGACGTGTGCCAGTGGATCGACTCCTCGGACGAATGGATCCGCCAGCGGACCGGCATCGTAACGCGGCACCGGGCCAAGGCAGACGTCAGCGTCATCGACATGGCTGAAGGTGCTGCCCGCGAGGCCATGGCAAAGGCCGGCATCGAAGCCTCCGACCTTGGCGCCGTCATCGTTTCCACCGTCACCCACCCCTACGCGACGCCGTCGGCGGCGGCGAGCCTCGCAGACCGCCTTGGCGCCACCCCGGCACCTGCCTTTGATATTTCCGCCGCCTGCGCAGGCTACTGTTACGGCATCGCGCAGGGCGACGCCCTGGTGAAATCCGGGGCTGCCAAGTACGTGCTGGTGGTTGGCGCCGAAAAGCTCTCGGATGTCATCGACAACCGCGAACGCACCATATCCTTCCTGCTCGGCGACGGTGCCGGCGCCGCGGTTATCGGCCCGTCCGACATCCCCGGCATCGCCCCGTCGGTGTGGGGCTCGGACGGCAGTAAATGGGACGCAATCGGCATGACCCGCTCCCTGCTGGACGTACGCGATCTCGGCCTGGCTGCGCGGCAGTCCGACTCCACCGGCGACCTCGCCCTCCTCGAAGAGGCGCAGGAGCTGTACCCGACGCTGCGCCAGGACGGCCAGACGGTCTTCCGCTGGGCGGTCTGGGAGATGGCCAAGGTGGCCCAGCAGGCCCTCGAGGCCGCCGGCGTCGAGGCTGAGGACCTGGTCGCGTTCATCCCGCACCAGGCGAACATGCGCATCATCGACGAGATGGTGAAGAAACTGAAGCTGCCGGAGACGGTTACAGTTGCACGTGACATTGCCGACGCCGGCAACACGTCCGCTGCGTCCATTCCGCTGGCCACGCACCGCCTGCTGCAGGAGAACCCGGGACTCAGCGGCGGGCTGGCCCTGCAGATTGGCTTCGGCGCCGGACTCGTCTTCGGCGCACAGGTAGTTGTCCTTCCCTAGGAACGCCCAAGGGGCCGCATCCGCGGCCTGAACCATTTCCGGCAGCCCCTGCCGGCAATACAAGAAAAGGAGCCATCCATGGCTAGCAACGAAGAGATCCTGGCCGGCCTGGCCGAAATCGTCAACGAGGAAACCGGCCTGGCCCCCGAGGCTGTGGAGCTGGACAAGTCCTTCACCGAGGACCTGGACATCGACTCCATCTCCATGATGACCATCGTGGTCAACGCTGAGGAGAAGTTCGGCGTGCGCATCCCGGACGAAGAGGTCAAGAACCTCAAGACCGTTGGTGACGCTGTCAGCTTCATCGCCGGCGCACAGGCCTAGAAAGGCCCACCGCTTTGCCTGGCGGGGGGGGGGGGGGGGGGGGGGGGGGGGGGGGGGGGGGGGGGGGGGGGGGGGGGGGGGGGGGGGGGGGGGGGGGGGGGGGGGGGGGGGGGGGGGGG
>NZ_BAAHNO010000040.1:0-42732 GCF_054656615.1 Arthrobacter sp. AD-310 | reverse complement strand
GCCGGACCTGCCCCGCTGCCCGAGGGAGTGCCGGCTGCGCAACTGGCGAGGGACAGCGCCGCGGCGGCGGATGCAGCAAGGAAAAAGGACGAGCGTTGTGCTGGACGCATTGGAAGGGCCTTTCAAGAGGACGCCGTCGTTCTCTTGGGGAACAATGCGGACCCAGCGTTCCGCAGTACCTATGGGAATTACTCTGGCGGGGTGAGTTGGTGAAGCCCAGAGTGGCATACCAAAAACACAGGCCACCAGAGCCCGGGCAATAAATCCATCAACTTGTTATATTCCGCGAATTGCAGTTATTTCACCGCAGTACGATGTCCACCGGGTTCGCCTCCGACCGCCAGGCTCCTTCCTCGCCCGGCCGGGGCTTAATGACCGGAGCGGTGAGGACGCCTGAGCGGTTGGTCCGCCGGTCCCGCAGGATTTCGGTGACGGAACCGAGGTGCCGGGACAGGTCGATCACGTTCTCCGGGGCGGCCAGCAGCAGCTGGAAGCCGAACTCGTGAAGTGCCTTGATACCGGCGCCGGCGAATTCCTCGGACGCCAGGACAAAGGCTTCATCCATCATCACGGTGCCGTAGGTGGTGAACCCCTGGTCGGCGATGCCCAGCTGGTAGCTCAGGGCAGCTGCCATGATGAACGCCGTGAAGCGCTGCCGCTCACCGCCGGACATCGACCCGGTATCGGCATGCATGAACACCTCGGTCTTCTTGCCGCTGTTCTTCCCGTTTGCACGGGCCCCCGTAACCTCGCGGTGCTCCTTGCACTGGATGAACAAATGCCCGCGGACATCCAGGACCTCCGCGCGCCAGCGCCGGTCCTCCGGAGCCTGCGACCCCAGCCGCTTCACCAGGGTTTCCAACGATTTGTAGCGGGCGGTCAGCTCTGCGTCCTCATCCCGTTCCTCGGTGCCGTCCGCCCGCCCGGCCTCCGCTTTGGCGGGCCGGGTGTGGCGCGCCTTCAGCGCGTTCTGGATGGCGTCCTTGAACTGCTTGGCCGTCGGCGGCAGGGTCTGCTTGATGTCGAGTTCCAGGTAGCTGCCCTCATGGAAGTTCACCTGGGACAGGATTCCGTTCAGCGGCAGGATCCGGCTGGTGATGGACCGGCGTTCCTCGTCCAGCAGGTGCAGCAGCGTGCTGAAGGACTCGTGCGTGCGCTGGTTGAAGAACTGCCGGAACTCGGCCTCCTGGGCGGGCAGGCCGTCGCTGACAATGGCGTGGTAACGGCTTTCGAACTCGCCGGCTGCGCCGATGCTGGTGCCGTGGTCCGCCGAAATGGCGCTGCCCCACTCGCGCACGAACCCCTCGAAGATCCGGGTCAGCCGCTCGGCGGTTGCCTGCCCGCGGGACTCGGCCGCATGCAGTTCACCCAGCAGCGCGGTCCGGACCCGGTTGGCCAGGTTATCCAGCTCGTGCATCTCCGTCACGTCGCCGAAGTCGGCGAAGTACGGTTCCAGCGCGGCAACGGTGGCGTCCGACGGCGGGGCCTGAGCCAGGCGTTCCCGGGCACCTTCCAGCAGCGAATCCGCGACCGTCAGCTGCCGGTCCAGGGCCTTGTACTCGCTTTGGAGGACGGCGGCCGACTCGGTGCTGGACTGGTGCTTCTGCCGCACTTCCTCAATGGTGGCGCGGAGCGGCTCCAGGTCGGCCTGGGCCGCCAGGGCGTCCTTGAGCCGCTGCTCAATCCTGGCCAGCTCATCGGATGCGACCGCGGCCGAGACCTGCTCCCACGAGCGGTCGTCCCCTGCAATCCGGCGCAGGGCGTCCAGCTGCCGGTTCATGCCCTGGTGCGAGTCCTCGCGGCTCTGCGCGAGCTCGGCGGCCTTGGCCACTTCCTGCCGGAGGTCCTCCACCTGGCCGGCGACGAGCTCCAGCTTGGCAGCATTGTCGAAGCCGAGCACATAGTCCTGGCGGCTGGTGAAGCGGTCGTCCTTCTCCACGGTGTGGCGGTTGCGCTTGACCACACCGCCCAGGCTCAGGCCCTTGTCCAGCGCGGCAAGTTCGTCCGGGTCCTCGACGCAGGGGTAGGCGAAGTCCAGCGCGATCCGCTCGCGGATCCAGGCGCCGGCCTCAGCAGCCGCACCGGAGGCGAGGATGTCCAGCTTGGTGAGCAGGTCGCCGTCGCGCGCATCCTCCACGGCCAAGGCGCCACCGGCGAGCGGTTTGGAGACGTCCACGGCCCGCAGCGCGCCGCGGACGTTGTGGTCATTCAGGTAGCGCGTGACGGCGCCGAAGTGCTCGCCGGGAACCAGCAGGGTGGTGGCGAGGCTGCGGAGTGCGCGTTCGGCGGCCGGCCGCCAGCGTTCCTCCCCCTCGGCGAGGTCCATGAGTTCGCCTGCGAACGGCATGCGGTCCTCGGGGATGCCGGTGGCGGCAGCGATCGCGGCGCGGTTTTCAATGCTCGACGGCGGCAGCAGCGACTTGCGCGTCTTCAGCGACACGAGCTCCTGCTCAGCCGCGGCAAGCTCGCGCTTCTTCGTCGCGTGGGCGTCAAACGCCTCAAACCGCAGCTCCTGGAGGGCCTGGGAATCGTCCTGCAGTTCCGCCGACCGTGCCGCCGCCTGCTCGTGCGCCTGCTCCCAGCCCGCCGCGGACCACGCAAGCTGCAGCCCGGCGTCGGCCAGCGCCTGCTGCGCCGCCTCCTCGACCTGCCGTTGCAGCTTCAGGCCCACGCGCGCGTTCTCGAGCGACTGCTCGATGGCGGAGATCGCGTTGCCGCCCTGGTTGTTGTAATCGGCTTCGAGCTGGCGCAGTTCCTTGGCGAGCGCGTCACGGACGGACCGCTCGGCAGCCAGCTCCTTGGCCTTCGCCTGGGCCAGCTCCTTGAACCGGGCCAGGGTTTTCTCGTGGACCGTGACCGAGAGCCGGTGCCGGTATGCCTCGAACTCCTCGCCGGCCAGCTCCCGCAGCCTGTTGGCGTCCAGGAGCGATTGTGCGTACTCACGGTTCAGGCCCGGGACCGGAGCGAGCTGGTCGCGCTGCTGCCGGACGTCCTCCAGCCGCTGCCGGATGGACATCAGGTTGCTGAATTCCTCCACCACGTCGTCGGCGGCCGCCAGCGTGGCCGGAGCGTCCAGCACCTGGTCGCGGAAGAACGTGTTCACGCTGCCGCCGAGGCCCTTGCCGGCCTGAATGACCCGCAGCAGCGGAAGCGCCTGGTCCGAGTTGATGCCCAGCAGCCGGCGGAACCGCTCCGCGAAGGCCTTATGGACGTCGAAGACCTGGGCGTGCGGGAAAATCGCCTCCAGAGACGCCTTGGTGAAGCGCTTGTCGGCAATGCCTTCCACGGCTTCCAGGTCCAGCGGCGTGCTGTCGATCAGGTAGAAGCGGCCCACACTGGACTCGGTGCCGTTCTTTGGCAGATCGAACAGGGCCGAGACCGTCACCCGTGTGCCGGCGGCGTTATCGAACGTCAGTGCGACGGCTGACCACGTGGCACCGGGCCGCTGGAAGGCACTCGCCGAGCCCTCGCCCACCGCTTTGTCGCCCACCTTGCCGCGCATGTATGTGAACGTGGTGCGCTTGTCCTCAACGGCACCGCCCGAGCGCTGCGCCGCCGCCTCGTTGGACCGCGGCCGCGCATCGAACACCCGAAGCATCGCATCGAACAGGGTGGACTTGCCGACGCCCGAGTTGCCCGTCAACAGGGTCCCGTCACGGTCCACATGCATCGTGTGCGCCCCATGGAACGTCCCCCAGTTCACCACCTGCACCAGCGCAAGCCGCATCTGGCCGGGGTTCGTCACGTCACCCATCGGAAGCATGCTCGCGATACTCACTTGGCTTCCTCCGTGTCGTCGTTGTCATCCCCGGTTGCGGCAGGCTCCCCTACGGGATCTGCGTCCAGGTCCAGGAGCGGCTCTGTGCCCGACTGGTCTGCTGATGCTGCTACCAGGGCTTCGATGTGGGCCGGGATGTCGCCGACGTTTTCGAAGGGGAGGGCCAGGGGCAGGGCGTTGGAGATGGTGTAGACGTCATCCAGGCCGGTGGGGAGGAGGAGTTGGCGGGCCAGGAGCTTGGTGATTGCACGCGTGACGACGTCCGAGTCACGGAGGGCGTCGTGCTGGCCGGCGGGCTGGTAGTGGGCCACGAGGTCCGCGATTTCCTCTCGGGTGATCGTGGGGTCCGTCTGGGCGGTGACGTGCCGGTCAAGGAGCAGTCGCAGCCGAAGGAGGACGATGGTTTCCACCCGGCTCAGTGCCCGCTGCTGGCGCAGGATGCTCGAACGGGCGCTCCCCCCAATCGCGTCGGGATCCACCGGACGCAGCACCGCGATCTTCCGCTCGTGGTCAAGCTGCAGGGCCAGGAACAGCTCCGACAGCCGGCTTCGCAGGATCACCTGGTTGTCCAGCAGGACGGTCCACAGTTTCTCGTCACGGCCGCCATCGACATACGGCCCCTTGAGCAGCTTCACCAGCGCCTGCCGCACCTTCATGGGCAGTACCCCCGTGTCGCCGGGGAACAGGGCCGCGCCGTCCACAAAGGTGTCCCGGGGCGAGACTGCACCGGCAAAAGAAGCCGCATGGGTTTCGGCCGGCTCAACCACCGGGCTGGGTGCAGACTCAACCACCGGCGTCGTGATTTCTTCAGTCATCGTCAATCCTTTGCGAGCGTGACCACCGGCAGGTAGGCCCTGCGTGTGGTGCCGTCAATCTGTTCAAAATCCAGGCCGTCCACGGCCCCGCGGTTAAATTCAGCTCCCGAGTGCAACGCTTCCGAGAGGAGGGCGCGGATGGAGTTGATGTGCTGCTCCTCCGGTGGCAGCTGCTGCCATGCCTCGGCGAGGGTCGCGGCCCCCGCCATGGCCGTCCGGATGACCGCCGGCTTGGCCTTGCCGGTCCTCGGCGAGCGCACGCGGTCGGAGTCGGTGAAGGAGATGGGGTCGGCGAGCTTCGGCGGGGCAGCGAATTCGTCCGGGTCGAAGAGCTTCACCATCGACAACGATTCGAACCCTGCGTTGTAGAGCACCGGTCCGGGCACCAGGCCTGGACGGTCGCGCTCATAGGGCATGGACCGGATAGCCTGCTCGGCTTCGCGGAGGACCTGGCGCAGCCGGACCGACTGACGGAAGTCATCGCTCTGGACGTAGGTGTTCAGGCTCTCGCTGAGCTTGCCGTAGATCCTCTGGATCTGGCTGTGCTGCTGCCGGAGCTCGGCCACCAGGTTCTTCAGCGTTTCCCGGTCCTCGGGGGACAGCTCGTCCGCGAACTGCCGGCTGAGCACCTCGCCGATCGCCGACCGGAACCGCAGCTGCTGCTGCGGGTCCTCCAGGAAGGCGGTGAATGAACGGAACGTCCTGCCCTCGGGGCTTTGCCGGAGCCTCTTGTCCGCTTCCAGTACCTGGGCCATGGTGGCACCCTTAGTGAGCGACTCCTCGATGATCTGGTTGCGCAGTTCGCCCACCAGCTCCTCGATCCGGTCACGCATCTTCTTGTAATCCGCGGGCAGGCTCGCAGCGAGGTCAAGGATGTTGCCGGCGGCCTCCACCGCTTCGTCGTCGTCGAGCAGCCCGTCGAAGTCGCCGCTGCTGATGTCCTGGATCAGCTGCTGCCGCTCCTCGATCTCCTCTTCCAGGGATTCCAGGCGCGCGCTCTGGTCCGGGTTGGTCTCGTTGGCAAGCTTCTCCACATCGCCCAGCAGCGTGCCCAGCCGGGACCCGTTCAGCGTGGAGCGCTCGCTGGACAGGCTGTCCAGGAAGGCGAGCACACGGGCGGCCGGCTCTGTCACTTCATACACAATCTGGCCGGACTGGTTCCGCCGGGTCAGGAACTGCCGGCGCGTCCATTCGTCGCCGAACGACTTTCCGTTCGCCCCGCCGCCCAGCCCGGGGTCCTGCCGGCGGAGCTCCTCAAGGAAGGAGTCGACGTCGGCATGGAACTCCTCGAGCGGCAGCTGCGGCCGGGTACGCGTAAAGGATGCCTGGAGCACGGCAATCACCCAGGGCGCCGACCGGGTCAACGCCCAGGCAGGTCCCTTGGTAAGGAGTTCGAGGTCCCGAAGCCGGGCGCTGATGGCGTCAGCGGATGACCTGGCGGAGCGGGGCACACACTCTCCTTGGGCTGTTCTGCGGGTGGGGATGGCAGGCAGGGACGCAAAAACTGCCACACACAAGGTTAACGCAGTGTCCGCGACCGCTCCGTGACCTACTGCGGGGTACTGTATCGATCCCATATCAACCGCCGTTTGCAGCTGTTGCGGCTCTGGCTGGCCGGGAGCAGGTTCTCCTACGCTTCTGCTACTGGCCGGTGCTTCTGCTACTGATCGGCCAGGGCAGCTTTTCGCCGTCGCAACGTCGCAACAGGGGGATCCATGCAGTTCGATATAAGCGCACTCGAAACAGGCACGCTGGTGTTCATCGGCACGCTGGTGTTTGCCCTCATCCTTGCAGCCTTCGTCCTCACAGCCGGGCTGATTGCGCTGGTACTTCTGGGCGTCGGGAAGCTGACGTGGATGGTGGTGGCCAACACGCTCCTGGCAATCGTGCACGGCATCAATTCGGCATGGGAGCAGGTGGTCCACCACGCGTCCACAGTGGACGTTGCCGGGGACTTCCAGGCGCAGCCCGCCCCTAGTACCGGAACCTACCCGCGGGTAATATTGAGGGACAGCTAAAGGGTTCTCCAACCCGGCGGATCCATGGCTACGGCGGCCGATCCGGCCAAGGAGATAACCCATGACCTCCGCAACTGACACCCCGTCCACCGAGGCCCCCGCCGAGGAAACTCCCGTTCCGGCCGGAAACATAGGCGCCGGCGCCACCGCCGCGGACGCCCGCGCGGTGGCCGAAGCCGCGCGGGAGTCCGGCTGGGACCGCCCCAGCTTCGCCAAAGGCCTCTACCTGGGCAGTTTCGACCTGGGCCTCGTCCACCCGTGGCCAACCCCCGATCCGGGGGATGTGGAAAGGGGTGAGGCGTTCATGGCCCGGCTTACCGAATTCGCACGGACCATGGACGGGCGCGTCATCGAGCGCGAGGCGAAGATCCCGGACCAATACATCCGCGGCCTCGCCGATCTTGGCGTCTTCGGCATGAAGATCCCGCGCGACTACGGTGGCCTCGGCCTCTCCCTGGTCTATTACGGGCGTGCCCTGGCCTTGCTCGGCAGCGTCCACCCCAGCCTCGGCGCACTGCTTTCGGCCCACCAGTCCATCGGCGTCCCGGAGCCGGTCAAGGTGTTCGGCACCGAGGAGCAAAAGCGTGAGTACCTGCCGCGCTGCGCCGCCGGCGCCATCACTGCTTTCCTGCTCACCGAGCCGGACGTGGGCAGCGATCCCGCCCGGATGGGCAGCACCGCGACGCCCACGGACGACGGCGAGGCGTACCTCCTCGACGGCGTGAAACTGTGGACCACCAACGGCGTGATCGCCGAACTGGTGGTGGTGATGGCGGTGGTGCCCGCCTACACCGGTCCGGACGGCACCCGGCACAAGGGCGGGATCAGCGCCTTCGTGGTCGAAATGGACTCCGCCGGCATCACCGTGGAAAACCGGAACGCGTTCATGGGCCTGCGTGGGATCGAAAACGGCGTTACCCGGTTCCACCAGGTCCGCGTGCCTGGGGCCAACCGGCTTGGACGCGAAGGCCAGGGCCTGAAAATTGCCCTGACCACGCTGAATACAGGCAGGCTCTCCATCCCGGCGCTGTGCGTGGCCTCGGGACGCTGGAGCCTGAAGATTGCCCGCGAGTGGTCGAACGCCCGGACACAATGGGGCCGGCCCGTGGGGCAACACGAGGCCGTGGGGAAAAAGATCGCCTTCATTGCCGCCTCCGCTTTCGCCCTGGACGCGGTCTTCGAACTGTCCGCCGAACTTGCCGACGCCGGCCAGAAAGACGTGCGGATCGAGGCGGCCCTGGCCAAGCTGTGGGCCACGGAGATCAGCTGCCGGATCGCCGACGAACTGGTCCAGATCCGCGGCGGCCGCGGTTTCGAAACCGCCGAATCGCTGGCCGCCCGCGGGGAACGGGCGGTCCCGGCCGAGCAGCAGCTGCGGGACCTGCGGATCAACAGGATCTTCGAAGGTTCCTCCGAAATCATGCGCCTGCTGATCGCCCGTGAAGCCGTGGACGCGCACCTGGCCGCCGCGGGCGACCTCGCGTCGATGGACGCGAGCCTGCAGGACAAGGCGAAGGCCGCCGTCGGCGCTTCCGGCTTCTACGCAAAGTGGCTGCCCAAACTCGTGGCCGGCGCCGGCATGGACCCGCGCTCGTACAGCGGGTTTGGCCGGCTCGCCAAGCACCTCCGGTTCGTGGAACGGTCCTCGCGCCGGCTGGCGCGCCAGACCTTCTACGGTATGGGCCGCTGGCAGGCGAAGATGGAGCGGAAGCAGGCCTTCCTTGGCCGCGTAGTCGACATCGGCGCCGAACTGTTCGCCATGACCGCCTGCTGCTCCCGTGCCGAAATGCTCCTGCACACCGCGCCGGAGCGGGCCGCGGGCGCGTACGAGCTCGCCGAAGCCTACTGCGAACAGGCGCGGGTGCGTGTGGAGGAGTACTTCGACCAGCTGTGGCGGAACACGGACGACGCCGACTCCGGGCTCACTCGCAAGGTCCTGGCCGGGGACTACACCTGGCTGGAGGAAGGCGTCCTGGACCAGTCCGAAGGCACCGGCCCGTGGATCGCCGATGCCTCTCCCGGGCCGTCCCGGAAGGACAACCTGCACCGCAAATACCGGTAAAACCGCAGGTCACAAAATAGTAAGCACGCTTGCTATCACTTCCCGGTGATGGTTGAGTTGAGCCATGAGCAGCTCAACGGACCCAGAGAACCTGCCTCCGCGGCGAGCCCGGGAGGACAACGACCGGAGCGGAAGTTACCGCGCCGCCGATGCGGACAGCCAGGGCACCCGCTCTTTTGACCAGGTGCCTGCAAGCGGCGCCGGGCCGGACTCCACCTACTCGGAGCGGCCTGCAGCCTACGCGGAACGGGACTACTCCCCCACAGTCGCCGCGCCCGCCGTGGACCCGAACCTCACGGACCGGCAGACCGCCGTCGCGCGCGAGAAGGAACAGTTCGGCGGGATCAAAGTGGGCTCTGCCTTCTTCGGCTGGCTGACAGCCACCGGCATGGCCGTCCTGCTGACTGCCCTGGTGGCTGCGGCCGGAACAGCCGTGGGCTTGGCCAACAACACGGACGTCAATGAGGCCGTCAACCAGGCCGCACAAAACAGCGGAACCGTAGGCCTGGTGGGCATTATCGTCCTGCTGGTGATCCTGTTCCTCTCCTATTACTGCGGCGGCTACGTGGCCGGCCGGATGGCGCGCTTCAACGGCGCCAAGCAAGGCCTGATGGTGTGGATTTGGGCGCTGATCGCCGCGATCATCGTTGCCGTCCTGGGAATGGTGGCCGGGCAGCAGTTCAACGTGCTCGCCAGCCTGAACAGCTTCCCCCGGATCCCCATCAACGAAGGCCAGCTGACCACCACCAGCATCATCGCCGCAGTTGTGGTTGCCCTGGTGGCCCTGGTGGGGGCGGTCCTGGGCGGCCTCGCAGGGATGAGGTTCCACCGGCGGGTGGACAAGGCAGGCTTCACGCCGGACAGCGACTACGACGACGAGTAGCCGGGATGGCGCCGTTAGGAGGAAAGGACGTCGCCATCCACGTAGAACCAGCGGCCGTCTTCCCGGACAAACCTGCTGAGTTCGTGCAGAACCCCGCGTTCGGTTCCGTGCCGGTAGCGGGCCTGGAATTCCACCGTCCCGGCGGTATCGAAGGGGCCGCCGGCTCCGGTGGACAGGATGTCCAGGCGTCGCCATTGCATATCCGGGTCCAGTTCCAGGTCCTTCGGGGCGGTGTCCGGGTGCCAGGTGCGGCGGAGGTACCCGGCGTTAAGCAGGGCGAAGGCACTGTACCGGGACCGCATCAGCTGCTCTGCCGTGGCTGCTTCCTCCGCCCCCGAATGGAACCGGCCGCAGCATTGCGCGTACTGCTCCCCGGACAGGCACACGCAATTCTCCTGCCCCGCACTCTTTGTCATACCGGGATGCTGTCATATCCGATAACAGCTTTGCTACAACCCCCGGCCCGCGGGCTAAGCCGGCGGCAAGGAGCACCAAAAATCCGTAAGGTGGAACCGGAACTGCGGCGGAAGCAGAGGGGCGCAGGAGCGGGCCGGTTCGCCCGTGGAGAGGAGAGATGACGTGGAAAACCCGGATACGCTCATCCTCAACCTGACGTTCCTGGGCACCGTGGGCGTCGCGGTCCTGATGTTCTTCATCCTCTTCCTGCTCGGCGTCGTCACCCTGGTGCTGGCCGGCGTAGGCCGCCTGGCCGCCGTCGTCATCATGGGACTGTTCCGCGGGCGGTCCCGCAAGGAGGACATCCCCCTGGTGCAGCTGTACGGAACCCGGCTGCACGATGCGCAGGAAGCGCCCGACGACGGTGCTGCCGCCGGCTCCTCCCCTCCGGCCAAGGCCGGGCTGCCCGGGCGCCTGTCCGGTAAGCCGGCCCGCGATTGGCGCGCCGCGTTGAAGCCCGCACACCTGAAATCGGCGGTCCGCGGCGCCGTCGAACACCACCCGGCGCTGACGGCGGCCCGGCGTGAACCGCCGGTCCTGGCCGAAGACTGGGCGTCCGCGGTTGCTGAAGCGGATGCCCGGGCCATCGCGCGGGCACGCGCAGCCGCGCCCGAGATCAAGCTCTCCGTGCGGGACCTGCCGGACCCAAAGGTGCCCGCCGACGAAGTGGTGGAGGTGGCGCCCCTGGTGGAGTCCACCCTGCATAACGAGCGGCCCCTGCATGAGGTGCCAAGGGCCTTCAAGAAGCCGCCGCCGCACCCGCCCCGGCTCGCGCCCCTGGACACCGGATCGCTTGTTTCCCTGACCGGGCCGCAGCAGGTCATCAAAGAGGCCGCGTCCAACGGTGCGCGGGAAACGCGAAAAAGCCCTTACCCTGAGCAACCATCTGGGCTAGCGTGAAACCCATGGAATTCAGGTACTTGGGAAACAGCGGCTTCAAGGTCTCCGAAATCACGTTCGGCAACTGGCTCACGCACGGCTCGCAGGTGGAAAACGACGTCGCCACCCAGTGTGTCCGGGCAGCCCTGGATGCAGGCATCAGCACCTTTGACACCGCCGACGTCTACGCGAACACCGCAGCGGAGACCGTCCTGGGCGAGGCGCTGAAGGGCGAACGCCGCGAGTCCCTCGAAATCTTCACCAAGGTCTACGGGCCCACCGGCCCCAAGGGCAAGAACGACCTGGGCCTGTCCCGCAAGCACATCATGGATTCCATCAACGGTTCGCTGCGCCGGCTGCAGACGGACTACATCGATCTCTACCAGGCCCACCGCTACGACTTCGAAACGCCGCTGGAAGAAACCATGCAGGCGTTCGCGGACATTGTCCGGCAGGGTAAGGCGTTGTACATCGGCGTCAGCGAATGGACCGCAGAGCAGCTCCGCGCCGGCCATGCCCTGTCCAGGGAACTCGGCTTCCAGCTCATCTCCAACCAGCCCCAATACTCGATGCTGTGGCGGGTCATCGAAGCTGAGGTTGTGCCCGCATCGGAGGAGCTGGGGGTTTCCCAGATCGTCTGGTCGCCGATGGCCCAGGGTGTCCTCAGCGGCAAGTACCTGCCGGGCCAGCCTGCACCGAAGGGCAGCCGCGCCACGGACGAAAAGGGCGGCGCCAGGATGATTGAGCGCTGGATGCGCGACGACGTCCTGAAGGGCGTGCAGGACCTCAAGCCGGTGGCCGAAGAAGCGGGCCTGTCCATGCCCCAGCTGGCCGTGGCCTGGGTGCTGCAGAACCCGAACGTCGCTTCAGCCATTGTGGGCGCCTCCCGGCCGGAGCAGATCGCGGACAGCGTGGCCGCCGCCGGCGTGAAGCTGGAGCCGGAGGTTCTGAAGCGGATCGATGACGCCATCGGTTCGCTCGCGGAGCGGGATCCCGCGCAGACCAAGTCGCCGGCAAAGCGGGAAGCTTAGGGATGGCAGCGGACCTCCCGGACCTTGCCGTCACCGGGTCAACCGGCGGCGTGGGCGGGATGGTGGCCCGGCAGCTTTCCGATTTAGGTTTCGCCCAGCGCCTGCTGGTCCGGAACCCGGCCCGTGCCCCCGAACTGGACCAGGCCGCCACCGCGGTGTGCAGTTATGGGGACACGGAGGCTGCCCGCCGCGCCCTTGAAGGGGTCCGGGTGCTGTTCATGGTCTCTGCTGCCGAAGCGGAGGACCGGCTGCAGCAGCATTACGCCTTCGTGGACGCCGCGGCCCAGGCCGGGGTGCAGCACGTGGTGTACACCTCCTTCTACAGTGCCGCCCCGGACGCCACGTTCACCCTGGCCCGGGACCACTACGCCACGGAGGAACGCATCAAGGCATCCGGAATGGAGTACACCTTCCTGCGGGACAACTTTTACCTCGACTTCCTGCCCCTGATGACGGACGAGGAAGGTGTCATCAAGGGTCCTGCCGGCGACGGCGCGTTCTCAGGCGTGGCCCGCGAAGACATCGCAGGCAGCGCCGTCGCCGTGCTGCGCGACCCCGCGATCCACAAGGGCAAGACTTACAACCTGACCGGCCCCGAAGAACTCACCATGGCACGGGCCGCGGAGATCATCACCAAGGGGACCGGCAGGACCGTGACCTACCGGGCCGAAACGGTGGAGGAAGCCTATGCCTCACGGGCCGTCTACAACGCGCCCAAGTGGCAGGTCGACGCCTGGGTGAGCACGTACACCGCCATAGCTGCAGGTGAAATGGCAGGCGTCTCGACGGATGTGCACGGCCTGACGGGCCAGGACCCGATCAGCCTCGAGGAGTTCCTGACCCGGCCTGTGCTGTAGCTTGTCTTGGGTCTTTTGGCGTTGACGGGTGCCCGGGGCGGGCGTAAACCAGAGGCAAGGAAGCACAACCCCGCCCGTCCCACAGAATCGCAGCGCCATGACGCAAATCGACCACAACCTGCCCTCCACACCTGCTGAAGCTCCGGATCCGCCGGATCTCCCGGGTGGCGGGCCCACTGCCGGCCCGCTCACCCGCGAGGAGCTCCAGCTGTCAGCCCGGAACCACTCGATGCCGCTGGAAGCGCTGCGGCGCGAAGTCACTCCCCCGGGGCTGCATTACGTCCTGACGCACTTCGACATTCCGGATATCGACGGCGGTTCCTGGCACCTGCGGATCAGCGGGGCCGTGGAGCGGGCACTGGAGCTGAGCATGGCGGCCCTGCGCCGGGATCCGGCCATCACCGTGCCAGTCACGCTGGAGTGCGCGGGCAACGGGCGCTCCCTGCTTTCGCCGCGGCCGATGAGCCAGCCGTGGGGCCAGGAAGGTGTGGGAACCGCGCACTGGACCGGGGTTCCCCTGGCCTACCTGCTCGGTAAGGCCGGGGTGCTGCACAACGCTGTCGAGGTGGTCTTCACCGGTGCAGACGCCGGGGTGCAGGGCGGCGTCCCCCACCATTACGCACGCAGCCTGCCGGTCCATGAGGCGCTGCGTGCCGACGTCGTGCTCGCCTACAAAATGAACGGCGCCGAATTGCCGCCCCAGCATGGCTACCCGCTCCGGCTGGTGGTTCCCGGCTGGTACGGCATGGCCAGCGTGAAGTGGCTGAAATCCATTGAAGTGGTCACCTCGCCGTTCACCGGGTTCCAGCAGCAGGTCGCCTACCGCTACCAGCAGTCAGCGGACGACGCCGGCACGCCTGTTTCACGGATCAGGGTGCGTTCGCTGATGGTTCCGCCGGGCGTCCCGGACTTCTTCACCCGGAAACGGATCCTCGGTCCCGGCCCCGTCCTGCTGCAGGGGCGGGCCTGGTCCGGCGAGGGTGCCGTGACAGGGGTCGAGGTCGGGATTGACGGCACCTGGCTGCCGGCACAGCTGGAAAAGCCGGTGGGTGGATACGCGTGGCGGAAGTGGACACTGCCGTGGATCGCCGAGCCGGGCGGGCACGTGCTGTCCTGCCGCGCCACCGATGCCACCGGGGCGGTCCAGCCCCTGGAGCAGAACTGGAACTACCAGGGGATGGGCAACAACATGGTGCAGCGGATCAGCGTCACTGTGGAGTAGGCCAGGGCTGGTTACGAAGGCGCCGGGGCTATACTCGGTGCCAATCATGACCAGCCTTCCTTCCGCCCCCGCCAGTGTCCGCATCGATGCATGGCTGTGGTCGATCCGCGCCTACAAGACCCGTTCCGCGGCGACTGCCGCTTGCCGCGCCGGGCATGTCCGGTTGAACGGCAGCCCGTCCAAGGCCTCCGCCACGCTCGTGACGGGCGATACCGTGACGGTCCGGATGCCCGGCTACGAACGGATCCTTGAAGTCCGCCGGCTGATTGCAAAGCGTGTCGGTGCCGAGGCCGCCTCGCACTGTTTCACGGACCACACGCCGCCGCGCCCTCTCGCGCCGGCGCTCGGCCTGCCGCAGCGCGACAGGGGCGCGGGGCGGCCCACCAAGAAGGACCGCCGCGAAATGGAGCGGCTCCGGGGCCCGGCGTGACAGGCGCCGGTACGGACCTGGTCCTGGCATCCGTACTCAGGCCGGGGTCGCATTCCCTGCTGGATGTCCACGTCCGCTACGGGTCCATCGCCGGCATCTGCCCTGCGGGGACCCCCGTTGACGGTTCCCGGCAGGTCCGCACCATCGACTGCGGCGGCAGGTACCTCATTCCCGGGTTGTGGGATGAGCATGTCCATATGACGCAGTGGGCCATGCACGCGAACAGGCTTGACCTCTCTGCGGCAACGACCGCCCGCGCGGCTGCCGCCGCCGTCGGACGTTTTATCGGTCGGTTCCGTGACGGTGACGACGGTGCCCCGCTGACGGCCGTGGGCGTGGGGTTCCGCGACGCGCTTTGGCCGGATGCGCCGTCGCTGGCCCTGCTGGATGCCGCGACCGGCGGCCGGCCAACCGCCCTGATCAGCCACGATCTGCACTGTGTTTGGGTGAACACCGCGGCCGCGCGGCGGTTCGGGCTGGAGGTAGCGGCGTCGGGGCTGCTGCGGGAAGAGCCCGCGTTCCGCCTGACACGCGACCTGGGCCGGCTGCCGGATGAGCTTGTGGACGGCTGGGTGGACGCCGCTGCCCGGGCTGCGGCCGCCCGTGGCGTGGTGGGCGTGGTGGATTTCGAGATGACGTGGAACCGCGACCCGTGGCTGCGCCGGATGGCCGGCGGCTTCGATGCGCTGCGGGTGGAGGCGGGCGTCTACCCGCAGGACCTGGACCGCGCGGTTGCGGACGGAATGCGGACGGGCCTGGACATTGCCGGGAGCGGCGGCCTGCTGCGCGTCGGTCCGCTGAAGGTGCTGATCGATGGGTCGTTGAACACCCGGACCGCCTACTGTGTGGACCCCTACCCGTTTGGCGGGCACGGGCTGCTAACCGTTCCCGTGGACGAGTTGCGCGCCCTTCTGAGGCGGGCAGCGGACACCGGTTTCCTCCCCGCAGTGCACGCCATTGGCGACGCCGCGAACCAGGTGGCCCTGGATGCCTTTGAATGGTCCGGGAGCGGCGGCCGGATCGAGCACGCGCAGTTTGTCCGGCGGGAGGACCTTGCCCGCTTCGGGCGCCTGGGCGTGGTGGCCAGCGTACAGCCGGTGCACGCGCTGGACGACCGGGACGCCGCCGACGCCAACTGGGCGGGGCGGACGGAGCGCGCGTTCCCGCTGCGTTCGCTGCTGGACGCGGGAGCGTCACTGGCTTTGGGCTCGGACGCGCCGGTGGCTCCGCTGGATCCATGGGCCGCGATATCGGCGGCCACCACACGGTCGGCCTTTGACGGGCGGGAACCGTGGCAGCCCCAGGAAGCCATTACGCGGGAGCAGGCGTTGGCTGCCTCCAGCCGCAGGCGCGGCGTGGTCCTTGAGGGCGGCCCGGCCGATCTGGTGCTGCTGGACGCCGATCCGCTCTCGGTTCCCGATGCCGGGCTGGCCGGCATGCCGGTCGCGGCCACGCTGGTGGCCGGGCGCGTGACGTGCGACGGCGGGTGGGCCGGCCCGTAGGATCCCGCGCCAGGATTTCCCGGACAGCGCACAAATTCCCGTGCCCACCCTCAGGACCGAAAGCGTAAAGTGGCTTAAGACGCCTGACTCTGGACGCCGTGCTGCTTAGGGAGACATCGTGACGATTGATTGGGACGAAAAAAAGGCCCTGCTACAGGAACCGAATATCGCGAAGGTGACCCAGCTTTGCGACGAACTTATGGAAAAGAAGCCCGGCTCGATCGTCCCCTACATCGATCCAGTGCACGACGAAGATGAATGCAGGATCGTCACCCTCCAGGGCAGCCCGGGCAAGGGGACGGAGTCAGGATTCGTCTCCCACAACAATGATGATGAGGCCGCGCGGCGGGCCACCCAGATCTACGAACTGGCCGAACTTGACCCCCGTTACGTGATGCCGTGGAACGCCTACCCCTGGGTGCGGGAGCCCGGTAGCCCGTCGGCCCTGAGCGTGCAGGAAAAGACGGACGGGCTGCGCCCCTTCCGCCAGTTCCTGAAGATCAACTCCCGCGTCTCAGCCATCATCGCGCACGGAACGGACGCCTCCACGTTCCTCACCCTCTACGAGAAGACCTACCATTCGCCGCTGAAGGACGCCGGCATCAAGGTCTACAAAGCCACTGCACTCGGCGGCCGCGCCTTCGCCGTATCGGAAGCGAAACAGGAAGAACTTTTGGCCAAAAACGTGGAGGTCTACAAGGACGCGATGCAGCGGGCAGGCATCCAGCATCTCTGACGCAGTGCGGGACGTGATCGGCTGGCTCCTCCAAGGCGACCCTGCCATCCGGTGGCAGGTCCTGCGTGACCTCACCGATGCTTCTGCCGGTGACATCGCCACCGAGCGAAGCCGCGTTGCCACAACAGGCTGGGGGCGGCTGGTCGGGGACCAGCTGGACGATGGCGGCTGGAACTGCGAAGCGGAACGGGGCTCCACGCGGTCGTCATTCCACAGCACCATCTGCGTCCTGGAAGGCCTGCTCGAATACGAGCAGGCCACCGGTGGGACGCCAGCATCCCGGGCTGCCCGGAGGGCCGGCGGGGAGTACCTCCTGGATCGGAAACTGCTGCGGCGTCAATCTACCGGCGACCTCATCAGTGAAGACTGGCTGCGCTTCTCGTATCCGACCCGCTGGTATTATGACGTCCTCCGCGGCCTGGACTACTTCCGCGCCGACGGCATCGGCCCGGACCCGCGCCTCGGCGAGGCAGTGGAGGTGGTCCGGTCAAAGCAGCAACCGGACGGCGCATGGCTCCTGGAAAACACCCACGCCGGGAAGGTCCATTTCCCGCTCGAGGACGGCGACGGAAAACCCAGCCGCTGGAACACGCTGCGCGCCCTTCGTGTCCTCCGCTGGTATGGACGCCGCTGACGGGCTTACCCTTCCAGCAGCCGGCGGCGGTGCTTCAGCTCCTTGACCCACGCCCGGGTGACCATGTCCGGGAAGGGTGCGCCGCCGTCGCCGTTCCCTTTCTGCCCGTTCACGACGGCGAAGGCCGCTCCAGCCTCAAGGTCGGCGATCAGCGGTCCGGACGCGTTGAGCGCCAGTTCGAGTACCTTGAGGGCGGCGCGGTCCGGCAACCCGAGCTCCGTTGCCCAGCCCAGGAAGTGGCGGCGGGAGATGCCCGTGCGTTTGCCTCCCATGGTCAGGGCGAGGGTCTTGTCGCCATAGACCACTGTGGAGGGGATGTCGTAAACCGGGGCGATGACCCATTCGCCGTGCGGCTGCCGGACCATGGAGACGTTCTTGGCGTGGAGGTCGCCGTTGCCGGTCAACCAGGCGAAGGCTCCCTGGATGGCCAGGTTCCGCAAGGCCGGCAGGGGCGCGGAGCAGTGGTGAGCGAGCGCGTGGCAGACCTGGCCGTACGACACGTTGTACTTGTCCGCCGGATAGAGCTTGAGCACCTGGGCCCCGTCCTCGACAGCGAGGCGCAGCACATCGTCCGGTCCGCCACCCGGTGCCGGGACGCGGTCGAAGCGCTCCACCAGCAGGCCGGGACGGCCGGAGACATCACGGATCATCCGCACCCGGCTGAGCGGGATCCTCAGCTTCGCGGCGTACCGGAACATCACCAGTTCGTTCTCCACCACGTGCGGGAACTCCGGGGCGTTGAGCTTCAGGATGAACCGTTTCCCCGTGCTTGCCACCGGGAGGCTGATCATTCCGGCGGACAGCTTGTCCTGGACGCCGGCGAGCGCCACCGGGTCGATCAGGTCCGGGTCTCCCAGCAGCTGGTCGAAGTCGACAGGCAGTTTCGGGTCCAGCCGGACGGCGTGCTCGTCCGGGTCCAGTGGTTCGCCATGGCCCACAATCTGCACGTCGCCCACAGGGTTCCCACCCGCGGCGATGAGCAGCGATAGGTCGTCATCGGCGCTGGTTTTGATCGACCGCCGCAGCGCATTGAGCCGGCGGCCCTCCGGGAGCAGGCCCGTGAAGTAGGGCGGAGCGGCTCCGGCGGCCGAGAGCACTGGCTCGGCGGTCAGCGGCAGGGAAGTTGCGACGGCGGGTCCCCCGCTCTGGAGATAGGCCGGCAGGTAGGTGAAGCGGGTTCCGCCGCCGTGCCGCTCCAGCCGGGCAGCGAGGACACCCGCCTTGTAGATGTCCGCGACGCGGTGCCTCATGGCTGGCTCTCCTGGGTAACACCACCGCGCCGTCGGGTGGCAACCTGAAGCTCCAGGCCGAGGGTTTCCAACACCGCAAGGAGTGAGTCCAGCTGCACGCTCGGCTTTCCCTGCTCGACGAAGCGGACAAAGCGCTCGGAAACCCCTGCCATGTCAGCGAGGTCCCGCTGGGTCAGCCGAAGCCCCCTTCTCCTCGCCCGGATCTCGCCCGCAAGCACAGCCGTGAAAGACATCGTCAACGCTGCGCGCAGGTACGATCGTGCCGGTTCTTCATATGGGTCAGCCTACTCGCACTCCATCCGCGCAAGGAAGAGCAGAAGCGACACGTTCGTTCCGATTTATGCGCCTGAGGCTACGGGTGGGCGGTCCGCGATTGACACACGTTGTGACCGGTGCCATATTTAAAGCGTGAACCTGTCAGACAGCCGGACAGCAGGACCGCCTGTGGTCCCCCTAGCACGGCTTAGCGCCGCAGAGGCGGTCTTCAACGCCATCCGCGGCGACATTGAGTCCGGTGTATTCCCGGTGGGCAGCAAGCTCAACTCGGAGGCCGCACTGGCGCAAAATTACGGCGTCAGCCGCTCCGTGATCCGGGAAGCCCTCCGCTCCTGCACCGCCCTGGGCCTGACAGTCACGAAGACGGGCAAGGGCACGTTCGTGGTTGCCGACAAGGTGGCCAACGACCTCACCCTCGGCCAGTACTCCGCGCGGGACCTGACCGAGGCCCGTCCGCACATCGAGGTCCCGGCCGCCGGCCTCGCCGCCGAACGCCGCACAGCCGAAGAACTCGAGACCCTTCGCCAGCTTGTCGCATCAATGGCCGAGGAGAACGATCCCGAAGCCTGGGTCACCCTGGACTCCAGCTTCCACGCGGCCATAGCCCGCGCCAGCGGCAACAAAGTGTTCGCCAGCGTGGTGGCGGACATCCGCGACGCCCTCGCCCACCAGTCCGAAACCCTGAACATGGTGGCCGACCGGCAGCACGCATCCGACATTGAACACCAGCGGATCCTCGCAGCCATCGAGGCAGGTTCCGCGGAAGCTGCCCGTGACGCCATGGCCTCGCACCTGGACGCCGTGGGCCAGGCCCTCGATTCGATCCTGAACAACTAACAAGCAACCACCCCTTCAAGGACCCCATGCACTCCCCTGCGTTTTCTGCTGCCCGCACTGCTGCCCCGGCCCCACAAAGCCTGCCGCAGCACACTCCCCTGGTCGCCGCCGTCCGCGACGGCCTGGTGGAGAGTATCCACTACGGCTCCGCGGTTGCCCTGGACGCGGACGGCACACCCGTGGCAACGGCAGGCGACCCGGACGCACCGTTCTACCCGCGTTCCTCGCTCAAGCCACTGCAGGCCGTAGCCATGGTGCGGGCCGGCCTTGAGCTGCCGGCGGACCTCCTGGCCCTGGCCGCCGCCAGCCACTCCGGTGCAACGGAACACCGCGACGGAGCCCTGCGCATCCTTGAACTGCACGGCCTGAGCATCACCGACCTGGAAAACAGCACTGATCTCCCCTACGGCACCAGCGAACGCGAGGACTGGCTCCGCGGCGGGGGAAGCACCACCCAGCTGACCCAGAACTGCTCCGGCAAGCACGCCGCCATGGCCGCGACGTGCGTCATCAACGGCTGGCCGGTCCGGGGCTACCTGCACCCGGAACACCCGCTGCAGCAGCTGGCCCGCGACACCATCACCGGACTGACCGGCGAAGAACCAACGGCAGTAAGCACCGACGGGTGCGGCACTCCCTTGTTCGCGCTGACCCTGCACGGCATGGCGCGCGCCTTCGGCCGCATCGCCCGCGCGGCTGCGCTCGACGACGCAAGCGCGGAAGCCGCCGTCGGCCTCGCCATCCAGCACCACCCGAACATGGTGGCAGGTGAGGGGCGGGACGTTACCGAACTCATCCGGCGGCTCCCCGGTGCCGTGGCCAAGGATGGCTTCGAGGGCGTGCAGCTTGTGGGCCTCGCGGACGGCAGCGCCGTGGCCGTGAAGATTTCCGACGGCGGCGACCGCGCCCGGATGCCCGCCACGGTACGGCTGCTGGAGGCGCTGGGTGTGGACCCCGCGCCGCTCGCCTCCATCGCCACCGCACCCGTCCTGGGCGGCGGCCACCAGGTAGGCCTGCTGCAGGCCACCGACTTCCTGAACTAACACGCTTCCTCCCTAACCCTGTCCGAACCCGACAACGACGCCACGTAAGGACCCCATGACCACCACCGCAACCACCACGGATGTCCGGTCCGAGCACGACCTGCTCGGCGACCGCGACGTCCCCGCCGGCGCGTACTGGGGCGTGCACACCCTGCGCGCTGTGGAGAACTTCCCCATCACGGGGCAGAAACTCTCCTCCAACATGCACCTGGTCCGCGGCCTCGCCGCCGTAAAGCTTGCAGCGGCCAGGACCAACCGGGAACTCGGCCTGCTGGACGCTGAACGCGCCGACGCCATTGAACAGGCCTGCCGCGACATCCTGGACGGCCGGCTCGCGGACCAGTTCGTGGTGGACGTCATCCAGGGCGGCGCCGGAACGTCCTCCAACATGAACGCCAACGAGGTCATCGCCAACCGCGCCCTGGAAATCCTCGGTCACCCCAAAGGCGACTACGCCCGGCTGCACCCCAACGACCACGTCAACCTCAGCCAGTCCACCAACGACGTCTACCCCACCGCCGTGAAGCTGGGCACCATCTTCGCCGCCCGGGAACTCCTGGACGCCCTGGCCGAACTCGAAGAAGCCTGCGCGGAGAAGGCCCTGGAGTTCCGCACGGTCGTGAAAATGGGCCGGACGCAGCTGCAGGACGCCGTCCCCATGACCCTCGGCCAGGAATTCGGCACCTACGCCATCACGATCGGCGAAGACCGGCTCCGGCTGGCCGAAGCCGAACTCCTGATCCACGAAATCAACCTGGGCGCCACCGCCATCGGGACAGGCCTGAACGCCCCCGCCGGCTACGCCGACGCAGCCTGCCGGCACCTGGCCGAGGTCACCGGCCTGCCCCTGGTCACCGCCGTCGACCTCATCGAGGCGACCCAGGACGTGGGCGCGTTCGTGCACCTCTCCGGCGTGCTCAAGCGCGTGGCCGTCAAGCTGTCCAAGATCTGCAACGACCTTCGCCTGCTGTCCTCCGGCCCCCGCGCCGGCCTGGGCGAAATCAACCTGCCGGCCGTACAGTCCGGCTCCTCCATCATGCCCGGCAAGATCAACCCGGTGATCCCGGAAGTAGTCTCGCAGGTGGCCTACGAAGTCATCGGCAACGACGTCACCATCACCATGGCCGCCGAAGCCGGGCAACTCCAGCTCAACGCCTTCGAACCCGTCATTGTCCACAGCCTCCACAAGAGCATCTCCCACCTCGAAGCAGCCTGCCGGACCCTCACCGCCCGCTGCATCCGCGGGATCACCGCCAACACTGAACACCTCCGCGTCACCGTGGAGCAGTCCATCGGCCTGGTCACCGCACTCAACCCCCACCTGGGCTACGCCACTGCCACCGCTATCGCCAAGGAAGCCCTGGCCACCGGCAAGGGCGTGGCCGAACTCGTCCTCGAGCACGGGCTCCTCACCTCCACCCAACTGGAGGAACTGCTGAGCCCCGAACGCCTCGCCAACCTGAGCAAGTAACAATCCCCCAAGGACACCCCATGACTCAGTCACCACTCCCCGACCACATCATCGACGGCGGCCACGCGCACGCTTCGGAGACGGCGCTGCACGCCGAGGACAAGGGCTACCACAAGAACCTGAAGCCGCGGCAGATCCAGATGATCGCCATCGGCGGCGCGATCGGCACCGGCCTGTTCCTCGGCGCAGGCGGACGCCTGAACGCCGCAGGACCGTCACTGGTTATCGCGTACGCGGTCTGCGGTTTCTTCGCGTTCCTGATCCTCCGCGCCCTGGGCGAACTGGTCCTCCACCGCCCGTCCTCCGGCTCGTTCGTCTCCTACGCCCGCGAGTTCTTCGGCGAAAAAGCCGCCTTCGTCTCCGGCTGGTTCTACTGGATCAACTGGGCCACCACCACCATCGTGGACATCACGGCCGCAGCCCTCTACATGAACTTCTTCGGCAACTACATCCCCTGGATGGCCGACGTTCCGCAATGGCTCTGGGCCCTGATCGCCCTCGTGGTGGTCCTGAGCCTCAACCTGGTCTCCGTGAAGGTCTTCGGCGAGCTCGAATTCTGGTTCGCCCTCATCAAGGTTGCCGCGCTGGTCGCATTCCTCATCGTCGGAACCTACTTCGTCATCTTCGGTACCCCCGTGGACGGCCAGGAAGTCGGCTTCAGCCTCATCACGGACAACGGCGGCATCTTCCCCAACGGCCTGCTGCCCATGATCATCCTGATGCAGGGCGTCCTGTTCGCCTACGCGTCGATCGAACTCGTCGGCACCGCTGCCGGTGAAACCGAGAACCCCGAGAAGATCATGCCCAAGGCCATCAACTCCGTGGTCTTCCGCATCGCCGTGTTCTACGTCGGCTCGGTGATCCTGCTGGCCCTGCTCCTGCCCTACACGTCCTACCAGAAGGGCGTCAGCCCGTTCGTGACGTTCTTCGGCTCCATCGGCGTCCAGGGCGTCGACGTCATCATGAACCTGGTGGTGCTGACCGCCGCCCTGTCCTCGCTGAACGCCGGCCTGTACTCCACCGGCCGCATCCTGCGCTCCATGGCCGTGAACGGATCCGCCCCGCAGTACGCGGCACGAATGAACAAGGCAGGTGTCCCCTACGGCGGCATCGCCATTACCGCCGCTGTTTCCCTGCTGGGCGTCCCGCTGAACTACCTGGTCCCGGCCGAAGCGTTCGAGATCGTCCTGAACATCGCCTCAGTGGGCATCATCATGACCTGGGCCACGATTGTCCTGTGCCAGATCCAGCTCAAGCGCTGGGCGGACAAGGGCTGGGTCGAGCGGCCGTCGTTCCGGATGTTCGGCGCCCCGTTCACCGGCTACCTGTCCCTGCTCTTCCTGGTGGGCGTCCTGGTGATGGTCTTCATCGATTCCCCGCTCACCATGCTGGTCACCGTGATCGCCTCCGTCCTGATGGTCTTCGGCTGGTTCGCCTGCCGCAAGCGGATCCACGAGATCGCTGCCACGCGGGAAGGCTACACCGGAATCTCGCCGGTGGTCGCCAATCCTCCGGCGGCAACCTTCAAGAAGTAAAGCGCGCCAAACGCCCGACGGCGGCACCCCGGTTCCCTGGTTCAGGAACCCCGGGGTGCCGCCGTCGGTATTTATGGTCCGGCCGGGAGCCTAACGCGACGGCCGGATGACCATTGCGGATCCGCCGCCGCGCCTGACCGGTTCGGCAACAGCCGTCACGGTTCTTCCGTCGGGGTCGAACTCGATGGCCGTGGCGGCGCCGATTTCAGCGGCTGAGGTGAAAGCGTCGCCCGCCGGCACCAGCTTGTGTCCAAACCGGGACGTAAGGTCGGTTCCGTACTGGTCAATGAATGCCGGTTCAGCCGTCACGTTCGCCGTATTCCGCTGTGTGGCCCGCGGTGCGGCCAAGGCATCCTCGATGCTCATGCCGAAATCGATCCGGTTGACCAGGGTCTGCAGGACGGTGGTGATGATGGTCGAACCGCCCGGAGAGCCGAGTGCCAGGAAGGGCTCGCCGTCCTTGAGTACGATCGTGGGCGACATCGACGAGCGCGGCCTCTTGCCGGGCTGGATGCGGTTCGGGTCGGCCTCGTCGTAAACGGTGCTGAAATCGGTGAGCTCGTTATTGAGGATGAAGCCGCGGCCGGGAACTGTGATGCCTGATCCGCCGGTCTGCTCGATGGTGAGCGTGTACTCCACCACGTTGCCCCACTTGTCCGAGACAGTGAGGTTGGTGGTGGAAATGTTCTCCGTATCCGCGTCAGAGGCGAGCGCTGCCGGTTTGACCGGGCAGACGCCGTCGTAGGAGGTGACGTCACCGGCGGGAACAGGCTTGGTCGCGGCGATTGTCGGATCGATTGCACAAGCCCGCTCCTTGCCGAAGACCTCGTCAAGGAGTGCGTTGGTGGGAACCGTGACGTAGGCCGGATCGCCCACGTACTTTCCGCGGTCGGCAAAAGCCAGGGCAGTAGCTTCCAGGTAGTGGTGGAGGGCAGCGGCCCGGTCCGTCTTTCCGACCGCCGGCAGGTCGAACGTCTCGAGGATGTTCAACGCCTCACCCACGGTGGTGCCTCCACTGCTGGAGGGGGCCATGCCGTACACATCGTAGCCGCGGTAGTTCACGTGCGTGGGGTCCTGGTCAATGGCCCGGTACTTTGCAAGGTCCTGCGTTGTCATGAAGCCCTTGGGAACGGGAAGCGCCGTGGCTGGGTCCTTCGGCGGATTCTGTACCGTTTTGGCAATCTCCTCGGCAAGCGGCCCCTTGTAAAACGCTGCTGTTCCCTCCTCGGCCAGCAGCCGGTAGGTGTCAGCGAGGTCCTGGTTCTTCAGTATCGAGCCAACAACAGGAAGTTGACCGCCCGGGAGGAAAAGTTCAGTGGTGGCCGGGAATGCCCTGAAACGCTCGTCGTTGTCATCGGTCTGCTGGCGGAAGGTTTCGTCGACCACGAAGCCCCGCTCGGCCACCTCGATAGCCGGCTCGAGGGCTTTCTCCAGGCTGAACTTTCCCCATCTCTCCAGCGCCCGCTCCCAGGTGGCGGGAGTACCCGGGACACCAACTGACACTCCGCTGGTCACCAGTTCAGGCGTGAACCTGTAGGGCTTACCGGTGGCGGGATCGATAAACGCATTCGTGGGCATGGCCGCAGGCGCGGTTTCGCGGCCATCGATGGTGTTGACCTCTCCGCTCTTCGCGTCGTAGTACACAAAGTAGCCGCCGCCCCCTATGCCTGCACTGTAGGGCTCGGTGACGCCCAGGGTGGCTGCGGCCGCGACGGCGGCATCAACAGCGTTTCCGCCCTTGCTTAGTATTTCGATGGCGGCCGCGGATGCTTCCGGGTCGACCGTGCTGACTGCACCGCCGCGTCCTTCGGCGACAGGTTCCTTGGCGGTTTGGTACTGACTGTCAGTTTTGTGCGCAGAGGCAGGGCTCATAATTGCCCCGGTGGTCACGCTCATCGCCAGCGCAGCCGTAACGGCTCCTAGCCGGCGTCCCAGATGTGGCATGGTTGCTCCTGAAGGGGTGCGGGTGAGGTGGCTCACACGCTACTCCTCGGGCAGGGGACTCTCAACGGCCCCGCCTACCCTGATCCAGACAGCGGGTCCTGGCTCCAGGCCCGGGAAGGCGAGGTTCCGATGTCCACAACCAGGCTGGCCATTGTCGGGGCGGGAAGCGTGGGAACTTCCCTGGCGTACGCGGCCATGATCCGCGGATCGGCCACCAGCATCGCCCTGTTCGACGTCAATGCCGCAAAGGCCGAAGCCGAAGTCCTCGACCTGGCCCATGGGACCCAGTTTGCCGCCGGGGCAGCGTCCGTCACCGGCGGAGGTGACATCGCGGCGACCGAGGGCGCGGACGTCGTCGTCATTACTGCCGGCGCCAAGCAGGCACCCGGACAGACCCGCCTTGACCTTGCCGGCACCAACGTCCGAATCCTCGAACAACTAATGCCGCAACTGCTCCAGCGCGCCCCGGAGGCCGTGTACGTCCTGGTGACCAACCCGTGTGACGTGCTGACCGTCGCTGCACAGCAGATTTCCGGGCTTCCGGCCGGCCGCGTCTTCTCTTCCGGCACCGTCCTGGACACGTCCCGGCTGCGCTGGCTGCTGGCACGCCGGGCCGGGGTTGCGGTGGCCAGCGTCCACGCCAGCATGGTGGGCGAACACGGCGACACCGAGTTTCCCCTGTGGTCCAGCGCCACCATCGGCCCCATCCCGGTGGCCGACTGGAAGGTGGACGGCGAGCGGGTCTTCACCCCCAAAGACCTCGCGGAGACCGCCACGGAGGTGACGCGGGCGGCCTACAAAGTCATCGCCGGAAAGGGAGCCACGAACTACGCCATCGGCCTGTCCGGTGCCCGCATCGTGGAAGCCCTGCTCCGGGATGAAAACGCGGTGCTTCCCGTTTCCACCGTCCTGGCTGGCCAATACGGAATCGAGGGCGTGGCGCTCTCACTGCCCAGCGTGGTGGGGCGCGGCGGCGTCCATTCCGTCCTTGAAACCCCGATGGACGATGGTGAACTGGCTGCCCTGCATCACTCCGCCGACACCCTGCGGGCGTCGCTGGATTCCCTGGGGATCTGAATCCGCCACGGAATGCCCGCGCCCGTCATGCAACGGACCCGCAACCTGCCGGAGTCCAACGATCCCTTATGCTTCGAGTGCAGTCACCGTGCCGCTGCGGTCAGCACCAACGCAGTGCAACGGGCACAGCGCAGCTCAACGGGCACAGCGCAGTTCAACGACGAACCCGGGAGGAACAGCATGACCAACTGGCGGATCAGGGACTTCCACTCGGCGGACCTGGACGGGATCCTGCACCTGTGGGAAACACTCAAGGCCCACAACGTGGAGCCCGTCTACGCCCTCTCCGAGGTACTCGCGTCCTGCGAGAAGGACCACGCAGTCGTCGCCGTCCAGGGTGAACAGGTGGTGGGCGCCGCCGTCGGCCGCGCCGCGCACGACCAGGGCTGGATCGTCTTCCTCGCCACCCTTCCCGAGTACCGCGGCCGCGGCATCGGCACCTCGCTGCTCGCCGCCGTCGAAAACCGCATGGCGCCGCACGGGCTCAACAAGCTCTCCGCCCTGATGCCCGAATCCGAAACCCGCGTGGAGGCGTTCCTGGGCCGCGGCTTCGCCCTCAAGAAAAACCTCCGCTACTTCGAACGCACCATCCCGGTCCAGCGGCAGGAACTCGGCGCGCTCGGTCAGCTGGGCGGCCGCGTCCTCGCCCGCGACCTCTGGGAAAACGTCGCCGGCATGCACCGCGAAAAGGAACTCCTGGAACGCCGCCTCGTGCTTCCCCTGGCCGAGGCGGACCTCGCCGACGAATTTGGCGTGGTGCCGCCACGCGCCGTCGTCCTTTTCGGCCCGCCCGGCACCGGGAAGACCACCTTCGCCAAAGCCATCGCCTCCCGCCTGGAATGGCCCTTCGTCGAGGTCTTCCCGTCCCGCCTCGCAGCCGACCCGCAGGGGCTGGCCGGGGCGCTGCGCGAAACGTTCCTGGAAATCGCCGAACTGGAGCACGCCGTCGTCTTCATTGACGAAGTGGAGGAAATCGCGTCCCAGCGCGCAGGGGACCCGCCCTCACCCCTGCAGGGCGTCACCAACGAGCTCCTCAAAATCATCCCGGCGTTCCGCGAACAACCAGGCCGGCTGCTGGTCTGTGCCACCAACTTCATCCGCGCCCTTGACTCAGCGTTTCTGCGCCACGGCCGGTTCGACTACGTCATCCCCATCGGCCTGCCCGACCGGCACGCCCGCGAAGCGATGTGGCAGCGCTTCATCCCCGCTCCGGTGGTGGACGACGTCGACGTCGAACTCCTGGTTGAGCGCACCGAGGGCTTCTCCCCCGCGGACATAGAGTACGCTGCCCGGAGCGCGTCCCAGCGGGCGCTGGAGAAAGCGGTGTACGACGACGGCGGGCTGGCCTCCGGAGCGCAGCCATCGGTCCGCGAGGCGGTGCGGAAGGGCCCGTCCACCCAGGACTACCTGGACGCGATCGCCGAGACCCGGACCACCGTCAGCGCGGAAGTGCACCAGGACTTCCTCGAGGACATCGACGCCCTGGGCCGCGTCTAAGCCACAGGGAAACACCGCCGTGGCCCGGCAGTAACCTTTGAAGTATGTCCTCCAACCCTCTACGCCATGCCATCTCGCGCATGGGCGGCCGCGATCCGCACGAGAAACACCGGGCCGCCACGCCCCTGGAACTCTTCTTCGACCTGACCTTCGTCATCGCCTTCGGCGTGGCCGGCAGCCAGTTCGCCCACGTGATCGCGGAAGGACACGTGGTACCCGGGCTGCTCGGGTTCGGCTTTGCGATGTTCGCCGTGATCTGGGCGTGGATCAACTTCACCTGGTTCGCCAGCGCCTACGACACCGATGACTGGGTGTTCCGCCTCGTCACCATGGTGCAGATCGTGGGCGTGCTGATCCTGGCGATGGGCATCGAGCCGATGTTCCACTCGATCGTCGAGGGACACCACGTGGACAACCGGGTGATCGTGGGCGGGTATGTGCTGATGCGGCTCGCCCTGGTGACGCAATGGGTCAGGGCCTCCCGGCAGGACCCGGCCCGGCGGGAGACGTGCCTGCGGTACGCGAAATACCTGGCGGCCGTGCAGTTGGGCTGGATCGCCATGCTGGTGTTCGGCACTGACATTTTCACCACCTTCCTCCTGGTCATCCCGTTGATCGTGCTCGAGATGCTCACCCCGTACGCGGCCGAACGCAAGGACCGGACCCCGTGGCACGCGCACCATATCGCCGAGCGCTACGGCCTGCTGGCCATCATCGCCCTGGGCGAGTGCCTCATCGGCGCCATCGAAACGCTCCGGGCGATCGTCGCCAATCACGGCTGGAGCATTGACGCGGCACTGGTCGGTTTCGGCGGCACGGCACTGGCCTTCGGGATGTGGTGGGTGTACTTCATGCTCCCGGCCGGGCGCGCCCTGCACATCCGCCGGCACCGCTCCTTCCTCTTCGGCTACGGCCACATTCCCGTCTTCGCGGCCATTGCAGCCACGGGGGCAGGGCTGCACGTCGCTGCCTACTACATCGACCGCGAGGCCCACATCAGCGCGGCCGCCGCGGTGGCGTCCATCGCCATTCCCGTGGCCGTCTTCAAGCTGGCCCTCACCTGGCTGTACAGCGCAATGATGGGCCCGGACCGGACGGTAATCGCCGTGGCCGCCGGCATTATGGTGGCCCTGGCCGGCGCCGTTGGGCTGGCTGCTCTGGGGGCCTCCGTCCCCGTTGCGCTGCTGGTCATCGTGCTGGCCCTGGCGGTGTCCATCATTATTGATGAGCGCCGCGGCGCGGAACGGCTGCACACGGCCCTGAAGAGGCTGGAGTCCGAAGAGGCCCCGCACCCGGCCTAGGCGGAGGACCGCCACACCCACGGTTCACGGGGCAGCGCGGCAGGATCGAAGGCGGCGAGGGCCTGATCAAGGGAACCCGCGGGAAGTCCCAGGGACTCGAGGAGGCGGTCCCTTACGGCCTCCGGCGGCAGGCCGGCCGCGGCAAGATCCCCGAGGGTGACGGCGCCGTCGCGCTTTGCCAGCCGGACGCCGTCGCTATTAACCACCAGCGGGACATGCGCATATTCCGGAACCGGAATATGCAGGAGCGAGGCCAGGTAGGCCTGCCGCGGCGTGGAGGGCAGGAGGTCGTCGCCGCGGACCACCTGGTCGATGCCCTGGGCAGCGTCGTCCACCACCACCGCCAGGTTGTAGGCCGTCACTCCGTCATTGCGGCGCAGGACGAAGTCGTCCACCACGCCAGTGAATTGGCCGTGGAGCACATCGTGCACTGTGTATTCGGAGTATCCGGCCCGGAGCCGGATTGCCGCTGGACGGGTAGACCGCTTGTACTCGAGCTCCGCAGCGTCGAGGTTGCGGCAGGTTCCCGGGTAGGCGCCCTGCGGGGCATGCGGAGCGGACGGAGCTTCCTGGATTTCCCGCCGGGTGCAAAAGCATTCATAGGTGAGGCCGGAAGCGGCCAGGCGGTCAATCGCATCCACGTAAAGGGGGCCACGGGCCGTCTGGCGGACCACGTCCCCATCCCAGGAGATGCCAATAGCCGCCAGATCCCGCAACTGCACCGCTTCCGCGCCGGTCCGGGCGCGGTCCAGGTCCTCCACCCTGAGCAGGAAACGGCGTCCGGTGGAGCGGGCAAAGAGCCAGGCAAGGAGGGCGGTCCGAAGGTTGCCGACATGGAGCTCACCGGAGGGACTGGGGGCGAAACGGCCGGCGGAGGTCATGGCTCCAGCCTAAGCCGGACAGCACAAGAGCCCCTCAGCTACCGATGGCTCCGGACGTCCGAATGCTGGCTGGTCCGGGATCGGTGGTTCAGGGGCTCTTGCCGTGAAGGATGCGGAATGACGATGCGTGAACAAGAGTCAATCAGCGGCGGCCTCCTTGCGGGAGGTGTTCTGCAGCGCCCGGGTGGTGTGCCGGGAAGCCATTGGCCTGCGGGATCCGGCGGTAGCCGTGACCCGGTTGCCAACATTTCAGCACTACGCCTACAGTTGGTGCAACCAGCGGGGCTCCCACCGGTCAGACTGACTAAACATCGCCCGGAGAAAAGACAGGAACTGATCAGATTGCAGGAACTGGACGCCACGGACAAGCGCCTCCTCCGCGCCCTGGACGAAGATCCCCGGGTCCCCATCATGGTGCTGTCACAGCGGCTGGGCCTGGCCCGGGGTACGGTACAGTCCAGGCTCGAGCCCATTACGGCCTCCGGGGCCCTCCGGCCCAACAGCAGCAGGGTGCTGCCCGGCGCGCTTGGCCGAGGAGTAGCGGCCGCCGTCAGCGCGGAACTGGACCAAAGCCACCTTAACGAGGCCATCGCCGCCCTGCGGAAAATTCCGGAGGTCCTGGAATGCCACGCACCCGCCGGCGACACCGATCTGCTGATCCGGGTGGTGGCCAGGAGCCCTGACGACCTCTACCGGGTTTCGGAAGAAATCAGGCTGTGCCCCGGCATCGTCCGGACGTCCACCAGCATGTTCCTTCGGGAAGTCATCCCCTACCGCACCACGGGGCTGCTGGGCGACTGAAGACGGGCCGGGGTTTCCCCTACACCGGCGGCCCGGCGTTCGATTTCAGGTTCTTCATGACCAGCGTGGACGTGAGGCGCTCCACCCCGGGCAGGGACGTTAGCTCGGAGTCGTAGAACCGCTGGTAGGACGGCAGGTCCTCCGCGATGACCTTCAGCAGGTAGTCCGGCGACCCGAACAGCCGCTGGGCCTCGACGACGTTCGGATGGTCCGCCACCCGGTTCTCAAAGATCTCCATAGTGGGCCGGTCCACCTGGCGGAGAGTGACAAAGACGATCGCTTCGAAGCCGAGCCCGAGGGCTGCCGGGTCGATGTCCGCCTTGTACCCGCGGATCACCCCGGACTGCTCCAGGTCACGAAGCCGGCGGTGGCAGGGAGCCACGGTAAGCCCAACCTTTGCAGCAAGCGCCGTGGCAGTAATCCTGCCGTCCTCTTTGAGGTGGCGCAAAATGTTTCTATCGATGGCGTCTATCACGCAAGGATCTTACCGCCTGGGCCGGGTGGCGGGCGAAAAGAGGACAGCACTTCGCGGCCGAAAATCCTTATCGTTTCTCCTGACACATGCGCTGACAGGAGAACCCATGAATCCGGAGCTGTTCCTGGCCTTCATACTGGTGGCCGCCGCCTTGGCCTGCACACCCGGGGTGGACTGGGCCTACTCCATTACGGCGGGCCTGGGGCAGCGCAGCTTCGTTCCTGCGGTGGCCGGGCTGTGCGGCGGCTACGTCCTCCACACTGCGCTGCTGGTGGCCGGGCTCGCCGCCCTCCTCGCGGGGATGCCCGGCGTCCTCGGCTGGATCACCCTCGCAGGCGCCGGCTACCTGATGTGGCTGGGCATCAGCACCCTCCGCACGTGGCGCGGCGCCTCCTTCAGCGCGGCAGACGCCGTCGGGCGCCGCTCCGCCAGCCGGCTCCGCACATTCCTGCAGGGCATGGGCACCAGCGGCATCAACCCCAAGGGGCTGCTGTTCTATGTCGCCCTGATCCCGCAGTTTGTCAGCACCGACGCGTCCCTGCCGGTGCCGGTGCAGTCCGGGCTGCTGGGCATGACGTTCGTGGCCCTGGCCGGTTTGGTGTACACCGCGGTGGCGCTCCTCTCGCGTACGCTCCTGCAGAGCCGGCCCGAGGCGGCGCGGACAGTCACCCTGGCGAGCGGCATCATCATGGTCCTGCTGGGCATGGTCCTGCTTGGCGAGCAGTTGCTGCCGCTGTTCGGGACCCTTTAGTCCTCGCTGAGCTTCTTCCAGTCCTGTTCCCAGATCCGGCGCATCTCCTCGTCCTTGCGGATCGGAACGGGCGCAGCGATCTCCCGCTGCGGCTCGGGGTCGGGACGGCGCCGCCCCCAGTCGCGCGGATTCAGGGACCGGCGGCTGGATTCCAGGACCAGCAATGCCCGGTCCGTCAGGGCGTCGTTCCGCAGCGCCATGTGGGTCTTGCGCCGGCGCAGCACCTCGGCGATGGCCTGGTGCGCGGCCTCGTAGCGCCCCTCCCGGCGCAGGGCGCGGGCCCGCACCAGCAGCAGCGCGGCGGACAGGTCGTCCGCGTTGAGCAGGCCTTCCGTCCAGTCGATGACCGTCCGGCTGCGGCCCAGCGCCAAGGCAAGTGAGCAGCGGGCCAGCGCCATGGGGAGCGACGGCGGCAGGCCGTTCAGTGCCTCCAGCGCCGCTTCCGTACGGCCTGTTTCGCGCAGGGAGTGGGCCAGGGCAAGGAACACCGACTCCTCGCTGAAAAGGACAGGGATCTCCACTCTCTCCGCCAGCTCGATCCGGGTCACGATCCGGGTGAGATAGGTGGACGAGTAGCGGTTCGCGTCGTCGTCGTTACGGGTGGTGAGCCCGCGCTGCAGAAGTTCCGAGGCGCGCAGGTACCCGCCGTGCTTGTAGGCCAGCAGCCCGGCCATGAGGTAGCAGAGCCCTGACCAGCCGGGATAGGCCCGCGCCAGCGTGATCAGGCGCTCCGGTTCCCGGCTGCTGAAGACGGCCTCATGAACTGCCTTGGCGGGCTTGGGCAGGAGGAGCTTGAGACGGGGGACCTCGCCGTCAATCGACAGAAGTGCCGGGTTGCGGCCGCCCAATACCCCGTTAAGCAGGCCTCCAACTCCTCCGGCAAGATCATGGACCGGTGTGCGCAGCTGGGCATGGCCGAAAGGGGTGAGGTCCCGGCTGTCCCAGTAAATCGGTGCAGAATCCCCGGCGCTCATCTTTCCATGCTAACCGTGTCCGGGAGACGGAAGGAGCGCCCGCTGCAGCGCATGCCGCCTGGTCAGGTCCGTTCCATAAACCATTCGGTAAATGAGCTCGCGCGGCCGGAGCCGTCAAACCGGATGACCCAGAGGTTGTCATAGTCGGGCCGGTCTCCCGCGTACGTGGTGACGCCCTGGACGAAAGCGGTATTGCCGTCGGTTCCCAGCAACTCCCAGCTGAAGGTCCAGTCTCCCGGCTCGTCACGGGCAGCCAGCCAGCGGTTTACGATGTCGTCCCGGCCCACCCAGGGGTCCGGGTCCCCGGGCCGGGTTTCATACCGCGCCTCCGGGGTAAAGAGGGCCCGGATGTCCTCCGGCGAGTTACTTGCCCAGGCCGCCTGGTACTTTTCCATCCATGCCTGGACCTGCTCCAGCGCTGAACTTGGCTCGATCATGCCCTTGTTCTACGCCTCCCGGCTTTGGCGGCGCAACCGTTCAGCCGCTGACTGCGGCGATCCACACCCCGATGACCCAGGTGCTGGCAGCGAGGCAGGCGAGCCCGAACTCGGCGAGCATGCCCAGCCCGGTGGCCTTGAGGGCGGCCCAGCTGGAGGCCGCCGCGCTGCCGATGTTGCGGGTGCGGAGCAGCTCACTGAGCAGCAGTCCGGCCGCAAACCCGACAAACAGGCCGACGACGGGGATGATGAACATGCCCACCGCGCCGGTTATCACGCCCGCGATGATGCTGCCTCCGGGGATGGCGTGCTGTTTCAACTTCCTGCCGGTCAGGACGGCACTGGCGGCCATGCCCGCGGCGACGAACACAGCGGCCAGGCCGAACACCACCCAGCCCGTTGCGCCGGCCCCTCCCCAGATGGCCCATGCCAGCACGCCGGCAGCGATCAGGATGCTTCCAGGCAGGACCGGGATGACGGTGCCGGCCACCCCCACCAGGATGGCCAGGCCGCACAGGATGGTCACCACGGTCTCGGACGTCATGGTTCCCAGTCTAGGGCGGCTGTTAACGCGCGACGGCGGCGCCTCCCTTTTGCACGGAGGCGCCGCCGTCGCCGTTGGCCCAGGCAGGTTCGCCCGGGCGGGTGGGTTACTTCGTGTCCGCCGCTGCCGCAACCGCTGCGGTGACAGCGGGGGCAACGCGCGGGTCCAACGGGCTGGGCACAATGTAGTCCGCGGCGAGGTCCTCCGCGGCGAGTTCGGCGATGGCCTGCGCCGCCGCGAGCTTCATGGCCGGGGTGATCCGGCGGGCGCCGGCATCCAGCGCGCCGCGGAAAATGCCCGGGAAGGCCAGGACGTTGTTGATCTGGTTGGGGAAGTCGCTCCGCCCCGTGGCCACCACGGCGGCGTACTTGACTGCGACCTCGGGCAGGACTTCGGGGTCCGGGTTGGACAGGGCGAACACAATCGAGTCCTGGTTCATCAGGGCCAGGTGCGCCTCATCCAGCTTGGAGGAGGAGACACCGATGAAGACGTCGGCGCCGGTGAGCGCTTCGGCGGGCCCGCCGGTCACGCCGCGGGGATTGCTGCGGCCGGCGATGTCAGCCTTCTTGCTGGTGGCGTCGGCGGCCAGGTCCGCGCGGCTGCTGTTGATGACACCGCGGGAATCGAGCAGGACGACGTCGGTGATGCCGGCAGCCAGCAGGATTTCGGCCACGGCGATACCGGCGGCACCGGCGCCGGAAACGACGACCTTCAGGCCTTCCAGGGGGCGTCCGGTGACCTTGGCGGCGTTGGTCAGCGCGGCGAGGGCGACGACGGCGGTGCCGTGCTGGTCGTCGTGCATGACCGGGCAGTCCAGGGCCTCGATGAGCTTCTCTTCCAGTTCGAAGCAGCGCGGCGCGGCGATGTCCTCAAGGTTGACGGCGCCGAAGCTGGGACGGAGCCGGACCAGGGTTTCAACGATCTCGTCCACGTCGCTGGTGTTCAGGACCAGGGGGATGGAGTCGAGGTCGCCGAAGGTCTTGAAGAGCGCGGACTTGCCTTCCATCACGGGCAGCGAGGCGCTGGGGCCGATGTTGCCCAGGCCCAGGACCGCGGTGCCATCGCTGACCACAACAACCAGGCGCTCGGCCCAGGTCAGGGTCCGGGCGAGTTCGGGCTGCTTGTGGATGGCCCGGCTGACTTCAGCCACACCCGGCGTGTAGGCGATGGAGAGGTCGCGCTTGTTGGACAGCGGGGCGGTGGTGCTGACGGACAGCTTGCCGCCCTGGTGTGCACCGAAGATTTCATCCTCGGTCAGGGGCGCGGTGGCGGAATCGTCAATGGCAGTGATTGCGTCAATGGACACGTCGTTGTCTCCTGGTGCTCGCCGTGCGCGCACGGCACATGGGAACCCGCGCCCGGGCGGGCGTCAGGCGATGGAAATGGTGCGATCAGGAAACCCAGGGGTGTCGGGTCCGCTGGAGCGTCGGGGATGCTTGCTCCCTGCTCGCTCCGGTGAACCCATGGTAGGCAGCCGGGAAGCCGGTCCTGCGACGGCTTGACGCGAAAGAGCACGGTAAAACGTTTATCCACGCCCAAGAGTGACTCACGTCACGGCATAAAGGCGTGCTTATTGCCGTATTGGTCTAGACCGGTTACGCGCTCCGGTGGAGTGTGAATCCCTTTTCGGCACCTGGCGACAGGCGTGCGCAAGCCTTTTTCAGGTCTTCTTCCGCCTCAAAGAGGGAAAGGCGGCGGTTCCGAACCGACTGGACCAGACCAGTGATCGTCAACAGCAGGACACGGGCAGCCACTTCGTCGGTGGCTTCGGCCGCGACCACCTTTTCGCTCAACGCGTCGATCTCCCGCAGCAGCGTTGTGGTGTCCCGGTCGGGAAGGTAGATGCCCCGGCTGAGGCACTGTTCGACCGCAGGCTGCATGACCCGCATGTGGAAGATCTCCATGACCAGCCCGGAGAGTGCGCGGCCGCGGAACCGGGCGGAGGCACTGCGCGATCCGGCTTGCAGTTCGTCCAGCTGGTGGCGGTACAGGGCGAGCATCAGGTGCGTTGCGGACGGGAAGTAGCGGAACAGGGTGCCCAGCGGAACATCGGCCTTGGCGGCCACCTCGGACAGTTCAACGGAGTCAAGGCCCTTGCGGGCAAAACCGGCCGCGGACTCGAGGATTCGGGCGTAGCGGAGCCGCTGGCGCGGAGCGGACGGCCTGGCGGCCATGGGCGGATGGTCTGAAATGGTTTCGGGCATCAGCATTCCGGGGTTGTGATCCTATGGTGGGCAGCCTGGAGCGCCCCCATCCCCGCCCGTCTGCAGTCCGGTTCAACTATACGGCACGGTAATGTGACGAAATCGTCAGCCGGCTTACTTCCCCGGCCTTCGGCCGGTCAGTCCACGCTCCTGATCATCACCACAAAAACGGCGCCCAGCATGCCGATGACCGCGGCCAGGAGGAACAGGACGGCGTACCCTCCCCAGCTGGTCACGGCCAGGAGGGCCAGCCCCGGCGCCACCACCTGGGGAAGGGAGTTGGCGATGTTGATGACGCCCATGTCCTTGCCCCGGCTGACGGCGAACGGCAGGACCTGGGTCAGCAACGCGAAGTCCACCGCCAGGTAGGCGCCGAAACCCATGCCCAGGATGGCGGCGCCGGCGAGCGCGCCCGGCCACACCGGGAAGAACGCCATGGTCAGCCCGGCCATGGCGATGGTGGCGGAGGATCCGATGACGAAGGGCTTGCGCCTGCCCACCCTGTCGCTCCACGGGCCGGCCAGGACGGCGGTGACCATGACCATGAGGGCGTAAATGCCGGTGAGGATGAGCACCCCGACGGCCGGATCCTCGTGGCCGATGACGTCGCGCAGGAAGAACAGGAGGTACACGATGGTCAGCTGGTTGCCCACGTTGACGAGGAAGCGGGTGATCCACGCCCATGCGAAATCCGGGTACTTCAGGGGGCTGATCCAGAAGCCGCGGAGGAAGCCGCCGAGGCGGAACGGGGGCACCGCACCCTTGGGCAGCACGGGATCGTTCCGGTGGAACAGATACGGAAGGACGGACAACAGCAGCGCCGCGGCGCACAGCCAATACCCCACCATGAAGTTGCCGGTGACTACGGCGCCGAAGACAGCGCCGGTAAGGATGCCGAGCGTCTGTCCCATGGCCGCCAGCCCGCCCACCCCGCCGCGCTGCAGCACCGGGACACGGTCCGGCACGGCTGCCGTGATTGCGGCGTACGCGGCGTTGGCCCCGAGCTGGACCAGGCACCAGAACAGCACCATCAGGGCCACGGCTGCGGACACCGACATGGCGAGCAGCGCCGCCGCCGCCAGGACCGCCCCTGCCAGCACCCAGGGGGCGCGGCGGCCGAAGCGGGACGTGGTGCGGTCCGAGAGCGCACCAAAGAGCGGGTTCGCCACCAGGGAGACCGCCGCGCCGCACGCCGTGACCAGCGACAGGATGGCCTCCTTGCTGGGCGCATCGATGCTGATGGCCTGCTGGCCGATAAACACGTTGATGGGGCCGAAGAACGCGGCGTTGATGCCGACGTTGACCAGGACCAGGCCGGTGACCCAGCGTGGCGTGACCCTTTGTGTGGGTTCGGCGAGTGCCGCCGTCGTACCGTCCGCGTTGGCGCCGTGGTCGAGGGGTGCTGGTGTATCGGGCCTGTGCATGACTTGTTCCCCCGGGACGGCTGGTTGGCGACGGAATCAGACTATCGTGGGCATCACCGCCCGACAGTGGACACCGCAGAGGGCCGCAACGGCATAGGAGAAGCCATGGCAGCAGAAGAACAGTCCCTGACCGCTATCAACACCGCCGACCTCTACGACGAGCGCGGCGAAGAACTCGCATCGGTATCGCTGCAGTTCCAGTCGCTGGGCGGCCGGTCGCACTTCTCCGGGCCCGTCCGCACCATCCGCTGCTTCCAGGACAACGCCCTGGTGAAGTCCACGCTGGCAAGCCCGGGCAACGGCAACGTGCTGGTCGTGGACGGGGGCGGCTCGCTGGGCACCGCCCTTATGGGGGACATGATCGCCGAAAGCGCCGTGGCAAACGGCTGGGCCGGCGTCGTTATCAACGGCGCCATCAGGGACCGTGAGGCGATTGCACGCCTGGACCTGGGCGTGAAGGCCCTGGGCAGCAACCCGAAGAAGAGCGCCAAAGCCGGCGCGGGCGAGGTGGACGTGGATGTGGTGATCGACGGCGTGACCATCCGCACCGGGGCCACCATCTGGTGTGACCCGGACGGCATCCTCGTGGAACGGTAAGGGCGGCCCGGGAAATCTCCGGTACAGGGAATAGGAAGCGGGCGTAGGATAGTTACTGAAAGCAACTATCCTCTGCTTACTTTTCCCTTGGAGTTCCCATGCCCAAAGCCCCCACGGCGCGCGCCGCCGGAGAATCGCTGACGCAGCGCCAGATTGTCACCGTGATGGTGGGATTGATGCTGGGCATGTTCCTGGCGTCCCTGGACCAGACCATCGTGTCCACCTCCATCTACACCATTGCCAATGACCTTGACGGCCTCTCCCTGCAGGCGTGGGCCACCACCGCCTACCTGATCACGTCCACCGTCAGCACGCCGTTGTACGGCAAGCTGAGTGATATCTTCGGGCGCCGGCCGCTCTACCTGACCGCGATCGCCATCTTCCTGGCTGGCTCGCTGTACGCCGGCTCGGTGCACTCCATGACCGAACTCGCGTTCGCCCGCGGGGTCCAGGGCCTGGGCGCGGGCGGCCTGCTGGCACTGGCGCTGACCATCATCGGCGACATCGTCTCGCTCAAGGACCGGGCCAAATACCAGGGCTACTTCATGAGCGTCTTCGGCATCTCGTCCGTGCTCGGGCCGGTGGTGGGTGGTGCGTTCGCCGGGTCCGCCAACATCCTGGGCTTCGACGGCTGGCGCTGGGTGTTCTTCATCAACCTGCCCATCGGCCTGGCCGCGCTGGCCGTGGTGTTCCTGTTCCTCCACCTGCCCGCCAGGCACGCAAAGCAGAAGATCGACTACTGGGGCGCCGCCGCGATCACGCTGGCCATCGTGCCGCTGCTGCTGGTGGCTGAGCAGGGCCGCAGCTGGGGCTGGACCTCAATGAACTCCTTCCTTTGCTATGGGCTGGGGGTCGCGGGCATTGTATGGTTCCTCGTGGCCGAGAAGCGGGCCGGAGACTACGCCCTGATCCCGCTGCGGCTCTTCCGCAACACCACCTTCGGCCTGTCCTCGCTGCTGAACTTCATCATCGGCATCGGCATGTTCGGCGCGATCGCCATGCTCCCGCTGTACCTGCAGCTCGTTAAGGGCCTGACGCCCACTGAGGCCGGGCTCATGATGATCACCTTCACCCTCGGCATCCTGACCGGGTCCATCACGGCCGGGCGCACCATTTCCGCGTCGGGCACCTACCGCATCTTCCCGGTCATGGGCACCGGCATCCTCACTGCGGCCGCAGTGGTGATGGGACTTTCGCTGCATGTGGACACCGGACTTTGGGTTCCCGGCGTCATCGCCGTCTTCTTCGGCGTGGGCCTGGGATTCTGTATGCAGCCGCTGACCCTTGCCATGCAGATGTCCGTCCCGCCGCGCGACATGGGCGTGGGGACGTCCTCGGCCGCATTTTTCCGCTCCATGGGCGGCGCCGTGGGAACCGCAGTGTTCATCTCCATGCTCTTCAGCCTTGCCGCGGGCAGGATCGCCGACGGCATGCGCACCGCCATGGCAGACCCGGCCTACCTCGCGGTCCTCCAGGACCCGGCCGTCGCAGCCGATCCCGCCAACGCCAAGCTGTACGGGTTCCTCCGCGACGGCGCCTCCAACGAGTCCCTCAACGACACCAGCTGGCTGCACACCGCCAACAGCGTCCTGACCCGGCCCATCACCGAGGGCTTCTCGTACTCCATCGACGTTGTGATGTTCACGGCGGCGGCGCTCACCGGCATCGCGTTCCTCATCAGCTTTGCCCTGCCGAACAAGAAGCTGACGGACCACAAGGCGTCGCCGGAGGACAGCGCCGCGGCCATGGCCCACTAGCAAGCGGGTCCCGCGCAAGGAGGACGACGACGGCGGCGCGCACCCGCCGTCGTCGTCCTTCTTTTGCGCCGGCTTCTTTTGCGCCGGGCCGGCCGCCAAGTGGAAGCTCGGGCGGTGACGTGCCACACTGTTAGGCGCGTGTGCGCCGGCTCTCTGGCCGGTACCGCAGCCGACGACGTCCGCACCGCATCCATCAAACCCCAGACCCAGGGAGAACCATGCCCACTGCACAGGAGCAGACCACCGCCCGGATACCCCAGCGGGTGATCTGGCTGGCCCTCGCGGGGGCAGTGGGCGGATTCCTCTTCGGATTCGATTCCTCGGTGGTGAACGGCGCCGTGGACGCGATGAAGGACGAGTTTGCGCTGTCCGAGGCCGTCACGGGATTCGCGGTGGCCATCGCGCTGCTGGGCTGCGCGGCGGGCGCCTACCTCGCCGGGAAGGTGGCGGATCGGTACGGCCGCATCCCCGCCATGAAGCTTGGCGCAGTGCTGTTCCTCGTCAGCGCCCTGGGCACGGGCTTCGCGTTCAGCGTCTGGGACCTGATCTTCTGGCGGCTGGTCGGCGGACTGGGCATCGGCCTGGCTTCGGTGATCGCGCCCGCCTATATCTCCGAGATCTCGCCGCGCAAGGTCCGCGGCCGGCTGGCCTCACTGCAGCAGCTGGCCATTACCACCGGTATTTTCGCCGCCCTGCTGTCCGACGCGCTCCTGGCCACCAGCGCCGGCGGTGCGGACCAGGCCTTCTGGCTGGGCATCGAGGCGTGGCGCTGGATGTTCCTGGCCGCGGCCGTGCCTGCCGTGGTGTACGGCTGGGTTGCCTACACGCTGCCCGAATCCCCGCGGTTCCTGGTGTTCCTTGGCAAGGAGGATGAGGCCCGGAAGGTCTTCGACGCGATCGCACCCGCCGATGACACGGACCGGCACATCCGCGAAATCCGGGACGCCATCGAGGAAGACAAGCTGGCCGGCCAGAAGGGATCCCTGCGCGGCAGGACCCTGGGCCTGCAGGCCGTGGTGTGGGTGGGCATCGTCCTGTCCGTGCTGCAGCAGTTCGTGGGCATCAACGTGATCTTCTACTACTCCACCACTTTGTGGAAGGCTGTCGGCTTCCAGGAAAAGGACTCCCTCACCATATCGGTGGCCACGTCCATCACGAACATCCTGGTGACCCTGGTTGCCATCGCCCTGGTGGACCGGATCGGCCGCCGGCCCATCCTGCTGGCAGGCTCCGTGGGCATGGCGGTGTCCCTTGGCGCCATGGCGCTGGCCTTTGGTTCGGCCACCGGTTCGGGCGAGAACATCACCCTGCCGGGCGCATGGGGTCCGGTTGCGCTGGTGGCGGCCAACGTGTTCGTGGTCAGCTTCGGCGCGTCGTGGGGCCCGCTGGTGTGGGTGCTGCTCGGCGAGATTTTCCCCTCCCGCATCCGGGCCCGCGCCCTGGGCCTGGCCGCGGCGGCGCAGTGGGTGGCGAACTTCGCCATCACCCTCAGCTTCCCGGTGATGGCCGCCGGTTCCCTGCCTCTCACCTACGCCATGTATGCCCTGTTCGCCGCGGCGTCCTTCTTCTTCGTGATGTTCAAGGTGCCCGAGACCAACGGCATGTCGCTCGAGCAGGCCGAGACGCTGTTCGTGGCCAAGGGGTCCGCGAAGGCCTGACGACCGGCTACAGGGTAAGCTTCATGCCCTCATGGCTGGCCTCGAAGCCGAGCCGCTCGTAGAACCTGTGGGCGGCGGTGCGGGACTTGTGCGTGGTGAGCTGCACCAGGGCACAGCCGCGGCGGCGGGATTCATCGACAGCCCACTCCACCATCAGCTTTCCGATGCCCTGGCTACGGAGGCTGTCCGCCACCCGGACGCCTTCAATCTGCGAGCGCCAGGCACCCTGCCGGGAGATCCCCGGGAGGAAGCTGAGCTGGAACGTGGCAACCACCTGTCCCTGCGCCTGGCCCCGCGGCACCAGCTCGCCGACCATTAGCAGGTGCCACGGGTCGGCGTCGATCGCCTCAAAGGCGTGCTCGTAAGGCGCCATATCATTTCGCGCCTCCCGGCGGGCACCCAAGGTGTCGTCGACAAGGAGGTGGACGATGGCGCGCAGGTCCACCCTCGTGGCGTGCCGGAGGCGGAACGTCCCGCCGTCGACGTCGGAGGTCATCAGGGGTTCCGGGTCACCAGGGGTTTCAGTCACGTGCCCAGCCTCGCACAGGAGTGCATGGGCGTCAGGGGTTTTGGGCCCAAAGGTGATAGAGCGTCGGGGGCGGATTCAAGTGGTCGTTGCAACACGTTCTAGGCTGCTGATTCTTCCAGTATTTGCTGGAGGGCTTGTGCGGGTGTTTTCCAGCCGAGGGTTTTGC
>NZ_BAAHNO010000039.1:0-1716 GCF_054656615.1 Arthrobacter sp. AD-310 | reverse complement strand
CAGGATCGCTCCGGAGCAACTTTTCAAACTTACCCGACCACCCGCCCCGACGCAAATCCATCTCTCAGGATTCCCATCAACGGAAGATCGTCCCCCACCGTCCTCGGCACGCTAGGAAGCGAGCCATTTTCAGGCTGTTATCAGGGGGTTTGGCCGCTATTTTTCCGCTTCAGCGGCGGCGACTCAGAAAACAATACACGCCCGCGAAGACTGCCGCAAATCGGGCGGAAGCGGTCGCGGAATCCGCGTCATTCCGCGGCAGGAGGCGCCGAAAAGGCACCCAACCCCCCCCTCCCGGCGTCGAAATTGCCCTCTGTGGGCTGCAGCACAGCGTTTCGCCGGGAGAACCGTCAGCTGTCGCCCGGAGGTGAAGGCAAACTATGCATCCGTGGTTTCGGACGGTAAGACTTGGGCGCAGCGGGTCTACAGCGTGCCGTACCCACACCGCGGCGCACAGGATTCACGTACACGTAGCGCGAGTAGCCCACCCGGAACTTCGAGCCTGCGTCCGCCTACTTTGCGGGCAGCAGGGCGGACCTCAGGCCGTGCCCGGATACCCAGGGAGGGACGAGGTCGGCGTAGCCCAACTTCCAGCCAGACGGGGACCATTCCACGTCGAAGCCGGCGTTTGTCCAGATCGCGTCGGCGCGTTTCTGGGTGGGCAGGGCCATGGCACGCCGTTCGTCCTCGTGAGTCGGCGAAGACCCTGGGCTGCTTGTACCCGGCATCCAACCCGTTCCGGGGCGCCGGCCTCTCACCTCTGTTGGGCGTACCCCGTACCGATGTTCACGAGCCGGGTGTGGAGCAGGTAAAGCCCGCGCACTCCCACTGCGCCGCCGGGGGGCGACTTCCCTCATTGCCTGGCTCCGGACAATGTCGCGCTCTCCCGGGCCCGGGCTGCGTCAGCCGTCAGCCGTCAGGACTGCTCAAGGTCTACCGCGAATCTCCCCGTCCAACAGAACGCCCAGACGGAACCCAGGGGCACGACAATTCCGGGCTGCGATGCCTCGACGCATGTGATGTTCAGCAGGGGAATCCGGCGTCGGCCAGCCGTTCGCCGTAAGCCTCAACCAGCGAGTGAGCCACGAAGTTGCCGTCGTGAATTTCCTCACCGAAGTCGCCACAGCGAGCAGAGCACTCCCAGCCCCCAGCGGGATGGGACCGTCGCCAGCGGTTGAGGCCGGATCGTCGACGGGCGGCTCGCTGCGTGGCCCGATAGATGCCATTTTCTCCTGGATGACATACATGCGCGGACGGACGTCGGCGCATGGGGAGGACGGGTCCCCTTCAGAGTGAGCGAACGCTAAAAACCACGCCCCGGTCCAGTGCGACATCGCGGCGGTTCCTGCCTGTGCGGGGCCTATGGCACTGCGACCACACGCCCCCGACGGATGATTTTTCCCGCCCGTCCGATCTATCCAATCCACAGCGCCCATATCCCATTCCGTCGCCGCTCGGTTCTTCGCCGAGCCGGCACTCTCGACGCCGGGGGCTTCAAGATCACATCAGAGCACCATATAGAAATTAAGCAGGCCACCAAGGCGAGCCCCGTATCTGGTGGGGGGTCCGGGGCGTAGCCGCCATATCTGGGTGTTTAAATGCGGGAGGCCCCAACCAGTGGTTGGGGCCTCGACCTGATGTTTTGTCCGGCGGTGTCCTACTCTCCCACACCCTCCCGGGTGCAGTACCATCGGCGCTGTGGGTCTTAGCTTCCGG
>NZ_BAAHNO010000038.1:0-8427 GCF_054656615.1 Arthrobacter sp. AD-310 | reverse complement strand
CCCCCCCCCCCCCCCCCCCCCCCCCCCCCCCCCCCCTCCCCCCCCCCCCACTGTGCTTTGCGGCGGGGGTCCCGGGCTCGTGGCCGTGCCCAGGATGTGCGTCAACGGCGGAGTCAGGGCAGAGGGGGCGAAGCCGAACCGTTCATAGCCCCCGACGGCGAACCCCGCTTCCCTGATCGCGCGGAGCGTGTCCCGGTTCGGATGGCATCCCCCGAGTGCGCGCCGCCAGGCGGGCAGGACCAGGTCCTCGAGCGCGGCAAGAAAGGGCCGGTCGGACCGGACGTGTTCGTAGAAGGCCAACGTTGCGCCGGGCTTCAGGACACGGCGGATTTCCGTGAGGACAGCGGCCTGGTCCTCGACGCTGCACAGGACAAGGCAGACCACGACGGCGTCGGCGCTGGCCGTGCCGGCAGGGATATGCTCGCCCACTGCGGCAGAAACTGTCACGGGCACAGATGCCCTGGCGGCCTCCTGCCCGGCCAGGTCCCGCAGGTAGTCGTCGGGTTCCAGGGCCAGGACGTGGGCGACGGCGGGCGGGTAGAGCGCGAAGGATGATCCGGCCCCGGCACCGATCTCCACCACCGATCCGTGCAGCCCCGCCAGGAGGCGGCGGCGGTGTTCGGCGGCTCCGCGGCGGTCCATCCCGGCCACGCCCCGGGCATAAGCGCGGGCGAACCGCGGATGCTGGGCACGCTGCAGCGCACGGCTACGAAGCTCACGGCCGTGATCAGAACCGCCCGAGAACTGATCCACGTGATGCCTCCCCTTCAGCGTCCGCCCCGCCGCTTTGAGCGCGGCGCCGGGCCCTCCCCCGCCTTCGACAGAGTGAAGATGCCGTAGCGCATTGCCCCGGTACGGTAGGCCAGGATCAGGCGGGGAACGCTCAGGAGGAAAACGCGGTTGCGTGCGCGAAGGGCAAAGCGGCGCGCCTCGGGATCGGTGAGCAGGGCCTTCAGCAGCCGGTCGGCGCAGATCCACCAGGTGCGGGCCACGCGGCGGCTGGCATCCTCGTAGCCTGTGATCCGAAAACCGGCCGCCTGTGCCATCGCCTCATACTCGCCGCGGGTTCCCATGGAGGGCAGCCGCCCTTCACGGCAGATCGGCTCAAGCAGGTGGCGGACCTTCCACCCGTTTGCGTCGGTCCCGGCGAGCCACGCGCAGATGACCATGCGGCCGCCGGGCGCGAGGACGCGGTGCGCCTCGGCGAAGAACCTGGGCTTATCCACCATGTGCTCACTCGACTCAATCGCCCACGCAGCAGTGGCCGAGGCATCGGGAAGCCCGTTGGCCAGCCAGTCGCCCACCCGGATGTCCACGTCCGGCACGGGGTGCGCGGCCGCGTAGTGCGCCTGCTCGGCGGAGAGCGTGAAGCCGGTGACGCGGACCCCGCGGGTCAGCGCGAGCCGCCGCGCGGTGGAACCGTATCCGCAGCCGATGTCCACACACCCTTCGCCGGGCAGAAGGCCCAGCCGGTCGCCGACAGCGTCGACCAGGGCCTCGACGGCTTCGCCGGGTGCCTCGCGGCCCGTCATCCACAGCCCGTGATGGAGATGGTCACCCCACACGCGCCGGTACATGGGGTCAAGCTCGTCATAGTGGTCCGCCACCGCCACGGCGTTCTGCGGAATATCGGGGACGATCACGCCACGACACTACAACGGCGGTTCAGCGTAAGGAAGGGAATGGCGACGGCGGCACCCGGCACCCGCCGTCGTCGCCCCTTGCCCAGGTTTCAGCCACTATTACCGGCGGCCCCGCAGTCCTACACTGGCTGTTAACCCCAAAGGTCGCGGCACGCAGGAGGAGCCATGACGGTCATCGAACAGGTGCGTGAAGGAATGCACGTTGTAGCGGCCGACGGGACAAAGGCCGGCAAGGTCGAGGACGTGAAAATGGGCGATCCGGAGGCAATCACCGCTGAAGGGCAGACCAACCCGGAAACAGGGGGCCTCATTAACACCGGGATTGCCGCTTTTGCCGCCGATTCAAGGTTGCCCCGCCATACCGCAGAGCGGTTGCTCCGGGTCGGTTACGTGAAAGTCGATAAACCCGGCCTGTTGACGGGTCATGCCTACTTTGCAGCGGATGAACTGGACCGGGTCGAGGGCGACACGCTGTGGCTGAAGGCAGGATCCTCCGCGGACAGGCACGCCGAATAGAGGCAAGGACGACGGCGGGACCCGCCTCCCGCCGTCGCCATTCCTGCCGTCCACACCCGAAGCTACGGGTGCACCAGCACCTTCACCGCCGTGTCCTTGTGGTTGATCAGTGTGTCGAAGCCCTGGTCCACCAGGTCCTCCAGCGCGATCCGGCCGGTGATGAACTGCTTGAGGTCCACCTTGCCTTCCTGCACCATCCTGATCACGGCCGGGTGGTCGCGGACGTAGGCGATGGTGCCGCGCAGGTCGATCTCCTTGAGCACCAGTTTCTGCATGTCGATCGTGGCCGGTGCACCCCAGATGGACACGTTCACCACCACGCCTCCGGGCCGGACGGCGTCGAGCATCGTGTCCAGCACGGCGTTCACGCCGGCGCATTCGAAGGCGACGTCGGCGCCGGTCCCCGCGGTGAGCTCCCGCACCCGGACCGGGACGTCCTCCTGGCTCGGGTCCAGCACATGGTCCGCGACGCCGCTGGAGGTGGCCTTCTCCTTGCGGGCCTGGGTGAGCTCACTGATGATTGTGGTCACCCCCATGCCTTTCAGGACGGCGGCGGTCAGCAGCCCGATCGGACCGGACCCGCCCACCAGCGCCACGTCCCCGGCCTTGACCCCGCTCCGCGCCACCGCATGGTGGGCCACGGAAAGCGGCTCGATCAGCGCCGCCTCATCCAGCGGGATGTTCCCGATCGGATGCACCCAGCGCTGGTCCACCACAATTTTCTCGCTCAGTCCTCCCCCGCCGCCGGACAAGCCGATGAAGCCCATCTGCCGGCACAGGTGGTAACTGCCCGCCTGGCACATGTCGCAGGTCCCGTCCACGAAATACGGTTCAACGACGACGTTGTCCCCCACGGCGATGCCTGTCACGCCTTCGCCGACTTCGGACACAGTCCCGGAGAATTCGTGCCCCATGGTCACCGGGGCGTCCTCGCCGGACAGCGGATGCGGGTGGCCCGGCGCGGGCACGAAGATTGGTCCTTCCAAGTACTCGTGGAGGTCGGAGCCGCAGATGCCGCACCAGGCGACGTCGATCTTCACCGCCCCGGGACGGAGCTCCGGCTCCGGGATGTCCTCGATCCGGATGTCCTCCCGGCCGTGGAAACGTGCCGCTTTCATGATGCCTCCTGGGTTTGAACGGATACTGGTTTCGACAAGCTCAACCACCGGATTCAGCGGGTGTGGTGGCTAGTCTGCAGCTCGTACACGGGGGTGTCCAGCCCCTCCATCCGGGCTTTCAGCTGCAGCGCCAGATAGGCAGAGTAATGCCGGCTCTGGTGCAGGTTGCCGCCGTGGATCCACAGATTGGGGACGTTGGTCGGTTTCCACATGTTGCGCAGTTCCCCTTCCCACGGGCCCGGATCCTTCGGGGTGTCCGAGCCGTAGCCCCAGCACTTCCCCACGCGGTCCGCGGTCTCCGGGGACACCAGGTCCGCCAGCCACCCGTTCATGGACCCGTACCCGGTGGCGTAGACGATCAGGTCAGCCTCGAGCTCAACGCCGTCGTCCATCACCACGGCGTTGCCGGTGATCTTGGCGACCTGCCCGGACTTCAGCTTCACCCGGCCGTCGATGATCAGCTGGGAAGCGCCGACGTCAATGTAGTAGCCGGAGCCGCGCCGCAGGTACTTCAGGAACAGGCCGGACCCGTCCACCCCGAAGTCAAGATCGAACCCGGCGGCCTCGAGCTGCGAGTAGAACTCTGCGTCGCGTTTGGCCATCTCCTGGTACACCGGCACCTGGGCCTCGGGCAGGATCCGGTAGGGCAGGGAGGCGAACAGCAGGTCGGCCTTCTCGGTTGTCACCCCGGCGGCGAGTGCACGCTCCGAGTACAGGTCCCCCAGCGCCAGGTCCATCAGGGACTCGCTGCGCGCGATGTGCGTGGAGGAGCGCTGGACCATGGTGACGTCGGCGCCGTGCTCCCACAGGTCGGCGCAAATATCGTGTGCGGAGTTGTTGGACCCGATCACCACCGCCTTCTTTCCGGTCCAGTCCCCGCCTCCAGGGTGCTGGGAGGAGTGGCGCTGCTCCCCCAGGAACGACTCCGCCCCGTCGAAGGCGGGAATGTTCGGGTAGCCCGAGACACCCAAGGCGAAGACAAGCTGCTTGGGCCGGAGGGTCACAGGCTCGCCGTTGCGAAGGACGTTGACCGCCCATTCCTGCGCGCCGTCGTCGTACTCTGCTCCCACGCACTCGGTGCCGGACCAGTAATTCAGCTCCATGATCCGGGTGTAGTGCTCCAGCCAGTCGCCGATCTTGTCCTTGGCGGCGAAGACGGGCCAGTCGTCCGGGAACTTCAGGTAGGGCAGGTGGTCGTACCAGACGGGGTCATGCAGGTGGAGGGACTTGTACCGGTTGCGCCAAGAGTCGCCGGGGTTCTGGTTTTTCTCCACAATGATGGTGGGCACCCCCAGCCGCTTCAGCCGGGCGGCCAGGCCGATGCCGCCCTGCCCGCCGCCAATGATCACGCAGTACGGCTGCTCCTCGTAGCCCAGCCGCGCTTCCTGCTCCTCCTTGAGCTCCTTCCAGGAGCGGCGGCCGCGGATAATCTCGTGCGCAACGCCCTGCTCGCGGCGCGGCCCCTTTCTCTCCTCGAAGCCCTTCAGCTCCTGCATGGTGGTCAGCAGCGTCCAGCATTTGCCGTTCCGGAGCCGGAGGTGGCCGTAGCCGCGGGCGGCACCGGTTTCGAACGTGATCCAGGCTTCCACGCTGCCGTCGGCACCGGTGGCGTCCTCGGCGAGAGCCCAGTTGGCGGGCTGCACATGGTCCAGCCTGGCGTTGAGCATCCGCCGGATATCCGTCTTGCCTTCGAGCGTCTTCAGGTTCCAGGTGAACGCGACGAAGTCCCGCCAGTAGCTGTCGTCCTCGAAGAGCTCCAGGGCGGCGTCCACGTCGCGCCGCTGCAGCGCCTCATCCAGCCCGGCCAGCCAGGCCTGCGCGGCAGCGGTGGGTGATTGGGTCATCTCCACTCCTTTGTGTTGGTCCTTCGGTACAAGCCCGCGCCGGGAGCCCCTGCGGTATGCTGGGCCCGGCGTGAGCTGCATCACCATTGGAACGCTGCGGGGGTAACAAGCGCGTTACACGGACCGCGTTACAGGGCACGCTGTCTACGACGCCGGCCGGCAAGGGCGCCGCGGTGAGGAGGAACGGGTGGACTACAGCCTGAGGTTTTCGGACCCGGCCAAGTATGCGCGCGCCCTCCGCCGCGCACACGAACTGGTCATCTCCGGCGTCCCCCGGCCCGAGATCCCGCAGACACTTGCCGAGTCGTGGCGCCGCTCAATGGCCCTGGGCATCAGCCCGGACCAGCACAGCCCCCGGCATCTGCACGACGCGTCCGAGGTACGGGAGCTGCGGCGGGAGCACCGGCTGCAGCAGGTCATGCCCGCGCTCCAGGACCTGCTGGCCGATTCCTCGCCCGCCGGCCGCCACCTGCTGGTGCTGGCCGACGCCGGCGGGGAGATCCTCTGGCGGGTGGGCAGCCGCGAGGTGCTGCGCCGGGCGGACCGGCTGGAGTTCTCCGAAGGGGCGGACTGGTCCGAGGCCGGCATCGGCACCAACGCGATCAGTGAGGCGCTGGTCACCGGCGGGCCGGTCCAGCTGTTCTCCGCCGAGCACCTGGTCCGCACGCACCATGAGTGGGCGTGCACGGCGGCGCCCATTACGGACCCGGACACGGGCCGGCTGCTCGGCGTCCTCGACGTCTCCGGACCGCTCGACACTATCAGCGCCGACACGCTGCGGATGGTCCGGTGTGCGGTGCGGGTGGCGGAATCGCTGCTGGGAACGTACGACGGCGACACGGCCCCGGGTGCGCAGCATTCCGTGAGCGGGCCCGCCGGCGCTCTTTCCGCCAGTGCGGCCCGGCACGCTCCCCGCAGTGTTCCCCACCAGGTGAGTGCCGCCGTCGAACGCCTGGAACTGCTGGGCGACAAGCCCGCCGCGGTCCTGCGGGACGGCAGCCGGATTCCGCTCACGCTGCGCCGCGCGGAAATCCTGGCGCTGCTCGATTCCCGCACCCAAGGCTGGTCGGCGGAGGAGCTGGCCTACGAACTGCACGGTGACGACGGCACCCCGCAGGCCATCCGGACCGAGATGTTCCGGGTCCGGTCCATGCTGGGCGGCGCAGTGCAGTCCAACCCCTACCGGCTGGCCCCGGACCTGGCCGGGTGCACGGATTCCGGGGAGGTGCTGCGGCTCCTGCGGAACGGGCAGGTGGCCGGGGCGCTGACAAGGTACCGCGCTCCCCTGCTCCCCCGGTCCGGAGTCCTGCCGGTGCAGCTGCTGCGTGACCGGCTGGACCTTGCCGTGGGATCGGCGGTCCGGGCCAGCGGCGACGCCCTGCTTCTGGCCCGCTGGCTGGCCACGGACATGGGAGCCGCGGACTCGGAGGCTGTGGAGGTGCTGGGCCGGGTGGCCGGACGGGCGGATCCGCGGTACCTGGCAGCGCGGGCGGCCCTGGCCGCGGCCGAGCGGGGCTTGCTGGGGTAGCTTTACTCCCTGGTCCGGCCTCGGACATTCTTACAGGACTTGTAGTGTCGGGTTGACGGATCTTGTTAAGATGATCGCGTTCGCAGCGCTCGGTCTCTAGGGTCGGGGATCCGCGTTGGCGATCAGGCTCCGGGCTCAGCCGGAGCCGCTGGGGGAAGACATTCATGGCGCGGCAGGGAGTACCTCCTTGGCGGCCGCAACGGCCTGCGTCGCCGCCTGTCTGTCCACCCCCGGACGCGTCGGTGAACAGGAGAACACCATGCCATTCCCTCAACGATTTGGAACCTCTTTTGGTACAGCACTGGCAGCACTTGCTGCCATGATGCTCGCAGTCCCGCCCGCCGCTGCTTCCATTCCGACGGCGCCGGCCGCTCCGGCGCCCCCTCCACCGGCCGCTCCAGCGCCACCTTCGGAAGACACTGGGCGGTATCTGGTGAGCTTCAGCAAGGGCGCGGCCACCGCCGCGGGCGCCGAGTCCCTGCGGTCCGAGGGCGTGCAGGTTCACAGGACCTTCTCCGCCGCCATGCAGGGGGCTGCAGTGACGGCCACCAAAGCGCAGGCTGACGCCCTGGCCCGTTCCCCCCTCGTTTCCGCCGTCGAACGGGACGAACCCGTCCAGGTGTTCGACACCCAGCAGTCGCCGCCCTGGGGCCTTGACCGGATCGACCAGAAGACGCTCCCGCTCTCTGCCACCTTTACGCCGCCGTCCTCGGGGGCGGGCGTTAACGCCTATATTGTCGATTCGGGGGTGCTGGCCGGGCATACCGAATTCGGGGGCCGGGTCGCCTCGGGGTGGACGGCCGTGAACGACGGGCGGGGCAGCAGCGACTGCAACGGCCACGGCACCCATGTGTCCGGAGTTGTCGCCGGCAAGACCTACGGGGTTGCCAAGGCGGCCACCATCGTCCCGGTCCGCGTCCTGGACTGCAACGGCCTGGGCTACATGTCGGACATCATTGCCGGCCTCGACTGGATCGCATCGGACCACAAAGCCAACACCCCCGCCGTCGCCAACCTGAGCCTGGGCGGGACTGCCAGCACCATGGTGGATTCCGCTGTCCGGGGCATCATCGCCGACGGCGTCACGGTCTCCGTGGCTGCCGGTAACTCAGCCGTCGACGCCTGCGGCAGTTCCCCTGCCCGCGTACCGGAAGCCCTGACGGTAGCCGCAAGTGATTCCTCGGACCGGCAGGCCGGGTTCTCGAACTACGGCAGCTGTGTTGACCTGTACGCTCCGGGGGTGGGCATCACCTCCGCTCTCCATTCGTCAACCACCGCTGTAGCGACAGGGAGCGGGACGTCGATGGCGTCCCCGCATGTGGCCGGCGCCGCCGCCGTCCTTCTGGCCGAGAACCCCGGCGCCACTCCGGCGGACATCGCCGCGGAGTTGGCATCCACGGCGACGCCGGACGTTATCACCAACGCGTCAGCAGGGACGCCGAACCGCCTGCTGAACATCGGCCCGGTTCCTGCTCCGTTCCCGCCGGCAAGGGATTTCACCAGCGACGGCAAATCCGACCTGCTGGCCCGTGATTCCACGGGCGCCCTGTGGACCTACCCCGGAACCGGGACCGGCCTGTTCGGCTGGCGCATCAAGGTCGGCGACGGCTGGAACGTCATGACCGCCATCAGCGCCGCCGGCGATCTCACCAGCGACGGCATTCCGGATCTGGTGGCACGGGACACCAACGGCACCCTCTGGACCTACCCCGGCCAAGGCAACGGCCTCTTCGGCTGGCGCATCGAAGTCGGCCCGGGCTGGAACGTCATGACCGCCA
>NZ_BAAHNO010000037.1:0-32171 GCF_054656615.1 Arthrobacter sp. AD-310 | reverse complement strand
CCCACTCACCGACGAAACCTCAACACCAGGCGCAGCAGGCCGATACAACAACTTCACCGGCGGCGCGATCTACTTCAGCACCGCCACCGGACCCCACGATGTGTACGGAGCCATTCGGGCCCAGTGGGTGGCCCTCGGTTGGGAGCGCAGCCGGCTCGGCTACCCGACCAGCGGCGAGTACGGAATCACGGGCGGCCGCCGCAGCGACTTCCAGCAGGGCTCCATCCTGGTCCATGAGGCCGGCGCCAGGATAGAAGTCATCTACACCAACATTCCGCCTGCCCTCCTGGGCGTAGATCTGGAGCGCCTACCGACTACGCAGAAGGTTGTCGCACTCACGTTCGACGCCGGGGCCAACGACGCCGGCCTCCGATCGATCCTCGCAACCCTCTCGGCCAACGGCGTCCCGGGCACCTTCTTCCTCACCGGAAGCTGGGTCAACCAGTTCCCCTCCGACCCGGCACTGATCTACAACGCGGGGCATCGGATCGGCAACCACTCCATGAGCCACCCGGACTTCACAACCCTGACTGACGCCCAGATCGCGGACCAGATCAGCAGCGCGCAGAAGACCATCGAGGCCGCCGGCGGAGACCCGCGCCCGTTCTTCCGGTTCCCGTTCGGCGCCCGCGATTCCCGCACCATCGCGGACGTCAACGCCGCCGGCTACGCGGCGGTCCGGTGGACTGTTGACACCCTGGGCTGGCAAGGCACCCTGAACGGAACGCGCGGCCCGGGCTTTATCGTCCAGCGCGTCATGGCGTCCGCGCAGCCGGGGGCCGTCGTCCTGATGCACCTCGGCTCCAACCCGGACGACGGCTCAACGCTCGACGCCGCGGCCCTCCCGCAGGTGATCTCCGAACTCCGGGCGGCAGGCTACGGCTTTGTCACCCTCGACGCCGCCCTCGGCTAGCTGGCGGCTCAATCGCTTCGCCGCGGGAACCCCGCGAACACAAAAAGCCGCGGAAACCCTTAAGTTTCCGCGGCTTTGTGGTCGGGCTGACAGGATTTGAACCTGCGACCCCTTGACCCCCAGTCAAGTGCGCTACCAAGCTGCGCTACAGCCCGCTGGTTCCGCCGTTCTCCGCTGAACTCCATCCCCGGATCACTCCGCGGATTTCCATCAGCAGTCCGGCCGAACCACCTAGAAGAGCTTACACGATCCCGGAGGGTGCAAGTGACACTTTCCGGGTTTCGGTGCCCTGAGTGTTGCGGATCACGTCCGTCAGCGCTTCTTTCCGCGCTTTTCGCGCACGCGCATGCTGACCTCGATGGGGGTGCCCTCGAAGCCGAAGGTTTCACGCAGGCGGCGGGTGATGAAGCGGCGGTAACCGGGATCCAGGAAGCCCGTGGTGAACAGCACGAACTTCGGCGGCCGGCTGGATGCCTGCGTGCCGAAGAGGATGCGCGGCTGCTTGCCGCCGCGGACCGGATGCGGATGTGCGGCAACCAGCTCGCCCAGGAAGGCGTTGAGCCGGCCGGTGGCGATGCGCTTGTCCCAGCTTTCCAGTGCCACGTCCAGTGCGGGCACCAGCCGGTCCTTGTGCCAGCCGGTCTTGGCGGAAATGTTCACCCGCGGAGCCCAGTCCACGTGTGCGAGGTCCTGTTCGATTTCACGTTCCAGGTACCGGCGGCGTTCGTCGTCCAGCAGGTCCCACTTGTTGAAGGCCAGGACCAGCGCCCGGCCGGACTCGATGGCGAGCTGGAGGATGCGTACGTCCTGTTCGCTGAGGACCTCGTCCACCGCAAGGAGCACGACGGCGACCTCCGCCTTCTCGAGCGCGGCCTGCGTCCGGAGCGATGCATAGTAGTCCGCTCCCTGGGCCATGTGCTGGCGGCGCCGGATGCCGGCCGTGTCGACGAAACGCCAGGTACGTCCGCCGAGTTCAATGAATTCGTCCACCGGATCCCGGGTGGTTCCGGCGGTGTTGTCCACCACCACGCGCTCGGAGCCGGCGAGTTTGTTCAGCAGGGAGGACTTGCCGACGTTGGGCCGGCCGATCAGGGCGATGCGGCGCGGTCCGCCGGAACGCTCCAGGCCCTCAATGGTCGAGAACTCGGGCAGCACGTCCATCACGTGGTCGAGCAGGTCGGCCACGCCGCGGCCATGCAGTGCCGACACAGGGTAGGGTTCGCCGAAGCCGAGGCCCCACAGCACAGCGGAATCCGCCTCCTGCGCGAAGTCATCAACTTTGTTGGCGACCAGGATGACCGGTTTCTTGCTGCGGCGCAGCATCTTCATGACCGCTTCATCAGTGGCCGTGGCGCCGACGGCGGAGTCCACCACGAAGAGGACGGCGTCAGCGAGTTCCACGGCCATCTCGGCCTGCTCCGCCACGCGGGCGTGGATCCCGCGGGCATCGTGTTCCCATCCGCCGGTGTCCACCAGGGTGAAGTTGCGGCCGTTCCAATTGGCCGAATACATGACCCGGTCACGGGTGACGCCGGGGGTGTCCTCCACCACGGCCTCGCGGCGGCCCAGGATACGGTTCACGAGGGTCGACTTGCCCACGTTGGGGCGGCCGATGATCGCCAGGACGGGATCGAGCTTGACGGGGCCGTCGAAGTCCTCGTCGCCGTATTCCCCGCTGAGCAGGGCGGCGTCTTCCTCGTCGAGGTCGTAGTCCTCCAGCCCCGCCCGGAGCGAGGCCGCGCGGAGCTCAGCCTCGTCGTCGTCAATGGCGGCCAGCCGTTCCGCAACCTGGTCGGTGCCGGAAGGGGTGTATTCGTCTTCGCCGGAGCCGGGGTGGCCGGATGTCTGGGTGGTGTCGCTCATTGCACTGTCCTTAGTGGTCATCTGCCGGCGTCCCGGCTACTGCTGTTAAGTCTTTGGTGGAGTCAGCGAAGGGCAGGGGCTGCCCGCTGAGTTGGATGGCGTCCCGGACGTGCCCTGCCAGCGCTGCGCGGATCTCCTGCGCTGCCCTGTCCATTGAAGCACGCCCGCTTTCTCCCGCCCGGCTGCCCAATGTCAGGGCGGTCCCGAAGCTGACGTGTAAGCGGCGTCCGGGCCGCGGCACGAAATCCAGGTGCTCGTTGCCGGTCCGTGTGCCCAGGATGGCCACCGGCACCACGGGGGCCCCGGTGTTCAGCGCCAGCCACGCCACCCCGCCGTTGATGCCGGCGGCGTCGCCGCTCCCCCGCGTCCCCTCGGGCAGGATGCCAACGCACCGTCCGGCGTCGAGCAGTTCCTTGCCGCGCTGAAGCGCGGCCCGTCCGCCGCGCCGGTCCACGGGCAACTGCCCGGACGCGGTCAGCACCTGGCCCAGGAAACCGTTGAACATTTCCTGCTTGACCATGATGTGCATGGGCCGGGGCGCGGCACCGAACATCACAGGCCCGTCCAGGAGGCTGATGTGGTTCCCGGCGAAGATGACCGGGCCACCGGTGGGGACGTTGGTCTTTCCGGTCACGGTGGTCCGGTAGACCAGGTGGTCCAGGGCCCAGCCCACCGGCCTGCTCCACCGCATGGTCCAGGGCGAAGGAACGGCCCGGGCCGAAGGAACTGTGGACCCGGAAGGAAGGGGCGGCATGCCGTCAGTCACGGTTGAGGACCTTGGTGACGATGACCAGCGCAGCATCCACTGTCTGTTCAAAGTCCAGGTCCGACGAGTCCAGCGTCACCACGCCGTCGGCGGCCTGGGTGAAGTTCACTACCTTGGAGTCCTTCGCGTCCCGGTGGGTGACCTGGGCGGCCAGCTCTTCCGCGTTCTGGGTTCCGCCCAGCTGGATGCCGCGCCTGCGCAGCCGCGCTTCCTCGCTGGCGGTCAGCAGCATGCGGACCTCCGCCCCGGGAGCGACGACGGTGGTGATGTCCCTGCCTTCCACCACCATGCGGCGGTGGTGCTTTTCGATCAGTTCCCGCTGGCGGCGGATGAGTTCGGTCCTGGCGCCCAGGGTGGTGGCGACGGCGCTGACGGCCGACGAGATGGCGGGTTCGCGGATGGCGTCAGTGACGTCGACGCCGGCGACGCGCACGTATTCCTGCTGCGGGCTGGTGCTGAGCTCCATGACGATGTCGCGCGAGGCCTGCTCCACCGCCGCTGCGTCGTCAAGGTCGATGCCGCTGTTGAGGCAGTGCCAGGTCAGTGCCCGATACATGGCCCCGGTGTCGAGGTAGGCGAGACGCAGCCGCCGGGCCACTTCCTTGCTTACGCTGGACTTGCCGGACCCGGACGGGCCGTCGATGGCAACAACCAGCGGCCGGCCGACGCGCAGGGCGGGCATGGTGTCGAGAAGTTCCTGTGTCATGACTGAAGTACCCGCCATCCGCGGTCGTTTAATGCTTCGATCAGGTGGTCGTGCTTGTTGGGCAACACTGACAATTCCACCATGCCGACGTTCTGTCCGGAGGAATGGTCCAGCCGAAGGTCTTCAAGGTTCACGCCGATTTCACCGATTTCGGTGAGCAGCTGCGCGATCTGGCCCGGCCTGTCGTCCACCAGGACGGTGAGCCAGGAGTAGGCCTGCGGCGGCCCTCCGTGCTTGCCGGGGATCCGTGCCTGCCCGGCGTTGCCTTCGCTCATCAGCTGGGCAAGGTCCAGGCGTGCGCCGGGTGCGGTGGGGTTTTCCAGTGTTCCTATAAGCCGGTTGAGGTCCTCCCGGACGCCGTAGAGGATCTCCACCACCTTGGCCGCGTTGCCGCCAAGGATCTGCACCCACAGCGTGGGGTCGCTGGCGGCAATCCGGGTAACATCACGGAGTCCGTTCCCGGCCAGCGACAAAGCGTGCAGGGGCGTTCCCTGGAGACGGCTGGCCAGCAGCGAGGACATCACCTGCGGCAGGTGGGACACCAGTGCCACGGCTTCGTCGTGCTCGTCGGCGGTGAACTGCGAGACCACCGCTCCGAGGTCCGTGCCAAGCGACCTGGCCACCTGAAGGGCGGCGCCGGACGTTTCCTCGGCTGGGCAGACCACCCAGGGCATGGACGTGAACAGTTCGCCGCGGGCAGCAACGGGGCCGGATTTCTCCCTGCCTGCCATGGGATGCGTTCCAACATAGCGGGAGAGGTCGACTCCGCTTTCGCGCAGCCGGGCGAGGATGTCCGCCTTGACGCTGGCGATATCCACCACCACGGATTCCGGGTAGTCGGCCAGTGCCTGCTGGACGACCTCCGCCGTGACATCCGGCGGAGCGGCCACCACGACCAGCTGCGGCACGGTTTCGCCGAGCTCGGACAGCGGACGGCCGGCGCCGATATCCACGGCAACGGCCTGGTTCGTGGGTGAGGGGTCGGAGAGGTACACCGGCACCCCGCGCCCGCGCAGTCCCAGCCCGATGCTGGTTCCGAGCAGCCCGGTGCCGAGCACCACCACGGGCCCGTCCAGGTGGCCGCGTCCGTGGCTCTTGAAGGCGGACATGCCTCAGAGCCCCACGGATGCCAGCAGGTGGCCGACTTCCTGCTTGCCGAGGTTGCGGATGCTGCCCTGGCGCTGGTCACCGAGCCCAATGGGACCGACCTTGACACGGACAAGCCGCTGGACGGGGAAGCCGACGGCGTCGAACATACGGCGGACGATGCGGTTCTTGCCCGAGTGCAGCACCACTTCGATCAGGACGTGCCCCGGAGTGGAGTCGACAAGCCGGAAGGAGTCCACGGACGCGAGGCCGTCTTCCAGTTCCACGCCCGCTTTCAGCTGGGCGCCGACGCCGTGCGGGAAGGGGCCGCGCACCTGGACCAGGTAGGTCTTGGGGACCTCGAAGGACGGGTGGGTGAGCCGGTTGGCCAGTTCGCCGTCGTTGGTCAGCAGCAGCAGCCCTTCGGTGGCGACGTCCAGGCGGCCGACGTGGAAGAGCCGTTCACCCTTGTTCTTGGTGTTCTTGAGGAAGTCGCTGATGCAGGGGCGGCCGTCGGGGTCTTCCATGGTGGAGACGACGCCCTTGGGCTTGTTGAAGACCATGTAGACGAGGTTCTCGTCGAGCTGGATGCGGAGGCCGTCAACGTGGATGACGGCGGTCTTGGGGTCCACGCGGACGCCGAGCTCGGTGACCACCTGGCCATCCACCTCCACGCGTCCTTCCGTGATCATCTCCTCGCAGACGCGGCGCGATGCCACCCCGGCGGATGCCATGACTTTCTGCAGGCGGACACCGTCGGCATCGTGCAGTTCGGACTGGGGCACGTCCCGGCGGGGGCCCTTGTTCCTGGCAGGCTTGCGGACCGGGCCGAGGTTCTGGCCAAAGCGTTCGCTGCCGAAGGCGCGGGAAGCGGGTGCAGCCGCGGCGCCCGGGCGGGGCTTAGCCTTGGGCGCACCCGGGGTTCCGGGGGCCTTCTTCGCGCCCGGCTTGCGTGACGCCGGGTTGCGCGACGACGGCTTGGCCGGCTTGTCCGCGCCGCGGCCCTGCTGGGCGCCGCCGAGATCGGGGTCGATGAAGCGTTCCTCGCGCGGTTTCGGCGCGCGGTGCGGCCGGTCCGCGCCGAATCCGCCGCCCCGCTTGGCTGCACCGCCGCGGGAGCTGCCTCCGAAGCTTCCTCCCGACGCGTTGCGCTGTGAGTGGTTGCGTTCCGCGCCGCCGCGTCCGGAACCGTTACGTGGTGAACCCTGGCGTCCCGCCTGTGTCATGACCCGTCCTTCGTTGTGTGGCCTTCAAGGTGTCCCGTGACAACCCTAGCCAGCCCGGCAGATTCACTCTGCCCTGTTCAGTGTTTTCTCCATATGCCTTTGCAGACCGGGGCCGGCCTACATGTTGTCGGCGTCGTAGAACTCTGCGATTCCTTCCAGTCCAGGAAGGTGTGGCGACAGCTGTGGCAGGTCCGCCACGGAGCTGATGCCCATCCGTTCCAGGAAGTAGGAGGTGGTCCGGTAAAGGATTGCCCCCGACTCGGGATCCGTTCCCGCGTCCTCGATCAGCCCGCGCTGGGCCAGTGTCCGTACCACCGAGTCAACATTGACGCCGCGAATCGCAGATACCCGCGCCCGGGAAACCGGCTGGCGGTAGGCAATGACCGCCAGTGTTTCCAATGCTGCCTGGGTCAACCGCGCCGTCTGCCCGTCGAGCACGTACTTTCCGACGATGTCGGCAAATTCGGCCCGGGAGTAGATGCGCCAGCCACCGGCGATATTCCGCAATTCAAAACCCCGGGGGCTGGAGGCGAAGCCGGCTGTGCTGGCCTTGTCCATATCCGGGGCGTTAACAGTATAGCCGTTATACTCCCGCTCCAGTTCTGCCAGCAGGTCCCTGACGGCGCCGACCGGGAGCCCCAGTCCGGCCGCCAGTTCTTCTTCGGTTGCCGGCTGGTCCAGGACCATCAGGACCGCTTCGATGGCAGCCTTCGCCCCGCCGGGCAGGCTGTGGACATCGTGGCTGCCGTCCTCCGGAGTTCCGTCCGGCAGTTGTGCATTCACGGTTGCATCTCGTATTCCTCGCTCAAGTTTTCCGCTGACCATTGCCCCTGTCCTGCAGTCCAGTGCACGGCAAGGTCCGCCAGCGGCGAAAGCTGGTCGAAGGCGACGGCCTTGTCCCTGAACAGCTCCAGGAGCGCCAGGAACCGGGCGACCACCACCAGGGTGGAGCCGGCGTCGGCAATCAGGGCGCGGAAGGTCTGCGGCGATTCCTCCTGCAGCCGGCGACCCAGAATCCCGGCCTGGTCCTTCACGCTCACGGGGCTGCCGTGCAGGTGCCCGGTCCCCACCTCTACAGGCTGCGGGGCCTTGGGCTGGAGCGCCGCGGCGGCAAGGGCGGCAAACTGCTGCGGCGTGTGCTTCCACACCAGTTCGGGAAGCATCGCCGCGATGTGCCCCTCCAGTGCCACCTGGCGCGGGAACCTGCGGCCTTCCTCATGGAGGGTCTGCCCCAGCATTCCGGCAACCTGCTTGAATGCCTTGTACTGCAGCAGCCGGGCAAACAGAAGGTCCCGGGCTTCGAGCAGGGCGATGTCTTCGGCGTCCTCCACCTCGCCCGCCGGCAGCAGCCGGGCGGCCTTGAGGTCCAGGAGCGTCGCCGCAATGACCAGGAATTCGCTGGCCTCGTCGAGCGCCCATTCCTCGCCGACCGCCTGCAGCTTGCGGATGTACTTGATGAACTCATCCGTCACGGTGGCCAGTGCCACCTCCGTGATGTCCAGCTTGTGCTTGGCGATCAGGCCCAACAGGAGGTCGAACGGACCAGTGAAGTTGGCCAGCCGCACCTCGAATCCGGGCTTGGAGTCGGCCACAGCGCTGGCTACGGCGCGCCGCCGCGGGAAATGAGCTCCTTGGCAAGCCGGCGGTACGCGTCGGCACCCACGTGGGTTCCCGCGTAGGAAGTGATTGGTTCCGCGGCCACGGTGGCATCGGCGAACTTGATGGACCGCTTGATGACCGTTTCGAACACCTTGTCGCCGAAGGCCTCAACCAGCCGGCTGATAACTTCCCGGCTATGCAGCGTCCGGGCGTCGTACATGGTTGCCAGCACGCCGTCCACCTGCAGGCGCGGGTTCAGCCGGTCCTGGACTTTGTCGATGGTTTCGACCAGCAGCGCGACGGCCCGGAGGGCGAAGAACTCGCAGATCAACGGAATGATGACACCGTGCGCCGCGGTGAGGGCGTTGACCGTCAGCAGGCCCAGGGACGGCTGGCAGTCGATCAGGACGACGTCGTACTCGTCCTCGACCTTCTTCAGCGCCCGGTCCAGGACCTGCTCGCGCGCAACCTCATTGACCAACTGGACTTCCGCGGCGGAGAGGTCGATGTTTGCCGGCAGCAGGTCCACGTTTTCCACGCCGGTCTGGTGGATGGCCTGGCGGATGTCCACCTTGCGGTCCATCAGGACGTTGTAGACCGTCAGGTCCAGTTCATGGGGGTTGACGCCCAGGCCGGCGGAAAGGGCACCCTGGGGGTCGAAGTCCACCAGGAGCACGCGGCGGCCGTATTCGGCCAGGGCTGCAGCCAGGTTAATGGTGGACGTGGTCTTGCCGACGCCGCCCTTCTGGTTAACCATGGCGATGACGCGGGCCGGTCCGTGGGAGGGCAGCGGCGCAGGTTCCGGGAAATCACGGTATGGGCGCCCCGTGGGACCCATCACCGCGTTGTCCAGGTCGAATGCCGTGCCTTCCAGAGTTGCTGAACCCTGTTCGCTGCTCACGTATCTGTCCACACTTTCGATGACGGTGATTTCCTGCCGCTGGATGTCCAGCGCCCTTCCTTCTTCACCCAAGGCTACAGGGGCCGACACGGTATTCGAGGGAACTTGACTTTAAGCGGATGTTGAGCCTTGACCCTCTAGTTGAGGTCGAAGGTTACGCTTCCCGACGCGGAAAACCGCCCCCTCGGCCGGGCCGAGGGGGCGGTCGCCTGTGCTGGAGAACCGTTATGCGTTGACCGGCACGGCCTTGGCTTCGGCCTGCTCCGGGGCGGCATCACCGTGGTGGGCCAGCATGGTTGCTTCGTCGAAGGGCTCGTGGCCGGAGAGGACACGGTTGACCTGGCCGCCGTCGATTTCCTTGACCCAGGTGCCGATCAGGACGGTGGCGACGGCGTTGCCCGTGAAGTTGGTCAGGGCGCGGGCTTCGGACATAAACCGGTCGATGCCCACGATCATGCCTACCCCGCCCAGCAGTTCCGGCTTGTGGGCCTGCAGGCCTGCAGCGAGCGTGGCCAGGCCTGCGCCGGTCACGCCGGCTGCACCCTTGGAAGCAATGATCATGAAGATCAGCAGGGAGATCTGGGCGCCAAGGTCCAGCGGAGTGCCCATGGCGTTGGCCACGAACAGGGACGCCATGGTCAGGTAGATGGCCGTGCCGTCCAGGTTGAAGGAGTAGCCGGTGGGAACGGTGACGCCGACGACGGGCTTGGAGACACCCAGGTGCTCCATCTTGGCGATCAGGCGGGGCAGGGCAGCTTCGGAGGAGGATGTGGAGAAGATGAGCAGGTATTCGCGGCCCAGGTACTTCATCAGCTTGAAGATGTTGACGCCGGTGACCACCTTGAGCAGGCCGCCGAGGATGATCACGATGAACAGTGCGCAGGTGATGTAGAAGGCGGCCATCAGGGTGAACATGCTGACGATGGCCTGGAAGCCGGTAGCCCCCACGACGGCGGCGATGGCACCGAAGGCGCCCACCGGGGCCAGCCACATGATCATGATCAGGATGCGGAACACCAGGACCTGGCCGTGGCCGATGGCCTTGAGGATGGGAGCGCCCTGCGGGCCCATCTTCTGCAGGGCGAAACCTACGAGGATCGCGGCAAACAGCGTCGGCAGGACCGGAATGTCTCCGGGAATGATGCCCAGGAGGAAGGCAACGGTGCTGTCTACTTCCGCCTTCTTGGTGGGGTCGTACGGTGTGAGCTTGAGGCCCTCACCGGGGTGGATGAGGTTGCCGACCACAAGGCCGATGGCGAGCGCGAACGTGGACATGAGGACGAAGTAGCCCAGCGCCAGGCCGCCCACCTTGCCGACAGTTGCCGCCTTCGCGATGGAGCCGATGCCCAGGACGATGGTGCAGAAGATGACCGGCGCGATCATCATCTTGATCAGCTTGATGAACCCGTCACCAAGGGGCTTGAGGGACTTCCCGACCTCGGGGAACATCAGGCCCACGAGCGCGCCGAGGATGACGGCTGCGATGACCGCAATGTACAGGTAGTGCGATTTGTCGATGCCCTTGCGCCGCGTCTTCACGGTGTCAAGCGACTCTCCTCGTTGAGAAGCCATGATGTGTCTCCTTATGGATAATCTGGTAGACGCTGCGGCACAGTCTCTGGGCGCTACACGTCCTTGCGGTGTGACATCCATCATTGGGCACGCAGTGACACAGCTCACCGTTGCGTTCATATTGGTCGCGGCGCAGTGTCCCGGTCGCGGCGCAGCGTTTCGGGGCAGTGGTTTTTTCGTCACGGTGGTCGAAGAGAGGTTCACATGATCCATCGCTGGAGCATCGCCCGGCGGCTCTTCGTGGCGAACCTGCTGATCGTGGTGTCCTTCATCGCCATCGTCGGAACCTCAACCTACGTGGATGCCCGGGACCGCACCTACGATGAGGCCGGCCTGCGGATGGCGGGCATCGCCCATGCCATAGCTGCGAGTCCGCTGGTCCTCGATGCGGCCTCCTCCCCCGACCCGTCTGCCGTGCTCCAGCCCTACACGAGGGACGTCATGGCGACGGCCGACGTCGATTTCATCACCATCATGGCCCCGGACCGCACCCGCTGGACCCACCCCCGGGAGGAGGAAGTCGGCAGGCCGTACATCGGGTCGGTGGACGCCGCGTTGCGGGGTGAGGAGTTCACCGAGGTCACAGCCGGGACGCTGGGCCCGTCGGTGCGGACCATTGTCCCGGTGAAGGACGCCTCGGGCGCGGTCAAGGCGCTGGTGGCGGCCGGGGTAACGGTAGGCACCGTGGATGTGGCTTTCGCCGCCCGGCTCCCCGCCCTGCTGGCCATCGGGCTTGCCCTGCTGGTGGGCGGATCCTGGGCCTCGTGGCTGCTCGGCAGGTATCTCCGCCGCGTCACCCGGGGCTGGGGGCCGGAGCAGCTCTCGCAACTTTTCGCCTACTACGAGTCCGTGCTGCACTCGGTCAGGGAGGGACTGATCCTGATCGACACCCGGGGCGACGTGGTGATGTACAACGACCAGGCAGCCGAGCTCCTCGGCCTGGCAGGCTCCCGCGAACGGGACCCCCTCCGGCCGCCGTCCCTTGCCGGGCTGCCTATCGATGACGGCCTCCGCTCCCTGTTCGAATCGGGCCGGGAGGCGAAGGATGAAATCGTCCTGGCCGGGTCCAGGGTCCTGGTGGTGAACCAGGGGCCCGCCAAAGGCCCGGAATCGCACGCTGTCCGCGGCAGGAACCCGGTGTACGGCACTGTTGCCACGCTGCGGGACCGGACCGAGATTGAGGCACTGGGCAACGAACTCGAGACCATGCGGACCCTGTCCGATGCCCTGCGGGCGCAGACCCACGAACACGCGAACCGGCTCCACACCATGGTGTCGCTGCTTGAGCTGGGGCGCACGCGAGAGGCCCTGGACTTTGCCACCCGGGATCTGGAACTGAGCCAGCAGCTCACCGATGACATGCTCAGCTCGGTGGATGAGCCGGTCCTCGGCGCACTGGTCATGGGCAAGGTGGCCGAGGCCCATGAGCGGGGCGTCCAGCTGGAAGTTGCCACCCTCGGATCCGGGTCAGTGGCCGGCATCGCCGTCCAGGACCTCGTGACAATCCTCGGCAACCTGCTCGACAACGCCATCGACGCCGCGGCGGAAGGGACACCCCCGCGCCGGGTGGAGCTGACAGTGGAGTCCGATGAGGAAGGCCTGGACATCGCCGTCCACGACTCCGGCGCCCCGCTCGATCCGGACACTGCGGACAACATCTTCCGCCACGGTTACAGCACTAAACCGACGGGGCCCGGCGGCCGTGGCATCGGCCTTGCCCTGGTCCGGCAGGCCGTGCAGCGGCTGGGCGGTACGCTGGCCATCAACGGACGCCGCGGGGCAAAGTTCGAAGTGTTCCTGCCCGCCGCCCTGCCACCCGAAAAGGAGCACAAACCGTGAGCACCATCCGCGTCCTCGTCGTTGAGGACGAGGCAATTGCCTCGGCCGCGCACGCAGCATACATCGGGCGGCTGGCCGGGTTCGAGCTTGCCGGAACAGCGCCGGACGGGCAATCGGCCCTGCGGCTGCTCAATGAGTTCTCGGCCGCGGGCAACCCCGTGGAGCTGGTGCTGCTGGACATGAACCTGCCGGACCTGCACGGACTGGACATCGCCCGCCGGATGCGCTCGGCAGGGATCCTTGCCGACATCATCGCCATCACCGCCGTCAGGGAGCTGGCTATCGTCCGCAGCGCGGTGGCGATCGGCGTGGTGCAGTACCTGATCAAGCCGTTCACCTTCGCGACCTTCGCTGACAAGCTGGAGAGCTACCGCCAGTTCCGGCAGCAGCTGGCCGGTCCCGGCAGCGCGTCCGGAAGGTCGGCAGCGTCGCAGAGCGAAGTCGACCAGGCCTTTGCCAGCCTCCGGGCGCCGTCGGAGCTTCCGCTGCCCAAAGGCCTGTCCGTCTCGACGCTGGTGTCCGTGCAGGAGTTCCTGAAGGGGCAGCAGCAGGCGGTATCAGCCACTGAGGTCATGGACGCGCTGGGGATGTCCAGGGTGACCGCGCGCCGGTACCTGGAATACCTCGTCGATGCCGGCACGGTGTCGAGGACCGCACGCTACGGCACTCCCGGCCGGCCCGAGAACGAATACAGCTGGAGCGGGCGCTAGCCACTGCTGTATACAAGAACCTGCGCAAAGCCCGTATTTTTCGTGAAGATCTTCCCTCAGCAATCCTCCCGTGTATACACTGGAGCCGAATTGTTCGATGAAGGGAGCAGCAGTGCGGGCAAGTGAACGCGCCTACGCGGCGCTCCGCGATGACATCATCGAGTGGCGCCTCCCGCCCGGCGCCCTGCTCGCCGAGGTGGAGCAGGCCGAGCGCCTGGGCGTGTCGCGCACCCCGCTTCGGGAGGCGCTCAGCCGCCTCACCGCGGAAGGATTGACGACGGCGGGCGGACGCGGCGTCGTCGTCAGCGCCATCTCCCTTGCCGACATTGACGAACTGTTCGAGCTCCGCGAGACGCTGGAGGGAAGGGCTGCCGCGCTGGCGGCGGAGCGTGGCGAACCTGACACCTTCCGCCGGCTCCAGGCCGACCTCGTCCAGGCCCCGGCCCTCCTGGCCTTTGCACCCCCTGCCGTGCAGGACTACTACGCGCTGGTGGCCCGGCTTGACGCAGCCATAGACACCGCAATCTCCAACTCCTACCTCGCCCAGGCCATGCGCAGCCTGCGGGTGCACCTCGTCCGGATCCGCAGGATGGCAGCCGACGACACGGAGCGGCTGACGGCGGCCGCTGCCGAACATGCCGCCATCGCCGGTGCCATCGCCGACCGGAACCCCCGGCTCGCCGCCGCTGCCACAACGGTGCACCTGCACACCAGCCTCTGCCACATCAAAGCCACCGCGCTGTCCCACCTTGAAGCCGCCCCCGCCCACATCAAGACCCGCTAGAAGGAGCCCCATGGTCCAGGAACACCACGTCCGCGTCTATAAGAGCGAGGAAAACCTTCCCCGTGAGGAACAGCTGGCGCACAAGATTGCGGTGGTCGCCGCCGACCCCGTCGACATCACGGCAGAAGTATCGGAGATGGTCATTAACCGGATCATCGACAACGCGTCTGTGGCCGTCGCCTCGCTGAACCGGGCCCCGATCGTCGCCGCCCGCGCCCAGGCGCTGGCGCACGCACCCAGCACCGGCGGCAAGGGCTCCAAGGTCTTCGGCATCGGCGAGCGGGTCTCCCCCGAATGGGCTGCCTGGGCCAACGGGGTGGCCGTGCGCGAACTTGACTACCACGACACGTTCCTCGCCGCGGACTACTCCCACCCCGGCGACAACATTCCCCCGATCCTGGCTGTCGCCCAGCACGTGGGCTCCAGCGGCAAGGACCTGGTCCGCGGCATTGCCACCGGTTATGAGATCCAGGTGAACCTGGTCAAGGCCATCTGCCTGCACAAGCACAAGATCGACCACGTCGCCCACCTCGGGCCCTCCGCGGCCGCCGGCATCGGCACCCTGCTGGGCCTCGGCGTCGAAACCATCTTCCAGTCCGTCGGGCAGGCATTGCATACGACGACGGCGACGCGCCAGTCGCGCAAGGGCGAAATCTCCACCTGGAAGGCCCACGCCCCCGCCTTCGCCGGGAAGATGGCTATCGAGGCCGCCGACCGGGCCATGCGCGGGCAGACTTCCCCGGTGCCGATCTATGAGGGCGAGGACGGCGTGATCGCCTGGATGCTGGACGGCCCGGACGCGTCTTACATGGTCCCGCTCCCCGCTCCGGGTGAGGCAAAACGCGCAATCCTGGACACCTACACCAAGGAGCACTCGGCCGAGTACCAGGCGCAGGCCTGGATCGACCTGGCCCGCAAGCTGCACCGCCAGCACCCGGAAGCCACGGATCCGGCCAATGTGAAGGCAGTGCTGATCAGGACCAGCCACCACACGCACTTCGTGATCGGCTCCGGCGCCAACGACCCGCAGAAGTACAGCCCCACCGCGTCGCGGGAGACCCTTGACCACTCCATCCCCTACATCTTCACCGTGGCCCTGCAGGACGGGGCCTGGCACCACGTGGACTCCTACGCGCCCGAACGCGCCGCCCGCGCCGACACCGTGGAACTCTGGCAGAAGGTCACCACTGAGGAAGACCCGGAGTGGACCCGCCGCTACCACTCCCTGGACATCAGCGAGAAGGCCTTCGGCGGGTCGGTGGAAATCACGCTCACCGACGGCACGGTCATCACCGACCAGATCGCCGTGGCCGACGCCCACCCGCTCGGTGCCCGGCCGTTCGCCCGCGAACAGTACGTCAACAAGTTCCGCACCCTCGCAGCCGGGCTCGTCGAGGACGCCGAGATCGAAAGGTTCCTGGCCGCCGTCGAACGCCTCCCCGAACTCGCCCCCGGGGAACTGGACCAGCTGAACATCACCGCCGCACCGGGCGTCATCAACCTGGACGCAGCACCGAAGGGGCTGTTCTAGATGCTCTACTCCACCACCAGCCCGGAACAGAAACGGATCCGGTTCCGCGAACTCCTGGCCTCCGGCACGATTGTGCAGTTCCCCGGCGCGTTCAACCCGCTCTCCGCCCGGCTTATCCAGGAAAAGGGCTTTGAAGGCGTCTACATCTCCGGCGCCGTGCTGGCCAACGACCTCGGCCTGCCGGACATCGGGCTGACCACCCTCACCGAAGTGGCCACCAGGGCCGGCCAGATCGCCCGGATGACGGACCTGCCGGCGATCGTGGACGCCGATACCGGGTTCGGAGAACCGATGAACGTTGCCCGCACCGTCCAGGAACTGGAGAACGCCGGCCTCGCCGGACTGCACATCGAGGACCAGTTCAACCCCAAGCGCTGCGGCCACCTGGACGGCAAGAACGTGGTGGACCTGGACACCGCCACCAAACGCATCCGCGCTGCCGCCGACGCCCGCCGGGACCCCAACTTCCTCATCATGGCCCGCACCGATATCCGCGCCGTTGACGGGCTCCAGGCCGCGCAGGACCGCGCCAAGGCGCTGGTCGACGCCGGGGCGGACGCCATCTTCCCCGAAGCAATGAAGGACCTGGACGAGTTTCAGGCCATCCGCGACGCCGTGGACGTGCCGATCCTGGCCAACATGACCGAGTTCGGCAAGAGTGCATTGTTCACGACGGAGCAGTTGCAGGCCGCGGGGGTGAACATGGTGATCTACCCGGTCACGCTCCTCCGTAGTGCCATGGGTGCTGCCGAGCGTACGCTGGACTCGATCAAGGCGGACGGAACGCAGGAAGCGCAGGTTACCGGAATGCTGACCCGTGCACGTTTATACGAACTCGTTGACTATGAGGGGTACAACCGGTTCGACACCGGGGTCTTCAACTTCCAGGTCCCGGGGAAGCACTAAGGACCCCGGCCCAACGGCCATGCCGGCTCCGGCCGGCAAATTTTTCGGCAAGGCGACAGAACAAAGGAGTTGCAGCATGGCTGAACAGGACATCAAAAAGGGTCTCGCCGGCGTCGTGGTGGATTACACCTCCGTCTCCAAGGTCAACCCGGACACCAACTCGCTGCTCTACCGCGGCTATCCGGTCCAGGAGCTGGCCGCCAAGTGCAGTTTCGAGGAAGTCGCCTACCTGCTGTGGAACGGCGAGCTCCCGTCCGCCGATCAGCTGGCGGAGTTCACGGCCCGGGAGCGGGCGGGACGGCCGCTGGATCCCGTGGTCAAGACCGTGATCGACACGCTGCCGGACACGGCCCACCCCATGGACGTGTGCCGGACGGCTGCGTCTGTGCTGGGTGCGCGGCACCCCCTCGCCGAAGACTCCTCCCGGGAAGCCAACATGGCCAAGGCCGTGGACCTGTTCGCGGCGATGCCCGCCGTCGTCGCCTACGACCAGCGCCGCCGCCGCGGCCAGGACGTCGTCGAACCCCGCGATGACCTCGGCTACTCGGCAAACTTCCTTTGGATGACTTTCGGCGAGGAGCAGGTCCCGGAAGTCGTGGAGGCTTTCAACGTCTCGATGATCCTGTACGCGGAGCACTCCTTCAACGCCTCAACCTTCACCGCGCGGGTCATCACTTCCACGCTGTCCGACCTGCACTCGGCCGTAACCGGGGCCATCGGGGCGCTCAAGGGACCACTCCACGGCGGGGCCAACGAGGCTGTAATGCACACCTTCGACGAAATCGGCATCCGGCCGCAGGAGTCCCTGGAGGAAGCAGCGGCCCGGGCGAAGGAGTGGATGGAGAACGCCCTGGCCCAAAAGAAGAAGGTCATGGGCTTCGGCCACCGGGTCTACAAGCACGGCGATTCCCGCGTCCCCACCATGAAGGCCGCCCTGGACAAGATGGTGGCCCACTACGGCCGGCCGGAGCTGCTGGGGCTGTACCAGGGCCTGGAACACGCCATGGACGAGGCCAAGGGGATCAAGCCCAACCTCGACTATCCCGCCGGACCCACCTACCACCTCATGGGATTCGACACGGCAACCTTCACGCCGCTGTTCGTGGCCAGCCGGATCACCGGCTGGACCGCGCACATCATGGAGCAGCTGGACTCCAACTCGCTGATCCGGCCGCTGAGCGAATATGTCGGCCCCGAGGAGCGGCACCTGGCGTAGCACCCGGGCCAGGCAGGACTGACGACGGCGGCCCTCCCCCCAGGGGACGGCCGCCGTCGGATTGAGCTTCAGGGCAGGATGCTTTGGGACGAGGCGACAGATTCGTTGTCCGTGTGCATGGTGACCACCACGTTGACCCGGCCGCCTTCCAGCACCACGGGCAGCCAGTGGTCGGCGTCCTGCCACATCCGGTCAACCGGCAGGGTGTCCACCGGAAACCATCCGGGAACGATCTCGTCGCTTTCGGCCGGCTCGCCCTGCCACCGGCGGGCCGTGAAAAGCCGGGTGTGCATGTTCCACTCGGGGCGTGCCGGGAAGACGAAGTGGACTGCCCCGGCGTCCACCAGGTCCGCTTCCTTCAGGGTGACGCCGGTTTCCTCGAAGACTTCACGGATGACGGCCTCGCTGTCACTCTCCCCCGGTTCCACGTGGCCGCCGATGCCCACCACTTTTCCCTTGCCGAAGCCGGTGCGCTTGAGCCCGAGCAGCACCTCACTGCCGGCGGACGTGTCCCGGAGGAGGAAGCACAGGGTCACGGGAGCGGCGGTCATGACTCCTAGGTTAGCCCGTGAGGCCCATGGCGCGGCGGCTGCCCTGTGCCGGAATCTCCCACAGGGCGGATGTGTCCGGCGGAACGACCACCTGCAGGGACGTGATCATGCGGCGGATCACGTTGTAATCAGCTGACCTGAGGTAGCGGCGCGCGTCGTCGTCCACGGCGAACGTCCTTCCGTAGCCGCTCCTGGGCACCGGTGTCGGCCCGTCCAGGGGAACCCGAAGCGCGTCTCCGAACTGGAGGAGCAGCTGCCCCTCGGGTACAGCGGCCATACCGACCGCACAGGGGGCGTGATCGGGGCCGACCGGCACCAGCCCGAATGTTCCCCTGGTTTCTTCGCCGGGATCCAATGAGTAGCTGTAGGCGTGCTTCAGGCGCGCGTCCAGCTGCTCCGCTCCGGTCGTGAGCAACTTCCGGTCCAGTTCAAGGCTGCCCGCCGGGCCGCTGACACACGTCCTGGCATAGGCTCCGGCGGGTGCTGGCCCCAGATAGAGCATCGCGACGGTGAGCCCATGCCTGTCCCGGACGCTGGCGTGCAGGCCGGGGAATTCCTTGGAGGTCCGGTGGCGCCAAACCTGCCAGTCCACCGGCAGCTCGAAGCTTGCGGATACCTGGGGCCCGGACGACCAGGGGCGGGTGATCACGGCAGTCCGCCATGCGGTCGCGGTTCCCTCGGCAGCCACGCCTGCCGCAGTGCCGGGTACCTCCCCGCCGCGCTGATCCAACAGTTGCGGAAGTCCGACGGCGGCAAGCGCGGCGAAGAGGACAAACCGCAGCACCAGTCCGGGAGATCGGCGGCGCCAGCGGCTTCCGCGCCGGGCCTCGGCTGCGTGGTAGGCAGCAGCATTTCCGGGCGCCAACTGGTCGGGGCCATCGCCGGGTATCAGCAGCCGCTGAAGCTCAGCTGCGGTCAGTCCCGGATTTTCAGGGTTGAGGACAGGAGCCGCGGCCTCGATCCGATGTTCGGTGACGTTCATGTCGGTATCTGGCGTATCTGTCATGCATTGGTGACCCGGATCCTGGCGGGGACCGGGGCGTCAGGCGTGTCGGCCAGCGCCCGGAGGCGGCGTTCTGCCCGACGATAGGCACGGTCGAGGCGTCTGCCTGCCTGTGCGATGGAGCAGCCGAGGCATTCGGCAAGCTCAGCCATGCTGAGCCGGTCCCAGTAGACCAGACGGAGGGTTTCCCGGTCGGAGGGCCGCAGCGAGGCGATGGCGCCGGCGTCCGATGCCTCGCGCGCCAGCGTCCTGTCTATGTCCCGGATGGAGCGTCCTGCTGCCTGCAGGGCCATGGAGAGCAAGGTGCCGAGCCCGGGTTCCGATTCCCCGCCTGGCGGAGCTGCTGCCCGGTAAACGTCGAGGGCGAGGGCTCGGGCGTATCCGGCGTCCCCGGTCCGCCGGGCCACCGCCTGGGCTATCCGCAGCAGAACGGCGGCTGTTTCCGCCTGGTCGTCGGCAGGAGTCTGATTCATTGTGGGACCTCCGGTGTCGTAGCAGGGACGGCTGCTTACGGGACGGTAATGGTGATTGACGTGAAGACCCGTTTCATGACCTGGTACTCCGGCTTATCCATAAACGCGCGGGCTTCCTCCACGGTCGAAAATTCCGGGACGAGCGGAAGCGGATAAGGCTTCAACCAACCTGGCGGGTCGCCGGAGAGACCCGTATAGCTGGAGAACATGAAGTAGAAGCCGGGCCGTTCGGCACGGATTTGGAAGTATTGATGACACGCGTCCGTGCTGCTGCCGGGGGCACGGGTGGTAATGCCGAATGAGGGGGCGAGCCTGCCGCCCGCAACGTCAACCACCCGGTACACGAAACGCGGCGGCACGGTGCCGGCGGCGGTCGCGTCGAACGGGATGGCCACCGGAAGACTGTCCAGCTCTGTGTAAGTCTCGGCCGGGCCGAGGCAGGCCCCGGGGTCGTAACGGCGCCCGATGGGGCCGTAGTAGAGCATGGCCGTCACGTATGGGTAGGCCTGGAGGACATCGGGTTCTGTGCTGACGTGGAGGTAACCACTTGCGGCCGGGTAGTCCGGGTCCCCCGGGCTCGGGTCGCCGGGGGCGGTATCGAAGCGCCAGCCGGGGGGAATGCGGAGATGCAGGACGGTTTCAGGCCACCTTTCCGCGTTTGGGGAGAAACTGGCCAGCCGCCAATCATCACTGGCGGATGGCTCCGCTGTTGGCGGCGTGATTGGCGCCGGGTTCCGGACCGGGAGGAAGAACAAGGCAGCAAGGACACCCATGGCTGCCAGGACGGTTGCTGCCAAAAGTGCAACGGCGGGCTGCAGTTTCCGGTGGGGCGGCCGGTACGGGCGCGCCGATGCCTGCCAGGCCCCGGCGATCCCGGGTTCCGCGGGGATAAGCCGCTGCATCTCCCTGAAATACATAGGCGGGGGGTGTGGCGGTTCCGCATCCTCCGGCACTGGGTTGGCGCCTCGGAGAAGTTTGTCCAGACGGTCCATGTCAGGTGCCTGCACTTTCGTCGGGGGTCCACGGCATAACCGCCGCGAACGCTTTTTTCGCCCGGTGGAGGCGAACACTTGCCGCTCCGTCGGAGCAGCCGAGGAAACGGCCAAGCTCGGCCGTGGTGAAGTTGTCCCAGTAGACGAGGATAAGGACTTCACGGTGGCGCTCCGGCAGCCGGCCAAGGGACTCGATGACGAGGTCGGACGTGGGGTCGCCGCCGGAGCCGTAGCTCCCGGCCTCCTCTCCCCGAACGGCGCCCGCCAGCAGTGCTGACTCACGCAGCCTGGCCATCAGGTTCTGTCGGCGTTGCCTGCCCCGGTATTCGTTGCCCACGAGGTTGTGGGCCACCGCGCAGAGCCACGGCAGAGCCGCGCCGTCACGATTTTCCTGGTGTCTCCTCCCGAAGTCCGCCCAGGCTATCCGGAAGACGTCGCCGGTCAGTTCCTGCGCGGTCTCCGGGTCACCGATGCGCCGCAGGATGTAGTGGTAGACACGGCGGTAGTGCGCTCTGTAGAGAGCTTCAAACTCCGTCTCGCGCTCTACCAGCAATGGGACCAGCCCCGTTCACCACACCACGGAAAATGCCCAGCACTGATTATGTTTCCGTAAACCGCGGTGGACTTACAGAACCGGACATATTCTTTCTACCCGAGCGCCCGCGGGTGGGCCGCGGCATAAACTTCGCGCAGGGTGTCCGCCGTGACGAGGGTGTAGACCTGCGTGGTGGTCACCGAGGCATGGCCCAGGAGTTCCTGGACCACCCGGACGTCGGCACCGCCCTCCAGCAGGTGGGTGGCGAACGAGTGCCGCAGCGTGTGGGGCGAGACGTCCTTGGTGATGTTGGCCTTGTCCGCCGCGGCCTTCAGGATGGTCCAGGCGCTCTGGCGGCTGATCCGGCCTCCACGGGCATTGAGGAAAAGCGCCGGAGTCCCCTTGCCTTTGGCTGCCAGCAGGGGCCGGCCACGCACCAGGTAGGCGTCCAGAGCCCTGGCCCCGTACGAGCCCAGCGGCACCAGCCGTTCCTTGGAGCCCTTGCCGAACAGCCGCACGATCGCGGGACCGGATTCTGCCTCCGCGAGGGAAATGTCGTCCACGTCCAGGCCGACAGCCTCGCTGATCCTGGCCCCGGTCGAGTAGAGGAATTCCAGCAGGGCACGGTCGCGCAGCCCGGCGGCCGTGTCCGCCCCGGCTGCTTCAAGGATTCTGGTGACCTCGTCCACGCTGATGGCCTTGGGGAGCCTCTTGCCGGCCATGGGCGGGTGGACTTCACTGGCCGGATCGGCAGGGGTGTGGCCTTCCAGTGCCCAGAATTTGTGCAGTCCCCGCACTGCCACCACTGTCCGGGCTGCCGACCGGACACCCAGCGCCGACCCTCCGTCGGATCCGTCAGACAGGGCACGCACGAACGCCGTCACGTGCTGGCGGGTAATGTCCTCCGGGCGGCTGCAGCCGGCACCTTCGACGTAGCGGGCGTACCGGGCGAGGTCCCGGCGGTAGGCGGCCAGGGTGTTGGCTGCCAGTCCCCGTTCAACGCCCATGTGCTGGAGGTAATCCGTGATAGCCCGGTCGATGGGCGTCGGCGCAGACACGGGTGCGGCCGGCACCAGCCCTGCGGAGGGACCAGGGGTCATCAGCGCTGGCTGGGGTGCGCCGGCCAGGGCGCGTCGGCGGGGCGCAGGCCGGCGTAGCCCTCGGCCCGTGCGGCAGCAGCGGCAAGGATGCCGACGACGGCGGACGGATTGTGGAGCCTGCCCGCGAGGACCGAGGCCACGGCGTCGTCAAGGCCGATCCAGTGGAACTCGATCTCCGCTTCCTCCTCGGTCCGCTCGTGCCGCTCGTGGTGCGGTACCTCAGTGAGACCGCGGGCAAGGTAGATGCGGATTGCTTCGCTGGAGGACCCTGGCGAGTTGAAGACATCGGCCAGGACGTTCCAGGTATCGGCGGCGAGGTCCGCCTCCTCGGCGAGTTCGCGGGCGGCGCCCACCACGAAGTCCTCGCCCTCCACATCCAGCAGCCCGGCCGGAATCTCCCAGAGGTCCATGCCCACGGGATGGCGGTACTGCTTCAGGAGCAGGATCTCGCCGTCGTCGTTCATAGGCAGGACGGCCACCGCGCCGGGGTGGTCGATGTAGTCGCGGGTCAGTGCTTCCCCGGTTTCCTGCAGCTGGAAGGTGTCGCTGACGACATCCCAGATCCGGCCTTCGTAGACCTTCTCGGTAGACAAAAGACGGCGCGGGCTCGGTACATCCGAAACCTGGACTACATGGGTGGCTTCAGGGGTACCGGGCATCGCGCCGTCCTTTTGTCGTTGTTCTACTTAGCGGCTACCGTACCGGACGGCTGTGCGTCGGAGGCGTCGACAGCCCCGGCCTGCGCCGTGTCGGCACCGCCCCGGGTGTCCACGCCCTGGCCGCCATTGCCCTGGTGGTCGAGTGCAGCTTTGACCAGTCCGGCGAACAGCGGGTGCGGGCGGGTGGGGCGCGAGCTCAGCTCGGGGTGCGCCTGTGTGGCCACGTAGTACGGGTGGACGTCGGCGGGCAGCTCGACGAACTCCACCAGTTTGCCGTCCGGAGACGTGCCGGAGAAAACGAGGCCCTTGTCCGCGATCTGGTCACGGTACTTGTTGTTGACCTCGTAGCGGTGGCGGTGGCGTTCGCTGACCGTGGTCTTGCCGTAGGTCTTCGCAATGACCGAGCCTTCGTCGAGCTTGGCTTCGTAGAGGCCAAGGCGCATGGTGCCGCCGAGGTCGCCGCGGCCTTCCACGAATTCCAGCTGCTCTTCCATGGTGGCGATCACCGGGTACTTGGAGTCCGGCTCGAACTCGCTGGAGGAGGCACCCTCCAGGCCGACCACGTTACGGGCGTACTCGATCACCATGCACTGCAGGCCAAGGCACAGGCCCAGGACCGGCAGCTTGGTTTCGCGGGCGAACTTCAGAGCGCCCAGTTTGCCCTCAAGGCCCCGGATGCCGAAGCCGCCGGGAACGCAGATGGCGTTGACGCCGTCGAGAGCCTTGATGGCACCTTCACGGGTTTCGCATTCATCCGATGGGACCCAACGGATTTTCACCTTGGTGTCATTCGCGAAGCCGCCCGCGCGCAGGGCTTCGGTCACGGACAGGTAGGCATCCGGCAGGTCGATGTACTTGCCGACGAGGGCGATCTCGACATGGTGCTTGGGGTTGTGGACGGCTTCGAGCAGCTTGTCCCAGCTGGTCCAGTCCACATCCTTGAACGGAAGGTCCAGGGCGCGCACGATGTAGGAGTCCAGGCCCTGGGTGTGCAGCGTCTTGGGGATGTCGTAAATGCTGGGGGCGTCCGCGGCGTTCACGACGGCGTCGATATCGACGTCGCACATGCGGCCGATCTTCTCGCGCATCGCCTCGGGCACTTCGCGGTCCGAGCGGATGACAATCGCTTCGGGCTGGATGCCGATGGAACGCAGTGCGGCAACCGAATGCTGCGTGGGCTTGGTCTTCAGTTCCTGGGACGGTCCGATGTACGGGACCAGGGAGACGTGGAGGAAGAAGACGTTGGTCCGGCCAATGTCCTGGCGGACCTGGCGGGCGGACTCGAGGAACGGCTGGGATTCGATGTCCCCGACGGTGCCGCCGATTTCGGTGATGATGACGTCCGGGGCGTTCTTGCCCTCGGCAGGCAGCCGCATGCGGCGCTTGATCTCATCGGTGATGTGCGGGATGACCTGGACCGTGTCCCCCAGGTACTCGCCGCGGCGTTCCTTGGCGATGACCGTGGAGTAGACCTGGCCGGTGGTCACGTTCGCGGAACCCTCGAGGTTTTCGTCGAGGAAGCGTTCGTAGTGCCCGATGTCGAGGTCGGTCTCCGCGCCGTCATCCGTGACGAAGACTTCGCCGTGCTGGAAGGGGTTCATCGTGCCCGGATCCACATTCAGGTAGGGATCGAGCTTCTGCATGGTTACGGACAGGCCGCGTGCCCGCAGCAGATGACCGAGGCTGGAGGCCGTCAGTCCCTTGCCGAGCGAGGAGGCCACACCACCGGTAACGAAGATGTGCTTGGTCTTGGACGAGCCCGGGAACCGGGAATTTACACGGGAATTTGATCGCTGCACCACGGAGTTCGAGCCTATCATCAATTGAGCCTTCCACGGGTCTTCGAAACTGTCCCCCAAACGTCCAAGTCTGCGGGCACACCCGCCCCGTGATCAAGGGCCGGGCACACCACAGGCCCCGGTCGGCGGCACCGGCTGGACCCGGCGGGCCCGGTCAGGCCCGCTGCGGCAGGAGTTTCGCGTCGTCCAGCAGTTCCTGGGCATGTGCCTGCGCCGATTCCGAATCCTCCTGGCCCGCCAGCATACGGGCCAGTTCGCGGACCCGTTCCGGCCCGTCAAGGAGGCGCACATCACTGGAGGTGAACCCGGTGGCGGTGCCTCCGTCGGCTCCCCTGACCGAGGTTTTGGTCACGGTGATGTGGTGGTCGGCGAAAGCTGCCACCTGCGGCAGGTGCGTCACGACCAGGACCTGGACGTGCCGGGCGAGCATGGCCAGCCGCCGGCCGATCTCGACGGCGGCACGCCCGCCCACGCCTGCGTCCACCTCGTCGAAGACGAAGGTGGGTACGGGGTCAACGGCCGCCAGGACCACTTCGATGGCCAGCATGACGCGGGAAAGCTCACCGCCGGACGCGCCCTTTCCCAGCGGGCGGGCCGGGGCGCCGGAATGCGGCTGCAGCAGGAAGCTGATCTCGTCCGCACCGTGCGGACCCAACTGTCCCGCGGGGTCGATGGTGATCACCAGGGTGGCGTCCGCCATGGCCAGGGCCTTCAGTTCGGCGCTGACGCGTGCCGACAGGTCTTTGGCAGCCTTGGTGCGGATCTTGCTGATGGCAGCGGCCTGTTTGGTCAGCTCCGCCCCGGCACGGACCACTTCGGCGTCCAATGACTCGATCCGGGACGAGTCGTCCTGGAGTTCGTCATAGCGGACCCGCGCGTTTTCGGCCCATTCCAGGACCTCGTCGATGGTCGGGGCGTACTTGCGCACCAGCTTGGCCAGGGACGCCCGGCGGTCCTCGATCTCCGCCAGCCGCTCGGGCCCTTCGGAATCCAGGCCGGCCTGGTAGCTGGCGAGTTCAGTGGCGATGTCGTTGAGCAGGAAGCCAACCTCGGCGAGCCGGGCGGCGGCAGAGCCCAGTGCGGCGTCATGCTCGGCCACATGCTCCAGGGTGCGCTTGGCAGCGTCCACCAAGGTGGTGGCATCGCCTTGCTCGCCAAAGTCTTCGGCGATGAGCGCCTGATGGGCCGTGGTGGCGGCGATCCGGAGTTCTTCGACGTTGGCCAGCTTGATGGCTTCCGCCTTCAGCTGCTCGTCCTCCCCCGGCTGCGGATCCACCTCGTCGATTTCGGCCAGGGCCGTCTGCAGTGATTCAGCCTCGCGCAGCCGGTCACGGGCGTCGTTGCGCAGCGTGTCCAGCTCGGCCTGGCTTGCCTTCCAGTGGTTGTACAGGTCCTGGTAGGCGGCGAGCGTTTTGGCCAGCGCGTCGCCTGCGAACTTGTCCAGGGCGCCGCGCTGCGCGGCAGCCCCCTTGAGCCGGATCTGGTCGGTCTGGCCGTGCACCACCACCAGGCTTTCGCCGATTTCGGCGAGGACGCCCACGGGGGCGGCCCGGCCACCGAGGAACGCACGGCTGCGGCCGTCAGCACCCAGGCGGCGTGCCAGGATCAACTCGGCGCCGCCGTCGAACTCTTCCGCTTCGGCACCCGCCTCGAGGGCCCTGGCGACCGCTGCGTGGCCGGCGTCGAGCTTCAGGACTGCTTCGGCCGTGGCGCTTTTCGCCCCGCTGCGCACCGCACCGGCGTCGGAGCGTGCGCCGAGCAGGAGGCCGACGGCGGTGACCACCATGGTCTTGCCGGCACCGGTTTCACCGGTGACCACGCTCAGCCCGGGGCCCAGCGGCAGGGTGGCGTCGGTGATGACGCCGAGATCACGGATTCTCAGTTCTTCAAGCATCGCTTCACTTAGGGGTCGACGGATCGGTATCGGCGTCCGGCGCTGCCTCATCCGCCTGCGGAGCGGAGGCCTGCGGAACCTGGAGCGGCGGCATGGGCCGGGGCGTCCGGACGACGGGAATGGGCCCCGTGTGGATGCCCTCGGCCCGGGGCACCGGACCCCGCCAGCCATGGATGGGCAGCTCGAATTTGCGGACCAGCCGGGCGGAGAACGGGGTCTGGTGCGTCCTGGCGAGCCGGACGGGGGTGGCGGACTTCGTGACCTCAACACGGGCACCGGGGGGAAGGTCCACTGAACGCCTGCCATCGCACCAAAGCACACCTTGGGCGTCGGTGCGTCCAAGGACCTCCACGGCAAGCTTCGAGCGCGGCGACACGACAAGGGGCTTGGCGAAGAGAGCGTGCGCGCTGATGGGTACGATGACCAGCGCCTCGACCTCGGGCCAGACAACCGGCCCGCCGGCGGAGAAGGCGTAAGCGGTGGAACCGGTGGGGGTTGCCAGGACGATCCCGTCGGAGCCGAACGACGTGAGCGGTCGCTCGTCCACTTCGGTGACCACCTCGAGCATCCGCTCCCGGTTGGCCTTCTCGATCGCGGCCTCATTGAGGGCCCAGGTGTGCCAGATCTTTTGGCCGCGGACCCAGACCTGGACGTCGATGGTCATGCGTTCTTCCACCGTGTACTCGCGGCTGGCGATCCAGTCGACGGTCTGGGCCAGGTCCGCCCGCTCGCTTTCGGCGAGGAAGCCCACGTGGCCCAGGTTGACGCCCAGCAGCGGCACGTCCACTTCGCGGACCAGTTCAGCGGCACGCAGGATGGTGCCGTCTCCGCCGAGGACCATGACCAGTTCCACGTCCGGGAGCTGGACATGGTCGTGGAGCACCTCCACGGGGTGGGCAAGGTGGCCGAAGAACCGTTCCATGTCCCCCAGTTCGGACTCCTGCATCACCGGGACGATGCCCGACGCATGCAGGAGGGCACAGGCCTCCCAGGCGGCCTTGAGTGATTCCTCGCGGCCGGTGTGGGCGAGGACCAGTACACGCCTGCTCATCAGGTTCCGCTCTCTAGTGGTTCGGCCAGATACGTCCAAGCAGGGCAGCTGCTGCTGCCTCCCGCTCTTCGATCTTAGGCAAGTCTTCACTGATCCTGCGTTTTATCCACAGGAAGTATTCGACGTTTCCGTCCTGGCCCGGCAATGGACTGACCGCCAGGCCACGAAGGTCCAGGCCGGCGTCGAGCGCTGCCCGCGCGACCTTTTCCACCGCCAGCCGGCGCTCCCGCTCGGACGAGACGACGCCTGTGCGTCCAAGCCGGTCCTTGCCGATTTCAAACTGTGGCTTCACCATCAGCACCAGGTCGCCGCCCGGGTCCGTGCATGCGGCCAGCGGCTGCACCACCAGGGTCAGGGAGATGAAGGACAGGTCGGCCACGGTGAGCGCGGCAGTGCCGCCGATGTCTTCCGGACCCATGTAGCGGACATTCATGCCTTCGTGGACGGCGACGCGGGGATCGCTTCGCAGGTGCGGCACCAGCTGGCCGTGCCCGACGTCGACCGCCACCACGTGCGCGGCGCCGCGCCGCAGCAGGACGTCGGTGAAGCCGCCTGTGGAGGCGCCGGCGTCGAGGCAGCGCTTGCCCTGCGCCGACACCTCGGGGAAGGCGTCCAGGGCGCCGGCCAGCTTGTGGCCGGCACGGCTGGCGTAGGTGTCCTGTTCGTCGTGTGCGACGGCCAGGTCCGTGTCCTCGGTGACCTGCAGCGACGCTTTGGCAAGGATCTTGCCGTCCGAGCTGACCTTGCCTTCGGCGATGAGTTCTGCGGCGTGCGTGCGGGACCTGGCAAGCCCCCGTGCTACCAGGGCCTGGTCGAGCCGGACGGGCATCAGGCCCTGCCCTCCGTGGTTGCGTTTTCCCCCGGTGGAGCGGTCTCTGGCCCGGCGTTCGCCGGTTCGGCGTTGAGGGCCTCCAGCAGTTCATCGTGGAGTAGCCCGTAGGCGGCCTCATGCTCTGCGACGGGTGCCTGCGGCAACGCCTCCAGCCGGTCAAGTGCCTGCGACACAATGGGATCGTTGATTGCCGCTGAGTCCAGCCGGGGCCAGTCCGGGGACGGCTGGGCTGCTTCTGGGGATCCGGTCAGCTCAGTCATCCCTTCAGTCTAGTGATCCAGCCAGGCCAGTTTCGGCGCCTGCGGCGCGGACGCCCCGGGTGTCGCTGCCCACCACGCGGCACACGCGGCGCGCCACGCGTCAAGGTTGTCCTTGCTGCCGATGATGCCCACGGCTCCGTTCGCCACGCGGGCGGTGGCGTTGCCGCACGTGTAGGTGCCGTCGTCGTGCGTGACGTCCGGGTACGGGCGGTGCAGGTCCGTAAGCGAACCGATGATGTAGTCCGGCCGTTCCGCCGCGCGTGCCGCGAGGATCGTTTCGCGGGTGTCGACGCCGGTCAGCACGGCCACGGTGGCAAAGCCGGCATTGTTGCCGCCCAGGATGTCCGTGTCCAGCCGGTCGCCCACCACGAGCGGGCGCTCGGCGCCAAGGCGCTTGGCTGCGGAGTGGAACAGCGGCGCTTCCGGTTTTCCTGCCACGAGGGGCGTTTTGCCGGTCGCCGCGGTCACGGCACCCACCAGGGTTCCGTTGCCGGGGGCGATCCCCCGGGCCTGCGGAATGGACATGTCAGTGTTGGTGGCCACCCACAGCGCACCGGCCGAAACCACGTACGCGGCCTCGGCAAGGTGCTTCCAGCCGATCTCCGGGTTGAAACCCTGGACCACTGCCACCGGTTCCTCGTCCTGGCTGTGCACGGGCACGAGGCCCACCAGCTCGATTTCCGCGGCCAGCGCCGGGCTGCCGGTGATGAGGACCCGGGAGCCGGGAGCCAGCCGCGAAGCGAGCAGCTCCGCCGCCGCCTGGGACGAGCTGACCACCTGGTCGTCATCAGCGGGCGCACCGAGTTCGCGCAAGTGCGCGGCAACCTGTGCCGGGGAGCGGGAGGCGTTATTGGTGACATAGCCGAGTCCCACACCCAGCCCGGACAGCTGCCGTAACGAGTCCACAGCGCCTGGGATGGCATGCGGACCGGCGTAGACCACCCCGTCCAGGTCTGCCAAAAGGGCATCAAACAGCGAGATCAGGGAAACTTCCGCCATGGATCAGTCTTCCCGGTTATCCTGGCCGGCGGACTGGTCCTGACCGGCAGCCTCGTCCTGGGTGTCCAGTTCGTCGTGCTCCACGGAGTCCTCGTCCGACTCTGCGTCATCGGATTCGAAGTAGTCGGATTCCTGGTCGTCGATGCCAGCGTCCTGTGCCTCGTCCGCGGTGCCGCGGGCACCTGCGGAAGTGCCGGCGTCGGACGTCGCCGTTGTGGCGGCTGCTGCGGCTTCCGTTGCCACGGAAGCGCGGTCCAGGAGGCGGCGGCGCTCGGCTTCCTCGCGCGCTTCTTCCTCCTCGTCCCAGCCGAGGTCGATGATGTCCGGCTCCTCATCGACGCCCTGGCCCAGGGCGTTTTCGGCGACCACGGCCTGCTTCTGCCACTTCACTGCCTCGTCGTCGCGGCCTACCGCTGCCAGCGCATCAGCGTACGCCCGGAAGAGCCGCGGGCTGTAGGAGAAGGCGCGGTTGATGTCCAGCTGCGGGATTTCCAGCTCGGCGACAGCAGCGTCCAGCTGCCCAAGGTCAGTCCTTGCGCCGGCGGCCACAATAGCCAGTTCGACCTTGCCAGGGGCATCCAGGTCCTGGGCTTCCTCGGAACGGGCCACATCGAGGGCGCGGTCAGGCCTGCCGAGTCCCCGCTCGCAGTCTGCCATGACAGGCAGGTGTACGTTGGACCCGCTGATCCGGCGGTAGGTGCGGAACTCCCGCAGCGCCTCGCCGTAATGGCCGGCAGCGTAGGCGGTGAGTCCTACGGCTTCGCGGACGGCAGCGAGGCGGCCGCCTCGGCGGCTGGCTGCCAGGGCGTGCTGGAAGGCAAGTTCAGGCTCTTCATCGATCAGCCGGCCGGCCATCACCAGGTGGCGGGCAACCCATTCTGCACTCTTTGATTCAAGGGTCTTAATCTGGTGCTGCGTCGCGCGGTCAAGCTCTTTGCCCGTGACGTCTTCATCAATCTCGGGTGAGCGTTCGCGGTCCGGACGGTTGGCGCTGCGGATGTCCGCAGCATTGTGCGTGCGGGCGGGCCGGTCCTCCTGGCGGTCCCGGCTGAAGGAACGCGGGCCGGAGTCGCCTCCGCGGAACCCGCCGCGGGGCGCGCCGCCACGGGGTGTGTCGCGGTCAAAACTGCGGGGGGCTCGTTCCTGGCGGTCACCAAACGGCTTCCGGTTGTCACGGTCGCCGTAGCTGCGGCGGTCCCCGTCTTCGCGCCGGGGCCGGTCACCAAACGGCTTACGATCCCGGTCACCAAACGGCTTGCGCTCACGATCACCGAAGGGCTTGCGGTCACGATCGCCAAACTGCTTCCGCTCGCCGCCACCGAAACCACGGCGGTCGCCATCACCGAAACCGCGGCGGTCGCCATCTTCGCGGCGGGGACGGTCACCGAACGACCGGTTGTCGCGGTCCCCGTACTGCTTGCGTTCGCCGCCACCAAAACCACGGCGGTCATCCCCGTCACGCCGCGGACGGTCACCAAACGGTTTACGGTCACGATCGCCAAACTGCTTGCGTTCGTTGCCGGCCGGCCGCCCGGAGGAGTCGTTGCCGTCCCTGCTGTTGCGGGCGCGGAAACCCCGCGGGTCACCGCCGGAGTTGTTGGTTCGCCGGAACGGTCCCCGTTCGTTACCGCGGTTTCCGCCGTTGTACTCGGCCATGATGGATTCCTCCTGTTGTGAGCCGACCACTGGCGCAACTGCAGCCGCTCGTATCCGTGTTTCGTTTCCTACGCAACCCGAAATCAAGCGCTTCGAAGTCCGTACATCTTCATCAATTCTAGGGGAGCCACCCAAAGCGGCAGTACAGAGTGGGCGCGGCGGGGAGCCATCGTGGCAATGTTCACACGCTCTATCAGTTCCTGCGCCTTCTTCCCGGATGCTCTATCAGTTCCGGCGGCCTTTCCCCGGATGCTCTATCAGTTCCGGCGCCTTCACCCCCGACCCGGGCTCATTTGTGCGGTTATGCCTTCCGACAATCCCGCGCGCTTAGCTGTGATGAGCGGGGGTACGGGGCAGGTCCCCTTATCTGATAGGGCGTCCGGGTTGTGGCGGCCGTAGCTGATAGGGCGTCCTGGTTGTGGCGGCCGTAGCTGATAGGGCGTCCGGGTTGTGGCGGCCGTATCTGATAGGGCGTCCGGGTTGTGGCGGCCGTATCTGATAGGGCGTCCGGGTTGTGGCGGCCGTATCTGATAGGGCGTCCGGGTTGTGGTGGCCGTATCTGATGGGGCGTCCTGGGATTTCCCGCCGTATCTGGTTGTTAAATGTGGGAGGCCCCAACCAGTGGTGGTTGGGGCCTCGACCTGATGTTTTGTCCGGCGGTGTCCTACTCTCCCACACCCTCCCGGGTGCAGTACCATCGGCGCTGTGGGTCTTAGCTTCCGGGTTCGGAATGGGACCGGGCGTTTCCC
>NZ_BAAHNO010000036.1:25832-28763 GCF_054656615.1 Arthrobacter sp. AD-310 | reverse complement strand
GGACCTTGGCCTTGATCCAGTCCGGCTTGCGCTCCACCGGGACAGCCGCGTTGCGCTGCTCGATCCGCAGCATTTTCCGGCCTTCAGGTGCCAATGTCACAGTAGAGCTCCTTCGGGGCTTGAAACGAGTGCTTCTTCATGCTTGCGGAATTCTTCCACAATGCGGTCAACGATCCGGGCCGGGGGAATGTCCTGGCCCGTTTCCAATGACATGGTGGTGACGCCGGCGTCGGTGATGCCGCAGGCGATGATCTGGCCGTAGGGCGCGAGGTCGTTGTTGCAGTTAATGGCGATGCCGTGCATGGTGACGCCGTTGAGGACCCGGATGCCGATGGCGGCAATCTTGCGGTCCGGGCCTTTGGAGTCGGCCTTGATCCAGACGCCGGCGCGGCCCTTGATACGCTCGGCCTTGATGCCGTAGTCCTCCATGACGGCGATCATGACGGCCTCGAGGCGTTCCACGTAGTCCCGGATTCCGGCGCGGTTCTTCAATTTGAGGATCGGGTAGGCGATGAGCTGGCCGGGACCATGCCAGGTCAGTTTTCCGCCGCGGTCGACGGCGACGACGGGAGTACCGTCAAAGGGCCGCTCGTGGTCCTCGGTCAGTTTGCCTGCGGTGTAGACGGCTGCGTGCTCCAGCAGCAGTACGGTGCTGGGCGCCTCGCCTGCTACTACCTGTGCGTGAAGTCCGCGCTGAAGATCCCAGGCCTGCTGGTAATCCACGAACTCCGGGGCCAGACCCAGCCGCGAAAACTCAAGAGTCATGCCTTCCAGCTTAGACCCCGCAGCGCTGCTGGCCGGGTTTAGTGCTTAAGCTCACCACTGCCCGCGCGATGTGACCGCACGCGGTGGCGGACCTGTGGATAACTTCTGCAGGCGGCAGCGTATTCAGCTAGACATGAGGGATGGACGATCTGCAGGCCCCGGTGATTCCCGGATACACCATTGGCAGGTTGCTGGGCCGCGGCGGCACGGCCACGGTCTGGCTGGGAACGGAGCAGCGCACCGGCCGGAACTTTGCCCTGAAGTGTTTCAGCCCCGGCGCCGACGGTGCACATTCCGGGGAAGGCCTGAGTGCGGAGGCCGTGAAACGGGAGGTGCGCATCCTCGCGGCCCTGGACCACCAGCACCTCGTCAAAGCACACCACGTTGTCCCTATCGAAGCAGGTTCCGGCGCCGCGGTCGCACTGGCCCTGGACTACGCGGCCGGCGGTTCGCTGGCCCGGCTGGTGGCCGTCCGGGGCAGGCTCAGCGTGGGGGAGACGGTCACCGTGCTGACCCCGGTAGCGCACGCGCTGGGATACCTGCACACCAACGGATTCACGCACCTGGACGTTTCGCCCGGGAACGTGCTGTTCACCGGCCAGGGCAAGCCGCTGCTGTCCGACGTTGGCATCGCCCGGATGCTGGGCGAACCGGGCCGGGTGGAAAACATGGGGACGGCGGGGTTCCTGGACCCGGCACCGGTGGACGCGGTACGCGCAGGGCTCCAGCCCGAACGCGACGTCTACTCCGCCGCCGCCCTTGGTTGGTACTGCCTCACCGGTGAGCCGCCTGCGCGGACCGCCGGCCGCCCTCCACTGTCATTGCTCGTCCCTGAGGTGCCGGCAGACCTCGCCGCCGCGCTGGAAGCGGGACTGAATGAAGACAGGCGGCTTCGGCCGACGGCGGCGGCCCTGGCCGCCGCCGTCTACCGGAGTGCACCGCCCCGGCCGATCGACCTTGCCGCGGCTGTCCATCCCACGGTGCTCCCGGAACTGGTGACGCGCAGGCACGTCGCACCACCTTCGGTCCGGGCACGCTTCAGGGGGCGCGGGGCAATGGAGGCCGTTGATGCCCTGCGGCGGAGGCTCCTGCCTGCCCGGCTGCCCCGCACCCCGTGGACACGGGAGCCGTCCCCGCTGCCCGGCCTGCCAATCCCGCCCGCGACGCCGGGAAGATCCGTCCGTGGCCGGCACGCTGGCCCGGTTCCGTCCACTTCCACTTCCGCTTCCCGCGGGTCCGGCAGGGGTGGACTGCCAGGTACGGCCGGACTGGCAGTTGCAGCCTTCCTGGTCATGGCAGCCGCCGGGTGGCTGGCCGGGACCGTGCCACCCGGCCCGGTGGTTATGCCGGGTGCGGGTGCCGCCGCGACGGCCGGAAGTGGCGCCGCGGCAGAAGATCCGGCAGCGGAAGAACGCGCCGCCGTCGGGACTGCCCGCAGCAGGGCCGCCGCAGCCGATCCTGCCTACGCCCTCGCCGGCCTGGCCGCCCTTCGGGACCATGCTTTCCAAAGCGGCAACCTGGCGCTGCTGGACGAGGTCAACGCCGCCGGGTCGGCGGCAGCCGCGGCAGACCTCCGGACGGGCGGGAGGCTGCGGGATTCCGGCCTTGTACTCTCCGGGTTTTCCAGCACGCTGTCAGGAACGGCAACCGAACCCGGTGCCACGGCTGCCAGGGCGGTGGTCCGCGCAACCTCGGCTACGTCCGCCTACGAGGAAAGGGACTCCCGCGGCTCAGTGCTGGCAGCAGGCGCCGCCAGTTCCGCCCGGCCCCTCCGGCTTGTCCTTGTCCGTGTGGACGGCGCCTGGCGGATCAGTGACGTCCTGCCCGGATCGTGAACGCCGGGACAGGAGGCATTCAGTGCGCTCCCCGGCCATCCCGGTGGTGCGGGCCTGCGCTGTCCTGACCCGCTACCCAGCCCGCAGCCTGGGCCAGGGCCGGGTGCTGCCACTGGAAACCTGTCCGTGCCAGAACGGCGGGTTCCAGGCGCTGGCTGGACAGCAGCAGTTCTTCGGCGAGGTCGCGCATCAGCAACCTCAGCACCGTCGCCGGAACCCGCAGCGCTGCCGTGCGGTGCAGCGCCTGGGCCAGTGCGGCCACGATGGAGTTAACATCCTCCTGGGCCGGGGCGCAGAGGTTGACCGGCCCGCTGACCCGTGATTCCAGCAA
>NZ_BAAHNO010000036.1:0-25732 GCF_054656615.1 Arthrobacter sp. AD-310 | reverse complement strand
GCGGTGCAGCGCCTGGGCCAGTGCGGCCACGATGGAGTTAACATCCTCCTGGGCCGGGGCGCAGAGGTTGACCGGCCCGCTGACCCGTGATTCCAGCAAAAAGAGGAACGCCGCGGAAACATCCGGCAAGGTGATCCAGGGCCAGAACTGCGTCCCGTGCCCGAAGGGTCCGCCCAGGCCGAGCCGGATCAGCGGCAGGAGCCGGCCGAGGGCGCCGCCGGAACGGCTGAAGACCACGCCCGTCCGGGGGACCACAACCCGTACCGTGCCGGGGGCAGTTGCGGCGGCAGCTTCCCACTCCACGCAGATCCGGGACAGGATGCCACGCCCGGGCGGGTCTGATTCCCGCAGGACGGTGTTCCCTGCGTCCCCGTAGTAGTTGGCGCCGGACTGGCTGATAAATGTGGCGGGCGGCTTGTCCAGCTGCCGCATCGCCCGCGTGAGGGTCCGCGTCGGGTCCAGCCGGGAACTGAACAGTTCGTCCACCCGCCTCCGCGTCCAGGGCCGGTCACCGATGCCCGCGCCGGAAAGATTGACGACGGCGTCCGCCCCCTCCAGCGCCCGCGGGTCCAGCCGCCCGGCCGCCGGGTCCCAGCGGATCTCGGCTGCGGAAGCGGGCTCGCGCCGCACCAGTGCAACAACGTTGTGCCCGGCGTTGCGGAACGCAGCGGACATGTGGGTGCCGAGCAGTCCCGAGGCTCCGGCTATGACGATACGCATGCTCCATCACACCACGGCAGGCGGCCCGGGCGCGTCCCGCAGGGCCGGGGACCGGATGGCTATGATCGAACGATGACCTCTTCGAGTTACTTCCGTTTCCCGCATCTGCACGGCGGTCTGGCCACGTTCGTGGCCGAGGACGATGTGTGGATCGCGCCCCTGGACGGCGGCCGCGCCTGGCGTGTCTCCGCACAGCAACTGCCCGCCCGCAACCCGCGGTTCACGCCTGACGGCAAAAAACTGGTGTGGACCGTGGTGCAGGGGACAGCCCCGGAAGTGGTGTCCGCGGACGTAGACGGAGGCAACTACCGCCAGCTGACCTACTTCGGCCATGCCACCACCAGGGTCAAGGGGTTCACTGCGGGAGGCGCCGTACTGGTCACCAGCGCGTTCCGCCAGGCCGAGAGCCGGCACACCTATGCCTACAGTGTTCCGGTGGACGGAGGCTGGGCCGAGGAACTGCCGTTCGGCCCCGTTGAATCGGTCGCGTTCGGTCCCGTTGTCGGCGACGAGCGGCCGGTGGTGGTGGGCAGCGTCCTGTCCCGCGAACCCGCCTGGTGGAAGCGGTACCGCGGCGGTACCGCAGGAAAGCTGTGGATCGACGCCGACGGAAATGGTGAATTCGAACGCCTGCTGCCCGATCTCGACGGCAACCTGGCGGATCCCATGTGGGTTGACGGCAGGATCGCTTTCCTCTCCGACCATGAGGGCTACGGCAACCTGTACTCCGTCCTGCCCAACGGAAAGGACCTGCAACGGCATACGGACCACGAGGACTTCTATGTCCGGCACGCGGCCACTGACGGGAAGCGGGTCATCTTCGAATCAGCTGGTGAGCTGTGGGTCCTGCACAACCTGGCCTCGGATGCCGTCCGGCTGGACATCACGCTGGGCTCGGCCTCATCGTCCCGGCGCCCGGCATTGCTGAAGACAGCCAAGCACCTTGGCGCCGTCGTCCCGGACACCGCCGGAACCGCCAGCGCGGTGGAATCCCACGGGACCATTCACTGGCTCCGGCACAAGGACGGGCCGTCCAGGATCATCGAGGCAACACCCGGCGTCCGCGGCCGCCTGCCCAGGCCGCTCGGTGACGGGCGGATCGCGTACATTGCGGACCACGACGGCATCGAGGCGCTCCACATCAAGGACCTCGTGCCGGCCGTGCCCCATGCCGCCCCCGCTCCGGCACCCGCCGCAAGGGCCGGCGTCGGGAATTCCGGCACAGCCGCCACCGGGGGAAGAAGCGGTGAAACCCCTGTGCTGCCACAGCCCGTCCCTGCCGCCGGCGCAGCCATTCTGGCCGGAAGCAGCCATGTTCCTGCCGATGACCAGCACTCGGAGGCTGAACAGGCCGACGTCGCCCCACAGGACACTGCCTCTCCCGCCGAAGCGCAGGCCGGCCAGGAGGAAACCCGCCTTGTCATCCCTGTTCCGTCCCGGGCAGGCTCCCTTGAGGCCAGCCCTGACGGCCGCCGCGTAGCCGTCGGTACCTCGTTTGGCGAGCTTCTGGTGGCGGACACCCGGACGGGTGATGTCGCGGCGGTGGCCAGCATCGGCGAGGGTACCATCGGTGAACTTGCATGGTCGGCCGACTCCCGGTGGCTGGTGTGGTCCGAGCCCGTCACTTCCTTCGGTTCGCGCAGCCGCCTGCGGATGGTGGACGTGGAGGCTTCCGGCGCCACACCGGTGGACGTCACGGACGGCCGTTTCTGCGACAAGTCGCCGGCGTTTACTCCGGACGGTAAATACTTGGCATTCCTGTCCAACCGGAGCTTCGATCCGGTCTACGACGGCCACTCCTTCGACCTCTCGTTCCCCAGCCCCATCAAGCCCTATCTTGTGGCTCTCGCCGCCGGAACGCCGTCGCCCTTCGGCCCTGCTGTCGCCTCCGACGGGGAGCCCGCCCAGGACGGGCCGGAGGAGCCCTCGGACGCCGAGCCCGCAGCATCCGAAGTCCGCGTGGACCCTGACGGCTTGGCGCACCGTGTAATCGGTGTGCCCGTGCCACAGGGCAACTACACATCCCTGGCCACTACGGACGGTGCGCTGCTGTGGCTCGACTGGGCACTGGCCGGGGTCACCGGGGACGGCAAGGCCAGCCAGGAGGACAAGGACGCCCGTCCCAGCCTGGTCCGGTTCGACCTGGCCCGGCGCAAGAAGGCTACCCTCGTGGATTCGCTGGACAGCTACCGCCTGTCCGGCGACCGCAGCACCCTGGTGTTTGTCGCCGACAAGCAGGTGACAGCGGTGCCGTCCGATGCGAAGGCGGACGAAGAATCCGGGAAGCTGGTCAAGGTGGACCTGGGCCGGATCCGGGTGATGATGGACCCGCTCAGCGTCTGGGGACAGGCTTTCGACGAGGCCTGGCGCCTGCAGCGCGACTTCTTCTGGGCCGAGGACATGGCCGGCCAGGACTGGGACTCGGTCCACCGGCGCTACCGCCCGCTGGTGGAGCGCCTCGGCTCGCACGACGACCTGGTGGACCTGCTCTGGGAGCTCCACGGCGAACTGGGAACTTCCCACGCCTATGTCCGTCCCGCCCCGGTTACCGAAAACGGCAGCCAGGGCCAGGGACGGCTGGGTGCGGACATCAGCCACACGGCGGCGGGCTGGGAGATTACCCGTATCCTCGCCGGGGAATCCTCCGATCCCCTCGCCACCTCGCCCCTCACCAGGCCGGGCGTTGACGCCAGGGCGGGGGACATCCTCCTTGCCATCGACGGCGTCCCGCTCACCGCGGCGGTCACGCCGGCGATGCAGCTGGTGGGGGCCGCGGGCCGGGCGGTGGAGCTGACCCTCCTCAACGGTCCGGCGCACGCCGGCAACGAGGGCACCCAGCGCCGCGTCGCCGTCGTTCCGGTCAAGGATGAGGAGCGCCTGCGCTACCAGGAGTGGGTGGCCGGGAACCGCCGGACGGTGCGGGAAGCCTCAGGCGGAACCTTCGGCTACCTGCACGTTCCGGACATGATGGCCAACGGCTGGGCCCAGCTGCACCGGGACCTGGACACCGAAACGGCGCTTGACGGCCTGATCGTGGACGTACGGCGGAACCGCGGCGGCCACACGTCACAGCTGGTCGCGGAACTGATCGGCCGGAAGGTGACGGGGTGGAGCATGCCGCGCGGTGAAAAGCCGCGCACCTACCCGCACCACGCACCGCGCGGGCCGGTGGTTGTCCTCGCGGACGAATTTGCCGGGTCGGACGGCGACATCATCACCCAGGTGTCCAAGCTGCGGGGGATCGGCCCGGTCATCGGCACCCGGACCTGGGGCGGCGTGGTGGGGATCGACAACAGGTTCGCGCTGGCCGACGGTACCGGCGTCACCCAGCCGCGCTACGCCAACTGGTTCAGTGGCGGCGTGGGGTGGAGCGTCGAGAATTATGGCGTGGACCCGGACATCGAGGTCACCTACCCGCCGCATGCCTATGCTGCGGGGCGGGATCCGCAGCTTGAATACGGGATCGGGGCGCTGAAGGAAATGATCCAGGAGCTGCCCACGGACCGTCCGCCGGCACGCGAAGGGTACCGCCGGCTCCGGCCTGCCCCGTTGCCTCCGCGCCCGCGAAGCTAGGCCGCAGGATACGCCAAAGGCCCTGCCATCTTCGGAAGTTCCCAAGGTGGCAGGGCCTTTGCTGGTTGTCCGGTTGACCCGGAACGGGTCCCGATCAGGACTGCAGGGTGGCGTCCAGGGTGATGTCGATGCTGGCCAGTGCGCCGGAAACCGGGCAGCCGACCTTAGCTTCCGCTGCGATCTTCTGGAATTCATCCTCGGAGATGCCGGGGATCCTGGCCGACATCGTCAGGTGGCTGCCGGTGATGCCGGTGCCGGGGACGAAGGTGACGTCAGCCTTGGTGTTGACCTCTTCGGGGCTGTGTCCGGCCTGCGCGAGTGCGTGGCTGAAAGCCATGGAGAAGCAGGCCGAGTGTGCTGCGGCGATCAGTTCCTCGGGGCTGGTCTTTCCGCCGGCAGCCTCGGTGCGCGCCTTCCAGGTGACCTCGTAGGTGCCCAGTCCCGAGCTGTCCAGGGTGGTGTTGCCCGAGCCGGACATCAGGTCGCCGTTCCAAACGGTGTGTGCGGTGCGTGTTGCTGCCATGTCGACTCCTCAAAGTTGTTCCGTACCGGGGCCGGCCGCTGCCGGGGCCCCGCCGCTACCCATCCTAGGGATACTGCGGCGGGCATGCACCCGGTGTCCGCTGCTGGTGGATTATGACTCCAGTGTCCAGCGTGCCCCGTTGCCGCGGTCAGTTCCAGATGGTGGCAATGGCGATGTTCAGCAGCGCAAGACCGCCGACCGCATGGGCCAGGCCGGCGCTGACCGGCTGGCCGGCCTTGTACTTCCGGCGGCCGATGAAGGCCAAAACGCCGACAGCGAGGGCAATGACCAGCTTGATGCCGAGCTTGGCGTAGTTGGCGTCCATGTCCAGGGCCGGGATCAGGCCCATGAGGACGACGCCGGTGAAGAGCTGCAGCATGGCGCCGTCGAACTGGCGCGGGTGGACGGTAGGCTTCTTCATCTGCCCGATCCAGATTCCCACGATCATGGCGGCGCCGACGATGTGCAGGAAAACCACAATGTTATAGACGATGTTCATGGGACCAGTGTAGCCAGTTCTTCTACGGCTGGTAGTAAGGATGGCCGGCCCGTGCGGTGCGGCTGCCGCGGGCGGTTAAACGACGACGGCGGCGCGCGCCACAGGAGGTTTTCCCACCGATGGCGCGCACCGCCGTCGTTCGTGAACGGCTGCTACAGTCCCAGGTCCGCTTCGAAGGCGCCTTCCTCGAGGCGTGCCTTCAGGGTCTGGAGGAAACGGCCCGCGTCCGCGCCGTCCACCAGGCGGTGGTCGTAGGTCAGCGACAGGTACATCATGGAGCGGATGGCGATCGAGTCGTCCCCGTTTTCGTCGGAGACCACCACGGGCCGCTTGACGATCGCGCCGGTGCCCAGGATGCCCACCTGCGGCTGGTTGATGATCGGGGTGTCGAACAGGGCACCGACCGAACCGATGTTGGTGATGCTGAACGTGCCGCCCGACAGCTCGTCCGGGCCGATCTTGCCGTCGCGGGTGCGTGCTGCGACGTCGGCGATCTTGCCGGCCAGGCCGGCGAGGTTCAGGTTGCCGGCGTCAGAGATGACCGGAACCAGCAGGCCCTTGTCGGTGTCGACGGCGATCGCGAGGTGCTCGGCGTTGTGGTAGGTGATCTCCTGCTTGTCCTCGTCGTAGGCAGCATTGAGCTTGGGGTGCTGCTTGAGGGCTTCGGCCACGGCCTTGGCGATGAAGGGCAGGAACGTCAGCTTGGTGCCGTTCTGGGCCTGGAACGAGTTCTTGGCCCGGGCACGCAGCTTTGCCACCTTGGTCATGTCCACTTCGTGGACCTGGGTCAGCTGCGTGGAGATCTCGAGGGACTCGCGCATGCGGCGGGCGATGACCTGGCGGATGCGCGGAGCCTTCTGCGTGGTCCCGCGCAGGGAGGAGACTGCGCCGGAAGTGCCGGCGGCTGCCGGGGCGGGGGCTGCCTGTGCTGCCGGAGCGGCTGCGGGGGCGGCCTTGGCCTCGGCGGCGGCGATGACGTCCTGCTTGCGGATGCGGCCGCCGACTCCGGTGCCGGAGAGGGACGCGATGTCCACGCCGTGCTGGTTGGCCAGCTTGCGGACCAGCGGGGTCACGTAGCCGGACTCGGAGCCGTTGGCTGCAGGAGCCTGCGCTGCCGGTGCCGGTGCGGCCTGCGGTGCCGGAGCAGGTGCTTCCTGCTTGGGCGCCTCAGCCTTGGGGGCTTCCGGAGCCGGGGCGGGGGCAGGGGCTTCCTGCTTCGGTGCCGCGGGAGCGGGTGCTTCCTGTGCAGGAGCTGCCTGCGGTGCGGGAGCTGCGGCGGGTGCCTCGGCCGGAGCAGCGGCGGCGCCGGAACCGATGACGGCCAGGACGGAGCCAACCTCGGCGGTCTCGTCCTCGTTGACCCGGATTTCCTGGAGCGTGCCGGCTACCGGCGACGGGATTTCGGTGTCCACCTTGTCGGTGGAAACTTCCAGCAGGGGCTCATCAACTTCAACGGTGTCGCCCACGGCCTTCAGCCAGCGGGTGACGGTGCCTTCGGTGACGCTTTCGCCGAGTGCCGGGAGGGTGACCTCGTGGCCTTCGCCGCCGGCTGCCGGTGCCTCCTGGGCGGGGGCTTCCTGGGCCGGCGCTCCTTCGGCGGGGGCAGCAGCAGGTGCCTCCTGGGCGGGAGCTTCCTCCGCCGGTGCAGCGGCAGGTGCCTCTTCGGCCGGGGCGGATCCGCCGCCGGAGCCGTCGCCGATGCGCACCAGCGGGGCGCCAACTTCGGCTGTTTCGTCCTCAGCGACCAGGATTTCCTCAATCACGCCAGCTACAGGAGAGGGGATTTCAGTGTCTACTTTGTCGGTGGAGACCTCGAGCAGCGGCTCGTCCACCTCTACCCGGTCACCTACCTGCTTGAGCCAGCGGGTGACGGTTCCTTCGGTGACGCTCTCACCGAGGGCGGGCAAGTTAACGGATTCAGACATGTCGTCCCCGTTCTCCTTATTGATCTTTAGTGCGATTGGAATGCTGCCGGATGGTGGGCCTGGTGCGTCCGGTCTTCGGCGCCGGTGCACCAGGCCCGAGGGTGCTGCGGAAAATCAGCCGTGGAGCGGCTTGCCCGCGAGTGCCAGGTGGGCCTCGCCCAGCGACTCGTTCTGGGTTGGGTGGGCGTGCAGCAGCTGGGCCACATCCTCGGGGTAGGCTTCCCAGTTGACGATCAGCTGGGCCTCGCCCACCTGCTCGCCCATGCGGGCGCCGATCATGTGGACGCCCACTACGGGGCCGTCCTTCTGGCGGACCAGCTTGACGAGGCCGGAAGTGCCCAGGATGGAGCTCTTGCCGTTGCCGGCCAGGTTGTATTCCTGGGTCTGCACCTGGTCGTCGCCGAACTTTTCCTTGGCGGCCTTTTCGGTGTAGCCCACGGTGGCGATTTCAGGCTCGGAGTACGTGACCTTGGGGATGTTGATGTCCTCGACGATCACCGGCTTCAGGCCGGCGATTTCCTCGGCTACGAAGATGCCCTGCTGGTAGCCGCGGTGTGCGAGCTGGACGCCCGGGACGATGTCGCCCACCGCGTAGATGTTGCCCACGCCGGTGTGCAGGCGCTCGTTGGTGATGACAAAGCCGCGGTCGATGGTGATTCCGGCTTCCTCGTAGCCCAGGTTGGCAGTGACGGGGCCACGGCCCACGGCGACCAGGAGGAGGTCGGCCTCGAACGTCTTGCCGTCCACCAGGGTGACCTTGACGCCGTTTTCGTTCTGCTCCACGCCCTGGAAGAAGACGCCGGTGGAGAACTTGATGCCGCGCTTCTTGAAGGCGCGCTCGAAGTTCTTGACGATCGTGGCGTCCTCGTTCGGAACGAGGGAGGGCAGGCCTTCGACGATGGTGACGTCCACGCCGAACGACTTCCACACGGACGCGAACTCGACGCCGATGACGCCGCCACCCAGGATGATGGCGCTCTTGGGAATGGAGTCCATGGTCAGGGCCTGGTCGGAGGTGATGACCTTGCCGCCGATCTCCAGGCCGGGGAGGGTGCGCGAGTAGGAACCCGTGGCCAGGATGATGTTCTTGCCCTTGTAGGCGGTTCCGTTCACCACGATGGTGTCGGTGCCCTGCAGCTTGCCCTCACCTTCGATGACGGTGATGCCCTTGGACTTGATCAGGCCCTGCAGGCCCTTGTACTTGCCGGCGATGATGCCGTCCTTGTACGCGTTGACCGCGGTGATGTCGATGCTGTCCAGCGTGACGTTCACGCCGTACTTGGCGGAGTCACGGGCGTGGTCGGCCAGTTCGGCCGAGTGGAGCAGGGCCTTGGTGGGGATGCAGCCGTTGTGGAGGCAGGTGCCCCCCAGCTTTGCCTTCTCCACGAGGCCGACGGTGAAGCCAAGCTGTACTGCCCGCAGCGCGGCGGCGTATCCGCCGCTTCCGCCGCCGAGCACCAGGATGTCGAATTCTTGCGCAGTTGCCTGATCGGCCACTTAAACGCTCCCTCGCGTGAACGATGACGCGTTTCTGCCGCGCATCATCTGGTCTTGGATTTTGCCCTGCCGCGATTATGTCAGCAGGCCAATTCTCTTGCATTTGTGACTACCGTGGTTCACCTTAGCGAACCACTTATCCATGCTCCACCTTGGCACAGTGTTTGTGGAGCGCTTTGTGTCGAGTGTCACGCGGCGTTGTGGCAGAAGGATCACCCCCGCCACAACGCTGCGAACCGCCCTGCGGCGCGCCTCAGGAGGCGGCGGCCAGGATGTCTTCCACGTACGCCACCAGGGTCCGGACCGTGCATCCGGTGCCCTGCTTGTGCGTGTAGCCGTACGGGCTGCCGTTGTTGAACGACGGACCGGCGATGTCGATGTGGGCCCACGGAATCTGCTTGCCCTGCTTGTCGTCACCCACGAACTCCTGGAGGAACACGGCCGCGGTCATCATGCCCCCGTGGCGTTCGCCGATGTTGGCCAGGTCCGCCACCTGCGAGTCGAGGCTGGGGCGCAGTTCCTCTGGCAGCGGCATGGGCCAGACCAGCTCGCCGGCCCGGTCGGCGGCGGCCTTGAGCGCAGCCGTGACGCCGTCGTTGCCCATGACGCCTGCGGTCCGGTTGCCGAGCGCGATGAGCTGGGCGCCGGTGAGGGTGGCGACGTCGATGATGGCGTCCGGGTACTCGCGGCTGGCCGCCACAATGCCGTCGGCCATGACCAGGCGGCCCTCGGCGTCGGTATTCAGTACCTCAACCGTCTTGCCGCCGTACATGGTGAGGACGTCGGCGGGGCGGGATGCGGCGCCGGACGGCATGTTCTCGGCTATGCACAGCCATGCGGTGGCCTTGACGGGCAGGCCCAGGCCTGCGAGTGCCAGGACCGTATTAAGGACGACGGCGGCACCGGCCATATCGCTCTTCATGTCGCCCATGCCCAACGCCGGCTTGATCGAAATGCCCCCGGTGTCGAAGGTGATGCCCTTGCCCACCAGGGCGATCTTCGACGTGGCTTTTGCGGGGGAGTACTCCACCTTGACAAGGCGCGGCTGCCGGGATGAGCCCTTGCCGACGCCCATGATGCCGCCGAAGCCCTCCTTCTCCAGGCGCTTTTCATCCCATACGGTCACCTTGACGGGCAGTCCCTTGGCGAGCTCCTTGGCCGCCTCGGCGAACGTTTCGGGATACAGGTGGCTGGGCGGCGTGTTGACGAGCGAGCGGGTGGCGTTGACGGCTTTGCCGATCAGCCGGGCGCGCACGAGGGCGGCGTCCAGGGCCTGGTGGTCCTGGACATCGGTGAAGATGACGGCGTTGCGGACGGGGTCCTTCAGGCCGTCCTTCGAGGACCGGAACCGGGTGAACGAGTAGGCGCCCAGCGCGGCACCCTCCGCGACGGCCTCGACGTCGGCTGCCGTCGCCGTCGGCAGGGCAAGGGCGACCGTGCCGAGGCCGGCGAGCTGCCGGACGGCGGAACCGGCCGCACGGCGGAGGGCCTCGCCGGTAAGCGGGGTGGCGTCGCCGACCTTGCCGACACCCGCCAGCACCAGGATTCCGGCGCCGGTTTCGGGAAGGCCGGGCAGGCGGACGATCTGGTCCGCTGCTCCTGTCACGCCGAGAGAAGTGAGGGAGTCGGTGATGGCCTCGGCGGACTTGGCGGTGAGCGGGTTGTCGAGCAGGACCGGTCCGTCGCTTCCCTTCCCGACACCGATAACCACTGCGTCACTGGGGCTCTTCTTCAGGTCGCGGGAGAGGGTACTAAGGTTGATTTCAGTATTCGTGACCACAGGGATGAGTCCTCAATTCTCGAAAGACGGTTCGGGCAGGATGCATGTTCGGCGTCCTGCCAGGGAGGCCCGGATACCGCCGTCGTGGACGTGATCCGGGAAGGCGCAAGGCCGTCCGGCAGGCCAGTTCCGATCGTAGCCCTTCGGCGGCCCGCCGGCAGAATCTCTTGAGACGTGCGCCACACCTGCTGCCGGAATGCCCGGCCGCCGGACCGCGTTGTAATTGATGTCATCCCGCACCCGTGAAAGGACCATGCCGTGCTTGAACGGATCTCCGGCTCGCTGCTGGACCCCGAATCGCTGTATGCGACCAACATTGAGCTGTTCCACAGCCCCGAACTCCGCGGGCTGAACCTGGTGATGGGCTTCACCGGGTTCGCCGACGCCGGGCATGTCGTGAAGCAGATCAACGCGGAACTGCTGGATTCGCTGGACGCCAAGCCCGTCGCGGTGTTCGACGCCGACCAGCTGATCGACTACCGGTCCCGCCGGCCGCACCTGACCTTCGTTGAGGACCACCTGCAGGACTACCAGGAACCGCGGCTTGCGCTGTACCGCCTCGTCGACGGCCTGGGCAACCCGTTCCTGCTCCTCGCCGGCTTCGAACCGGACCTGCAGTGGGAACGGTTCGCCCGCGCCGTGGTGGACATCGTGGAGAAACTCGACGTCAACCTGGTCACCTGGATCCACTCCATCCCCATGCCGGTGCCGCACACGCGGCCTGTCGGCGTCACCGTGCACGGCAACAGGCCTGAGCTGATCGAGGGCATTTCCGTGTGGAAGCCCACCGTGGAGGTGCCCGCGGCTGTGGGGCACATCCTGGAACTCCGCCTGGTCGAAGCCGGGCGGAACGTTGCCGGCTACGTCATCCATGTACCGCACTACCTTGCCGAAGCGGAATACCCCACAGCCGCCGTCGCAGGGCTTGAATACCTGGGCGCGGCAACGTCCCTGATGCTGCCCACGGACCGGCTGCGGGAGGCCGGGCGGGAGGTCAGCCGCCAGATCGCCGAGCAGATCGATGCCTCGGAAGAAGTCCAGCAGGTGGTTTCCCGACTGGAAACCCGCTACGACGAAAAGGCGGACGGCATTGTGCGGCGATCGCTTCTTGCCGACGAAAATGACGAACTGCCCGACGCCGACGTGCTGGGTGCCGCCGTCGAGGCCTACCTTGCCCGGGAGAACCCCGCGCAGTAGCGGCACTGCGTCACCGCGCCGGGCGGCTGCCGGGTCCGCCAGGGGCCGGCGGGCATAATGAAGACGTGACTGCACCCCGCGCCTGGCTGATTTGGACCATCGGAATCTTCGGGTACCTGGTGGCCGTGTCCCAGCGCACGTCCTTCGGGGTGGTGGGCCTTGAGGCCACCGAGCGGTTCAACGCCACAGCATCCGCAATCTCCTTTTTCACGGTGCTGCAGCTGCTGGTGTACGCCGGACTCCAGATCCCGGTGGGGCTCCTGGTGGACCGGTTCGGGTCCCGCGCCATGATCGCCGGCGGTGCCCTGCTCATGGGAATGGGCCAGCTCCAGCTGGCTTTCGCGGACAGCATTCCCGGCGGTGTGCTGGGCAGGGTCCTGGTCGGCGCGGGCGACGCCATGACGTTCATCTCCGTGATCCGGCTCATTCCATTGTGGTTCGCACCCGGCCGGGTTCCACTGGTCACCCAGCTGACAGGCATGACGGGCCAGCTGGGCCAGCTGGTCAGCGTCATCCCGTTCGCGTTCGTCCTGCATCAGGCCGGATGGACTCCGGCGTTCCTCATGCTGGCGGGCCTGTCTGCAGTGGCGGCCGTGCTGGTTGTTGCAGTGTTGAAGGACGTCCCGGCCGGCTCCGAGCGGCCGGAGGTTCAGCAGGGACTCAAAGCCACCGGCGTTTCCCTTGCCCGTGCCTGGCGGCAGCCGGGGACCCGGCTGGGAATGTGGAGCCACTTCACCATCCAGTTCAGCGGCACGGTATTTGCCATGACCTGGGGCTATCCCTTCCTGATCTCCGGGCAGGGCCTGGACGCTGGCACGGTGGCCGCCCTGATGGGCCTCTATGTTGCTGCCGGCATGGCCGTTGGGCCGTTCATCGGCCGCTTCGTCTCGCGGCATCCGCTGCGTCGTTCCACCATGGTCCTCCTGATCGCTGCCGCCACGGCGGCGGCGTGGGCGGCGGTCCTGCTGACTCCGGGACGGGCTCCCTTATGGCTGCTGGCCGGGCTGGTGGTGGTCCTTGCCATCGGCGGGCCCGGATCCATGATCGGCTTCGACTTCGCGCGTACCTTCAACCCCGCGCACCGCATCGGAACAGCCACCGGCATCGTGAACGTCGGCGGATTCATCGCTGCGCTCGTAACCATCTTCCTGGTCGGGCTGGTGCTGGACGTGCTGTACGCCAGCGGCTACTCCAACGGCGTCCTCTACGGGCTGGACCCGTTCAGGATCGCCCTTAGCGTCCACTTCGTGCTGCTGGCCTTCGGCGCAGTTGCCGTGCTGGCCTGCCGGCGGAAGGTTCGACGGCAGATGGCAGCCCAAGGCATAGTGGTTCCGCCGCTGCGGGCTGCGCTGGCACGGCAGCGCCGGGAGAACCTTGCCCGCCGCCGGCAGACCGCGCCGACCGACACCGGCGGCAGGGACGGCGACTAGTCCTCCACCGGGCGGGTTTGCCGGACTTGTCCACTTAGCAGCGGCCGGCCCTTCAACCATGCTTTCCAGCGGCGAATGCTGGAGCCATGACAGCTCCAGACCACTTGGTAATCTCCGGGCCCCAGGACATCCTGGGCTTTATTCCCCACTCCCTGGGCTACTGGCCTGAGTCCAGCCTCGTAGCCATTACGATGCACGGCAACCGGCTGGGGGCCACGCTGCGGCTGGACCTCCCGGGGCCGCGGGTCCTGGCCGCACCCGCAAAGTACATCCGCATGGTCCGCGGCTACCTTGATGCCGATAAGGAAGCCGATGGCAGCCTGCTGGCCTTCTTCACCGGTAATGCGGCAGGGGCGGCGGCGGCCACGTACGGTCTCCTGCTTGCGGCGCTGGACTCGGCACTCCAAACCACCGTCCCCGTGCGCGAGGCCTGGTACGTCGGCGCCGATTACTGGCGGGAGGCCTACTGCATCGATCCTTCCTGCTGTCCGCCGCAGGGCCGGCCCCTCCAGATGATCCTGGACAGTGCCGTCAACGCCGAGATGGTGTACCGCGGCAGCAGCGTGGGCCCGGCGCCCGGGCGGAAGCCCCGGGCCGCCCCTCCCGTCAACAGCCTCTACCGGAAGGCTGTCCAGGAATCGGAGGTGTCCTGGTCGGAGGTGCTGGACGGGCAGCGGAACAGCCGTGCGCAGCTGCGTGCCATCCTGGCGGCCTGGGAGGCGCTGCTTGGCCGGCCCGACGGCGGAGCATGGCTCCCGGAGGTGGAGCGCGACGGGTTCCTCCGGGCAACGCTCCTGGTGCCGGCGTGGCGGGACGCCCTTTTGGTCATGGCCGCCGCCGGGAAGCACGCCGCCGAAGCCGGGGCGAACCAGTTCGGAATCCTCCACGACGGTGACGGATTCCACGTCGTCCCACCTCTCGTGGCCTGCCGGGCACGGGACTCGGCAAGCACTCCGCAGGAGGAAACGGCGCAGGAGGAATCGGCGCAGGAGGAATCGGCGCCGGAAGAAACGGCGCAGGAGGAAGGAGCGCGGGACACTGTTCCCCGCTACGGGGATGTGCTGATGGGTTCCGGACCTGCGGTCCCTGACTGGAGCCGGCTTAATGCGCTTGACCTGGTCCTCGAGCAGCTTGCGCTTCCGGGTGGCCCCGCTGCTGCAGCCTCGCTGACCCTGCGCGGCTGGATCTCCTGGTGCCGGGGCCGTGGTTCCTATGCCGCCGCCTACCTTTCCGAAGCCCTGGCTATTGAACCCGGGTACCGGCTGGCCGAGCTCCTGCTGGAGATCGTGGGCCGGGGTGTCATCTGCGGCTGGGCAGGCCGGAAGGAGGCGGCCTGGCAGAAATTCTGAAGGGCCGGCGCGTGCGGCGGGGATCCCTGAACCTTGCCCGGGCGGGTGTACTCATTAGGGGACGGGGAGGGCCTATCGGCCGAAAACATGAGACAATGGTTGGCGAGACCCGGTTGGGTCCGTGTATCGAGCGCTTTCCGATGGGCCTTGCGGGGAACATTCGGGCCGCCCCGGCAGTTGACTATTACAGACTCTGCCGGCCGTGGTGGCGCTTGGTTTCCACCACGGACTTGACAGGGTCATAGTGGTGTTACCCGTATGGTGATTCCACAGACCACCGCTAGAAAGGTTTTCTGTGACCCCGTCTTCCACGAAGAAGGACCCCGCCGCCCAGGACGCATTGTCCGCCGAGGACAAGCAGGCTGCGGCCCCCGCAAAGCGGGCAGCCACCAAGGCTGCGGACGGCAAGCGCGAGCCCAAGAAACGCGGGCCCAAGCCCGGTGCCAAGGCTGCAGCCGAGGCCGCCAACAAGGCTTCCGCCGGTGACGTTGACCCCGATGACGCAGAGGACGTCGAAGAGGAATTTGACGAGACGGCCCTCGAAGAACCGGATACGGTCGAGGATTCCGACGCGGACACCGACGCCGAAGACGAGCCTGCCAAGGCCGTAGCCGGCAGCGGCAAGGGCTTTGTCTACTCCGATGCCGACGACGACGACGCCCCGGTGCAGCAGGTCATGTCTGCCGGCGCCACCGCGGACCCCGTCAAGGATTACCTGAAGCAGATTGGTAAGGTCGCACTGCTCAACGCCGAGCAGGAAGTGGACCTTGCACTCCGGATCGAAGCCGGACTGTTCGCCGAAGAGAAGATCGCCGCCGACGACGGATCCATGGATCCCAAGTACAAGCGCGAGCTCGAGTTCATCATCCACGACGGCAAGCGCGCCAAGAACCACCTGCTGGAGGCCAACCTTCGCCTCGTGGTTTCGCTGGCGAAGCGCTACACCGGCCGCGGCATGCTGTTCCTGGACCTCATCCAGGAAGGCAACCTGGGCCTGATCCGTGCCGTGGAGAAGTTCGACTACACCAAGGGCTTCAAGTTCTCCACGTACGCCACATGGTGGATCCGCCAGGCCATCACCCGCGCCATGGCCGACCAGGCCCGCACCATCCGCATCCCGGTCCACATGGTTGAAGTCATCAACAAGCTCGCCCGTGTGCAGCGCCAGATGCTCCAGGACCTCGGCCGCGAACCCACCCCGGAAGAGCTGGCCCTGGAGCTGGACATGACCCCCGAAAAGGTGGTCGAGGTCCAGAAGTACGGCCGCGAGCCGATTTCGCTCCACACCCCGTTGGGTGAGGATGGCGACTCCGAGTTCGGTGACCTGATCGAGGACTCTGAAGCGGTTGTGCCGGCCGACGCCGTGAGCTTCACGCTGCTCCAGGAGCAGCTGCATTCGGTGCTGGACACCTTGTCCGAACGTGAAGCCGGCGTGGTGGCCATGCGGTTCGGCCTGACCGACGGACAGCCGAAGACTTTAGACGAAATCGGCAAGGTCTACGGAGTTACGCGTGAGCGGATCCGCCAGATCGAATCGAAGACCATGTCCAAGCTCCGCCACCCGTCGCGGTCGCAGGTGCTCCGGGACTACCTGGACTAAACCAGGAGAAGATACGTTGCGGGTTGCCCCGCAGCGCCCTTGCGAGGGCGCTGCGCGGCAACCCGCTCCCCGTTAATGGCTGCCAGCGGCGGAAGCCGGAAGCCGCTTAACAAAGAATGGGCCCCTCCAGGTGGAGGGGCCCATTCTTTCGTGGTACTTAGTCGACTTCTACGGCTGCCTTCTCGTGAAGCTTCGCCGTTTCGTCATGCCAGTCGGAGCTCAAAGGCTTGAGCGTCGCTTCGACTGCACGCGCATGGTGGCCGCAGAAAAGCAGCTCACCGCCGGAGGACTCGAGTACAACCCGGACATATGCCTGGGCTCCGCAACGATCGCAACGGTCGAGGGCGTTAAGTGTGCGGTCTGCCACTGCTGTTGTCATATCGGCCTCCTTAGTAGATCTGTACGTCTATATAACCAGTATTCGTATCTAAACCATCGCAAGGATGGGGCAAGTTCGCTGTGCGCGTATCCGAAAGGTTCAGTCAAGATTGGCCCACATGCCGGCGGGATCTGCGGAGTGGCGCGCTCCACAGCGGGTCCCAGGTGTGGCAAACGGCGGTCGGGGCCCGGGCCGACTACCCTAGAGGGAGCGCTTTTGGGCGCCCGCTTTATCCCGAAGGAGTTCAACACCCGTGGCACCAAGTTCTGAGTACACCGCCCGGCACCTATCCGTGCTGGAGGGCCTGGAAGCCGTCCGCAAGCGCCCGGGCATGTACATCGGTTCCACCGATTCGCGCGGCCTCATGCACTGCCTTTGGGAAATCATCGACAATTCCGTGGATGAGGCGCTGGCCGGCTTCGGCCATGACATCAAGATCATCCTGCACGCGGACAACTCCGTGGAAATCCACGACGACGGGCGCGGCATCCCCATCGACAAGGAACCAAAAACGGGTCTCACCGGCGTCGAAGTGGTGTTCACCAAGCTCCACGCGGGCGGCAAATTCGGCGGCGGCTCGTACACGGCGTCCGGGGGCCTGCACGGTGTGGGTGCCTCGGTCGTGAACGCCCTCTCGTCCCGGCTGGACGTTGAGGTGGACCGTGGCGGCAAGACCTACAAGATGTCGTTCCGGCGCGGCGAGCCCGGCAGGTTCCAGGACCCCGGCTCCCGGGCTGACCCCGCCGCGCCGTTCACCCCCTTTATTGAGGACTCAGTCCTCGATGTGGTGGGGAAGGCCAAGCGGGGCGTCACCGGCACACGGATCCGTTACTGGGCCGACCGCCAGATCTTCACCCCGGACGCCAAGTTCTCCTACGACGAACTCGCGTCCCGCGCCCGCCAGACCTCATTCCTGGTCCCCGGGCTCAAGCTCACTGTCCGCGACGAGCGCCGCGTTGCCGGGACGCCGGGCGAGGCAGGCCCGCACGAGGAGGTGTTCCACCACGACGGCGGCATCTCCGAGTTCGTCGACTTCCTGGCCGCGGACCCCGCCGTCACCGACGTCTGGCGGATCCACGGATCGGGAAAGTTCAAGGAGACTGTTCCGGTCCTGGATGAACGCGGCCACAGCCAGCTGGCTGAAGTGGAACGCGACTGTGAGGTGGATGTGGCCCTGCGCTGGGGCATCGGCTATGACAGCACCGTCCGCAGTTTCGTCAACATCATCTCCACGCCCAAGGGCGGCACCCACCAGTCCGGATTCGAACAGGCACTGGTAAAGACCTTCCGGAAAGCGGTTGAGAACAACGCACGCAAGCTCAAGGCCGGCAATGACAAGATCGAAAAGGACGACATCTTCGCCGGCCTCACGGCGGTGCTGACCGTCCGCCTTGCCGAGCCCCAGTTCGAGGGCCAGACCAAGGAAATCCTGGGCACCTCGGCGGTCCGTGCCATCGTCTCCAAGGTCGTGGAGCGGGAAATCACCGCAAAACTCACCTCCTCGAACCGCAACGACAAGGCACAGTCCGTGCTGCTGCTCGAAAAGATCGTCAACGAGATGAAGTCGCGCATCTCCGCCCGCGTGCACAAGGAAACACAGCGCCGGAAGAACGCGCTGGAAACGTCGTCCATGCCCACCAAGCTCGCCGACTGCCGGACGGACGACGTCGAACGTTCCGAACTCTTCATCGTGGAAGGCGACTCCGCGCTGGGAACCGCCAAGCTCGCCCGGTCCTCCGACTTCCAGGCGCTGCTGCCCATCCGCGGCAAAATCCTGAACGTGCAGAAGGCCTCGGTGGGGGACATGCTTTCCAATGCCGAATGCGCGGCCCTGATCCAGGTGGTGGGGGCCGGTTCGGGCCGCAGCTTCGACATCAGCGCAGCCCGCTACGGCAAGGTCATCCTGATGACTGACGCCGACGTCGACGGCGCCCACATCCGCACCCTGCTGCTGACGCTGTTCTTCCGCTACATGCGCCCCATGATCGATGAGGGAAGGGTTTTCGCCGCGGTGCCCCCGCTGCACCGGGTCGAGGTGATCAACGCCGGCCAGAAGGCCAACGAGATGATCTACACCTACTCCGAGGCCGAGTTGCATGTCCTCCTTGCACGCCTGGCCAAGGAAGGCAAGCGGTACAAGGAACCTATCCAGCGCTACAAGGGCCTGGGTGAAATGGACGCCGAACAGTTGGCTGAAACCACCATGGACCCGCGCCACCGGACCCTGCGCAAGGTGGGCATCGAGAACGCGAAGCAGGCGGAAGAGATCTTCGACCTGCTGATGGGCTCGGACGTCTCACCGCGCAAGGACTTCATCATCGCCGGCGCGGCCAGCCTGGACCGGGAACGCATCGACGCCTGATACCGGGGGTCAACCGAGCAGGCCGGGCACCACCAGCAGGGCCGTGGGGAGTGCCAGCAGCAGCACGCAGCACGCCAGCACCGCATTGCGCACGACGGCGGGGAGCTGGGGCTGGGGCGACAGCAGCCGGCTTACACGGGATGCGGTGGTGCGGGCTGAATCCGACCCGGCGCCCGCTGTTGCCGCGTCCAGTCCGGAGAGGCCAACGCCCGGAGATGCCTGACGGAGGTCGGGCCGGTCCCCGGCCTGGGGAGTGCCGCTTGCCACAATCGCGATCGCCTTAATCAGCGTTGCCTTGCTCTCGGTCTTGAGCGCCACGTCGTCGGCCAGCATTTCGATCAGCGAGTTCACCGACTCCTGGGCCAGCCGTGTGGTCGGAAGCCACGGGAGGGCCTGCCGCCAGGCTGCGAAGGCCCACAGGAGCAGGTGGTGCCGCTGGCTGAGGTGCGCGTTCTCATGAATCAGGACGGCGCGCAGTTCGGCAGGTTCCAGGGCGGCCATCAGGCCGTCGGACAGCACGGTCACCGAGCGCGAACCGCCGGGCAGGCAATAGGCAACAGGGGAGTCGTGGCTGATCACCAGGGTCGCGGCGTCCTGCCCCGACGGTGAGGCCAGCAGGGCCAGCAGTTCGCGGTGGCGCCGGCGCTGCCGCTCAATCTTGTAGTAGGTCAGCAGCAGGGTGAACACCAGGTGGGCGGTCAGCAGTGCCGCCGCCGAAAGGGCAAAGATATGCCAGAACCCCAAGGCAGTGGTGGGGGCGTTGAACAACACCATCCCGGCAAGCGCACGGAGCCCGGAGATGAGGTTGTCCCCGATAGGTTCCAGGCCGTAGACCAGCATGGCGCCGATCATGGACAGGCCACCGGCCAGGGCGATCGCCTGCCAGAGGAGCATCGCCGTGAAAGGCGAGCGGGCGGGCCACTGCGCGCGGGACAGGAGGATCGGTACCGGCCACGCCAGTACTATCGCCAGGACCGCCAGCAGGTAAGAGGCCCAGAACATGGTCCGCTAGAGGTGCCCAAGCAGTTTGCGCAGCGTTTCGGCTTCACCCTCTGAAACGGAGCCAATGAAGCGTGCCAGCACGGCTTCACGGTCCGGGGCGGAGCCCAGGACTTCATGCATCAGTTCCGCGGTATGTTCCTCGCGGCTGGAGACAGCCTGGTAGCGGTGCGGGCGCGTGCCGCGTTCGCGCTCCACCAGCCCTTTCTTTTCCAGCCGGGAGAGCACGGTGAGCACGGTGGTAACCGCCAGTTCCTTGCCTTCATGCGCGGTGCCGCCCTGGCCCGCGGAGGTGCGGGCCAGCTGGTCCCGCAGAGTGTTTGCCGTAGCCGCTTCCTGGCCCGCCCAGAGCAGGTCCATCACTGCCCGTTCCAGTTCACCAAGACTAGCCATTGCATCTTCCTTTGTTCCCCGCACCGTGCACCAGGGTGCCGGTGACTGCGCGCGTGCTTCAACTACGGATACAAATTTACCCCGAAAACTCCGCACTTTCTACGTCGGGTAGAACACGTAACGGAATTGTCTCTTGCGCGCCGCTCCGCAAGATAACAATCTGGTTTCCAAGGATCGAAAAGTTGTTCTACACTCGGTAGAAGTTAGATCTTCTACGCAACGTAGAAGATATGCACTGGCCTACAGAGGGACCTGCCTTGGACGCCTTGGAAATCGCACGCTGGCAATTCGGTATCACCACGGTCTACCACTTCATGATGGTGCCGCTGACCATCGGCCTCGGCCTGGTGGTGGCCATTATGCAGACCGTCTGGCACCGCACCGGAAAGCCCGAGTACCTCCGGATGACGAAGTTCTGGGGAAAGCTCTTCCTGATCAACTTCATCATGGGTGTAGCAACCGGCATCGTGCAGGAGTTCCAGTTCGGGATGGCCTGGAGCGAGTACAGCCGGTTTGTGGGCGACGTTTTCGGCGCCCCCCTGGCGCTTGAGGCACTCCTGGCCTTCTTCGTGGAGTCCACGTTCCTGGGCCTGTGGATCTTCGGCTGGAAGCAGCTCAAGCCGGGCATCCACCTCGCCTGCCTCTGGGTGGCCGTGGTTGGCTCCATGTTCTCCGCCTACTTCATCATCGTGGCCAACAGCTGGATGCAGCATCCGGTTGGCGTCGAGATGGTGGACGGCCGGCCCGTCATGACGGACGCCTGGGCCGTCTTTACGAACAACACCGCACTGGTGGCTGTGCCCCACACACTCTTCGGCGCCCTCGCCGTTGCCGGCGGATTCCTGCTCGGCATCGCCTGGTACCACCTCTGGCGCAGGCGGCGCGACGGCGTTGACACCGTTGGCGCTGACGGCAAGGTCATCCCGGGCGCGTCCACAACCATCCCCGGCCGCGACCGCGGTGACCACACAGTCTGGCTCCGGTCCCTGCGCATCGGGGCAGTGGTCGCCATGATCTCCTTTGCCGGTACCGCCGTCACCGGCGACCTCCAGGGCAAGCTGATGTTTGAGCAGCAGCCCATGAAGATGGCAGCGGCCGAGGCAGCGTGCCACGACGGCACCGGCTTCTCCGTCCTGAGCATCGGAAACCTGGGCGCCCAGAACTGCGACGACATCGTGGCGCTGATCGAAGTACCCGGCATCCTCTCCTACCTGGCCAAGGGCGACTTCACCACCGAGGTGAAGGGCGTAAACACCCTGCTGCCCGAGTACAAGGAAAACTACGGCACCTACCTGCCGGACAACCCGATCTACGGTGAACGGGCCGGCCAGGAAATCGACTACCTGCCCGTCATGGAGGTCACCTACTGGGGCTTCCGGATGATGATCGGCTTCGGCGGGCTCGCCGCGCTGGCCGCGCTTGTGGCGCTGTGGCTCACCAGGAGCGGAACGGTACCCGTATCCCCGTGGCTTATGCGGCTCGCCGTCCTAGGCATCATGGCGCCCTTCGGAGCCAACGCCGCGGGCTGGATCTTCACCGAAATGGGCCGGCAGCCGTTCGTGGTGGCCCCCAACCCCGACCCCAACGGCATTGACCAGGTGTTTATGTTCACCGCCGCCGCCGTCTCTCCCGGCGTCTCGGCCGGAGAACTCCTGGCCTCGCTGGTCACGCTGACCGTGGTTTATGCCGTCCTCCTGGTCGTGGAAGTGAAGCTGCTGGTCAAGTACGTCCGCGGCGGCGTGGTCTCCGCCATGCCGGAACTCGCCCACGTGCCCGCGGATATAAACGAAGACCAGGCGCCCGGGGACAAGGGCGGCAAGCCCGCGGACGACGTCCTGGCGTTCGCCTACTAGCAACCAGCCAACACAAAGCAGAGGAACACAACACCATGGAACTGCTGCCAACCATCTGGTTCATCGCCATTGCGGTGCTGTGGACTGGTTACCTTTTCCTTGAAGGCTTCGACCTGGGCGTCGGGATGCTGATGAAGGCCTTCGCCCGCAACAACACGGAGCGCCGCGTCCTGCTGAACACCATCGGGCCGGTCTGGGACGGCAACGAGGTATGGCTCCTCACCGCCGGCGGCGCCACCTTCGCCGCGTTCCCGCTCTGGTACGCGTCCCTGTTCTCCGCGCTGTACCTGCCCCTGCTCGTTGTCCTGGTTGCCCTGATCTTCCGGGCAGTGGCTTTCGAATACCGCGGGAAGGTGGACACGGACCAGTGGCGCGCCCGTTGGGACTGGGCCATCGCCGTGGGCTCCTTCTTCGCCGCGTTCGGTGTGGGCGCCGCGCTGGCGCTGACCACCACAGGTCTTCCGCTGAACGCCAACGGCGACCGTGAAGGCGGGCCCCTTGCCTGGTTCAGCGGCTATGCGGTGCTCGGCGGCCTGGCGGTGGTTGGCTTCTCGCTGCTCCACGCCCTGGCGTTCCTGGCGCTGAAGACCGACGGCGACGTCCGGCACCGGGCCCGCCGCTGGTTCGTCCGGCTGCTTCCGGTCCTCCTGCTGCCCATCGCGGCCTGGGCGCTCAGCATCCAGGTCCTGGACGGGAAGCCGTGGACCTGGGCCGCGGTCCTGCTTGCCGTTGCCGCGGCAGTTGCCGCCTGGGTGCTGGCGCGCTCCGGAGCCGAAGGAAAGGCGTTCCTGGCGCTCGGCGCGTTCCTGGTGCTGGGCACGACGTCGATCTTCGGTGCAGTGTTTCCCGTGGTGCTGCCCTCCACCCTGGACCCCGCCTTCGACCTCACCATTTCCAACGCCTCGTCCTCGGACTACACTCTGGGCCTGATGAGCATCGTTGCCGCCTTCGGGCTGCCCCTGGTGATCGCCTACCAGGCCTGGACCTACTGGGTATTCCGCCGGCGGGTCAGCGCCGCCTCGATTCCCCAGGCGCACAGCTTCCTGCCCGCCGTCGCCGCCAAGGCGTTCACAACGAAGGGCTGACGTGCGCCCAACATTCCCCGCCGGTCCGGCAACGCGGTCCGCCATCTACTGGCTGGGCCTGCTGGCCGCGCTCAAGGCCTTGTCCCTGGTGCTCATGGGCCAGGCGGTGGCGTCCATGCTTGCCGGGCTGGCCGCCGGGGACCCTGGCTGGGGCAGCCAGCTCCTTCCCGGGCTGGCCGGCGTGGTCCTGCGCTCCCTGACCGTCTGGGGACAGGCGGTGGCATCCCGCCGCGCAGCCCTGGGCGTCAAGGAGGAGCTGCGGTCCGGGCTGCTGGCCCGTGCCCTGCGGACCGGGACGCGGGAAGCCGGTCCGGCCGACGGCGGTCTGGCCGTCCTGGCCACGCGCGGCCTGGACGCCCTGGACAGCTACTACACATCATTCCTGCCTGCGCTGGTGAACTGCGCTGCCATCCCGATGCTGCTTGGCGCCAGGATCCTGTTCGCCGACTGGGTCAGCGCCGTGGTCATTGTCCTCACCATGCCGCTGGTGCCGCTGTTTATGGTGCTCATCGGCCGCTACACCGAAGACAAGGTGCGCGAGGCTCAGTCCACGCTGTCCAGGCTCTCGGCCCACATGCTTGAACTGGCCAAGGGACTGCCGGTCCTGGTGGGCCTGGGCCGTGCCAGCGCCCAGCGCAAGGCCCTCGAGGAGATCTCCGAGGAATACCGCTTCCGCACCATGGGCACCCTGCGCACGGCATTTATGTCAGCGCTCGCCCTGGAACTTATCGCCACCATCTCGGTCGCCGTCGTGGCGGTGTTCATCGGCGTGCGCCTGGTGCATGGCGACATGCCCCTTGAAGCAGGCCTGCTGGCCCTGATCCTCGCCCCCGACTGCTATTTGCCGCTGCGCGAGCTGGGGACCGCCCACCATGCCAGCGATGACGGCCGGGCGGCCCTCGCGGAGGTCACCGCGGTCACCGGTGCGCCCGAGCCCCGCCCGCTGCCCGCCTCCCCGGCAGGCCGTCCGGGAGCCCCCATTACCGTCACGGCGCTGACGGTGGCCTACGGCGGAAGGTCCGGCGCCGCCGTCGGGCCCCTGACCTTCGAGGTCCCGCAAAGCCGGATCACGGCGCTGGACGGCCCCAGCGGCGCAGGCAAAAGCACCGTGCTCGGTGTCCTGGCCGGGACCATCGGCGATGGTGGCGGGACGACCATCACCGGAAGCGTGAAAGGCCTGGACCGGAGCAGGGTCGCATGGGTCCCGCAGCACCCCGTGATGGTTGCGGATACAGTCCTGGACGAGGTGCTCCTCTACTTGTCGGCTCCGGCCCGCAACGCCCGGGACCGCGCCCGTACGGAAGCCGTCGCCAGGGCGTGCCTTGACCGGGCGGCAGCCGGCCACCTCGCGGCCAAGCACCCCGCAGAGCTGAGCCCGGGCGAGCAGCGCCGCGTCGCCGTCGCACGGGGGCTGGCGCGGATCGAAGCGGGAGCCACCGTCCTGCTGCTCGACGAGCCCACCGCCCACCTTGACGACGAGTCAGCGATCCTCGTGGAGGACACCATCCGCAAGCTCCGCGGACAGGTGACTGTCATCCTGGTGGCGCACAACGCACGCACCCGTGCCCTCGCCGGCCACGTGGTGAACGTTGGAGACAAGGCGGACGGGGTCACGGAGGACCAGGCTTCGGCGCTTCCGGCTGCAGCAGGCAGCCCCGCCGCCGCTGCCCCGGTTGAACCCGGGGCGGAAAGTAAGCCGCTGCCGGGCAGCGCAGCACCGGCGCCGCACCCGAACAGCACGGCGCGGCTCCTGGCGGCCCTGCTGCGGCCGGTCCAGGGCAAGTTCGTGGCCGCCGCAGTGGTGGGAACACTGGCTGCGGTCTTCGCAGTCGCCCTGTCCGGCCTCTCCGGCTGGCTGATCATCCGCGCGAGCGAGCAGCCGCCGATCCTGTACCTGCTGTCCGCGATTGTGGGCGTCCGCTTCTTTGGCATCGGCCGGGCCGTGTTCCGGTACTGGGAGCGGCTCCTCCTGCACGACGCCGTCTTCGCCGCCCTCACGCGGCTTCGCGGCAGGCTCTGGGAATCGCTAAGCCGCCGCGCGCTTGCCCTGCGCCGCCTGCTCCAGGGCGGCAATGTCCTGGGAACGGTGATTGACGACGTCGACACCGTCCGCGACCTCCTGCCCCGCGTCGTCCTGCCGCCAGCGACCGCCGTCGCCGTCTTTGCACTGGCGCTTGCCGGCACATGGCTGCTGGTCCCCGCCGCGGTTCCGGCCGTCCTGCTGGCCGGAACCGCCGGTGTTGCGGTGGCCCCGGCCGTGGCGCTCCGGGGCGACCGCAAGTCCGCCACAGCCGAGCAGGTCCTCCGCTCAGGCGTGCTCCGGCACGTGTCGGCAGCGCTCGATGCCCGCGCCGAACTCCACGCCAACGGTGTGGCGCCGGTGGTGCTCGCCGGCCTGCAGGCCCAGGACCGCAACGCCACCGCCGCCTCGCAGCGATCCGCCTGGGCGGACGGGCTTGGCCACGCGGTCACCACGGCAGCCTGCGGAGCGGCGGGGCTGGCAGCCACGTGGCTCGCCGCACCCCCGGTCCTGTCTCTTCTCCCCCCCTCCCACCCCCCCAAACCCAA